>DATEPN010000597.1:0-3456 GCA_035273225.1 Acidobacteriaceae bacterium | reverse complement strand
TCCGGGCGCGAATGGCACTATACTCATCACGCCGGAAATCCCCGCCTGACCGTCATTCGCGCCGATGCCAGCGACGTCTGCGCGCTCGCCGCGACGATCGAGGGCCATGACTGGGTCATCCATCTCGCCTCGAATCCCGATATTGCCCTCGCCGCGCAGAACCCTGAGATCGACTTCTATCGCGGCACGCTGCTCACCAATAACGTCGTCGAAGCCATGCGGCGCGCGCACGTGCGCCGCCTCATCTACGCCTCGGGCAGCGGCGTCTATGGCGACGCTGGCGAACAGCGCGTCCGCGAAGACTTCGCGCCCATGCAGCCCATTTCCACCTACGGTGCCAGCAAACTCGCCGGAGAAGCCCTGATCGCCAGCTACTGCTCCATGTTTGACCTGCAGGCCTGCGCCTTCCGCTTCGGCAACGTCGTCGGCGCGCGCCAGACGCACGGAGTCGGATACGACTTCCTGCGCCGGCTTCGCGCCAAAGCCAGCCGGCTCTCTATCCTCGGCGACGGACAGCAGAGCAAGCCCTACATCCACGTCAGCGATGTCGTCGACGCGGTACTCTGCGCGGCGAAGGCCGCCAGGGGCGGCTTCTCCGTATTCAACGTCGCTACCGAGGATGCCGTCACCGTCACCGAGATTGCCGAGATGGCCGCCGCGGTGCTCGGCCTTCCCGCGAAGCCCGCCTTCGATTACAGCGGCGGCCGTTGCGGCTGGCGCGGCGACGTGCCCGTCGTCCGTCTCGACTCCAGCCGCATCCGCGCTCTTGGATGGTTCCCAAAACGGAACAGCCGCGAGGCCGTCTGCACATCCCTGAAGGAGCTGGCTGCCGATGAGCGCGCGCTTGCGAACTGAACCCGCATGGCCTCCGCGCCTGGCGCTGCTGGCCGGCGGCATGGCCACGCGCCTCTATCCGCTCTCGCTCGACACGCCCAAATCCATGATGCGCGTCGCCGGCGAGCCCTTCATCGCCCATCAGCTCCGCTGGTTCCGCAGCAACGGCCTGCGCGAGATCGTCATCTGCTGCGGTCATCTCTGCTGCCAGATCCAGAACTTCGCCGGGGACGGCAGCCGCTTCGGGCTGCACATTCAGTACAGCCACGATGGCGAAGACCCGCTTGGCACCGGCGGAGCCATCCGCGCCGCTCTGCCCCTGCTCGGCCGCCGCTTTCTCATCATGTACGGCGACAGCTGGCTCGCCGAGCCCATCGAGCCTGTCTGGCGCGCCTTCCGCAACTCCGGCAAGCCTGCGCTCATGACCGTCTTCCGCAACGACAACCGCTGGGGCACGAGCAACGTCGAGCACCACAACGGCGCCGTCCTCCGTTACGACAAGCACAACCCCTCGCCCGCCATGCACTCCATCGACTACGGCCTCTCCGCCATGGAGAGTGACGTCCTCGCGCACTGGCAGTCCCGCACCTTCGATCTGGCCGAGGTCTGGTCGAGTCTCGCCGCCTCCGGCCACCTCGCCGCGTACCAGGCCCGCAGCCGCTTCTACGAAATCGGCTCCCTCACCGGTCTCCGCGAAACCGAAGCCGTCATCACTGCAGCGCAAACACCGCCCCGCCTCCAGCCCGCGTCCGTGCCGCTGCCAAACCGCACGCACGAGGTGCTCGAGTGATCATGACCCGCACGCCTCTGCGCATCTCCATCGGCGGAGGCGGCACCGATCTCCCTTCGTATTACCGCGAGCACGGCGGCGGATTCGTCATCTCCGCCGCCATCAATAAATACGTCTACATCAGCGTCAACCGCAGCTTCTTCCCCGGATACTTCCTCAAATATTCCGAGACCGAGCACGCCGCCACCTGCGACCAGATTCGCCATCCGCTCCTGCGCGAAGCCATCCGCATGCAACGCGCCGAGTCACCCCTCGAAGTTGTCAGTGTCGCCGATGTTCCCGCAGGCACCGGCCTTGGCTCTTCCGGCACGTTCCTCGTTGGCCTGCTCCACGCGCTGTACGCGCTGCGCCGCGAACCAGTCACCGCCGAAACCCTGGCCCGCGAAGCCGTCGAGATTGAAATGAATCGCCTTGGCGAGCCCGTCGGCAAGCAGGACCAGTACGTCGCCGCCTATGGCGGCCTGCTCTGCCAGGAATACCTGCCCGACGGAGAAGTGCGCATCACGCCGCTGCACATGAGCGAAGAATCGCTGCGCGAATTGCGCGATTCGCTGATGCTCTTCTTCGTCGGCAGCACCCGCAGCGCCTCGTCTCTGCTGAACGAGCAGAAGCGCCTCTCCGAAGCCAAAGATCCGTCTATGCTCGACAGCCTGCACTTCGCGCGCACCCTCGGCCGCGAGATTCGCGATGTCCTCGAAGGTGGCCGCGTTGCCGAGTTCGGCAGCCTCATGCACGAGCACTGGATACGCAAGCGCCAACGCAGCCGGCAAATGTCCTGCAGCATGATCGACCGGCTCTACGACCTCGCCCGCACCGCAGGGGGCGCCAACGGAGGCAAACTCGTCGGCGCGGGCGGCAGTGGATTCCTGCTGCTGCACACCCAGGATCGCCGCCGCCTCCGCGACACCATGCTCGGCGCCGGACTCAGCGAGATGGACTTCAGCTTCGACTTCGACGGATCGGTGGTGCTGCTGCGCAATGCATAACGCCGCTGCCATCACCCGACGCGCCCCACAGCAGGACGCCGACTTGCCCGCAGAGTGGACCTTCGCCGATCTGCTGCGTGTCCTCGCACGCCGCCGCGTCTGGATCCTCAGCGGCCTCGCCCTCTGCTCCGCTATCGCGCTCATCGACTGGATCGCCGCCACGCCACGCTATCGTGCCACCGCCATCATCGAGGTGCACAAGCAATCGCGCGGCGCCTTCGGACTCGACAACACCACCGCCGACTCCCCGACCACCCCCGTCAGTGACTCCTTCGACGACAACCTCACCCTGCAAACGGAAGTCGGCATCCTCCAGTCCGACGCCGTTGTCCTCGACGTCGTCCGCCGCACCGGCCTCGAGCCGACGCCTGACTACTTCGCGCAGTCCGGCCGTCGTTCCTGGAGCACCGCCCTGCGCCGCAAACTCTTCTTCTGGCGCAAACCGCTCGAGCCGCTCTCTGTCCCGCTCGAAGACGCGCCCAACCGCCGCTACCTGGCGCTGAAGATCTTCTCCGGCCACACGAAAATCGCGCCCGCCAACGGAACCCGCCTCATCCACATCAGCTATTCCGATCCCGACCCGCAGCGCGCCGCCGCTGTCGTGAACGCCCTCGTGCAGTCGCTTGAGGACTTCGGCTACCATTCCCGCACCGCGGCCGCCGCGCAATCCGCCACGTGGTTGCGCGCGCAACTCGCTACGCTCAGGCAGCAGACCGACGCGCTCGACGCCCGCGCCGCCGCCCTCGATCGCGCCGCCGGATCCTTCGGCGACAACGACACCCACAACGTCGTCCTCACCCGCCTCGACGAGCTGAACACCACCCTCTCCGCCGCGCAGTCCAACCG
>DATEPN010000596.1:0-3199 GCA_035273225.1 Acidobacteriaceae bacterium | reverse complement strand
ACTACGTCGCCGACAATGGCGAAGCTTCCGCAACAGCCCCGGAAGGCAAGGGTGTCCCGCCCATCGCGCTCAAGCCCGAGGTGATCCAGCCGCTGCAAAAGCTCGTCAACGTCTACTGGCCGAACACGCCCGTCATCGCGGACATGGCCGACGGCGCCTCCGACAGCAAATACACGAACTCCGCCGGGATTCCCACCTATAACTGGTCGGCCATCGAACTCGATCCCGCCGACATGCGCGCGCACGGGCAGGACGAGCGCCTCCCCGTCGACTCCTTCTGGAAGGGCGTTCAGTTCTGGCCGCAGTTCATCAAATTGCTGACGGGAGGCGGGCCGCAGGCGCAGCCCTGAAGAGCTACTTTCTGCTTGGAGTCGCGGGCCGCGTGACGATGCTCACGTTGGTGATGCCGGCCTGCTTCACCGAGTCCATCACCTCGGCGAAGACTCCGAAGTTCACCGACTGGTCGGCCTCGAGATAGATCACCGCGTGCTCAGGGTCCGTGTTCTGCGACCGCAGAATATTCGGCAGGTCGTTCAGGTTCACCGGCTTGTCGTTGATGTAGACATTCTGATCCTTGTCGACCGTGACCACCGTCCGCTGCTGCGTGATTTCCTTCACGGTCTTCGTCTTCGGCACCGCAACCTGGATGCCCGACTGCAGCACCGGCGCCGTGAGCATGAAGATCACCAGCAGCACCAGCACCACGTCCACCAGCGGTGTAATGTTGATTTCTGCCAGCGCTGTCTGCGTGTGTCCGCTTCTAGTGGTGAACGCCACGGTACCTTTCTCCCGGGTCCTGATCAGCCCCCAGTTCCGCCTCTTCGATGCTGTTCAGCAGTTCGCGCGCAAAGTCATCCATGCGCGCCGCAAAATCGCGGCAGCGGGCGGTGAGCTGGTTGTAGGCGATCACGGCAGGAATCGCGACCAGCAGGCCGGCCGCGGTCGTGATCAGCGCCTCGGAAACGCCCGGCGCCACGGCGCGCAGTGTCGCCGTGCCCTCGGTGCCCAGTCCGGCGAAGGCGTCGATAATACCCATGATCGTGCCGAAGAGCCCAACGAACGGCGCGATCGCTCCGATGCTGGCCAGCCAGGTCAGCCGCTGCTCCATCAGAGTCAGTGATTCGCTGGCCGCCGTCTGCCCGGCGCGCTCCAGCGCTGTGATGTTCCGCGGAGGACCGAATCCGCCCGTCTGCCGCTTGTAGGTGTCGTACACCTCGTCAAAGACATTGATCAGCGGGCTGGGCTTGAACTGTTCGCTCACGGCCGCGATCTCCTGCAGACGCGTGGCCTTGCGAAAGGCGCGCAAAAAGCGCCGGCTCTGAATGCGGGCGCGTTTGAACGCCGCCCATTTGCCCAGAATGATCGCCCACGAAAAGATGCTCCCGATCGCCAGGACCACCAGCACGGTCAGCGCGATCGGCCCCATGTTCCCCACCATCTGAATGATGGCTCTGCCGTTGTTCGGTGCCAATGGAGCGGGCGCGTTCGCGTCCTGGAAGAGCAAAAAAGCTGAGACAAAAACGAGATGGTTCATCGGTTAAGTATCACGTTACCAGAAGCACGATCCAGCCGGGAGGTTGCACGTCAGGTGCCAAACACCCCCGGTACCTAAAGTTGAATCCGCGAAAACAGCCACGCGCTTGTTCCCAGAAAAATGGCCGCCAGCACCGCCAGGATCCCAAAGTCGAGCAGGAAGTTGAATTGCCAGCCGAAACTGTACTGCCAGCTGCCGATCAGCACCCCGCGCAGGCCGTCAATCCCGTACGCCAGCGGATCGGCATGGGTAATCCAGGTCATCACCGGCCCCAGATCGGTCAGCGGGTAAAGCGCGCCGGAGAGGAAAAAAATGGGCATGACCAGGAAATTCATCAGCACCTGAAAGCCCTGCATGTCCTTAATGGTTGAACCGATAGAAGCCCCGAGCGCCGCGAACACAATCGCAATCATCGCCACGAAAATCGACGCCACCGGCAGCGCCAGCCAGTTGTACGCGCCTGGCGTCCCCGGGGCATGCGCATGCTGCGGCCGAAAGCCCGCGATCACGCAGACGATGAGCATCAGCAGCCCCTGCAGGACCGCGACCGTCGCCCCGCCCAGCGTCCGCCCCAGAATGATGTTCAGCCGCGGCACCGGAGCGACCAGCGTCTCCTTCAGGAAGCCGAACTGCCGATCCCACAGCATCGCCATGCCGGAGAAGATCGAACTGAACAGCACCGTCATGCCGATCACGCCCGGCGCAATGAACTGGATGTAATTCCCCGCGCCGGCCTTCGCAAACACCGGCGCAAACCCAAACCCCAGGGCCAGCAGATACAGCGTCGGCTGCCCCAGCGAGACAATGATCTGCGCCTTTGAGCGGAAGTACCGCTTCAGCTCCCGCAACCACATGATGTAGATCGCGCCCATGGTGCTCCCTCGCCGCCTTTTCTGTTCCCTCTTGCCTGTTCCCTGATCCCTGGCTAACGCTTCTGCCACATCTGCGCAAAACGCCGCAGCGCGTCCGTCGAGTTCGCACTCTCATCCCGCAGCGACGTCCCCGTCAGCGCGAGGAACGCAGCCTCCAGCGAGTCCGTATTCGTTTGCTGCCTCAGTTCCGCGGACGTACCGACCGCGATGATCGCCCCGTGGTCCATGATCGCGATCCGGTGCGCCACCCGATCCGCTTCGTCCATGTAGTGCGTCGTCAGAAACACCGTGGTCTGCTCGCGCTCGTTCAGGTTTTTCACGTGCGTCCACAGTTGATTCCGGCTCTGCGGATCCAGCCCCAGTGTCGGCTCATCCAGAAACAGAATCTTCGGCGTGTGCAGAAACCCGCGAGCAATCTCCAGCCGCCGCTTCATGCCGCCGGAGAAGGTCTTCACATAATCGTCGCGCCTCTCCCAAAGCTCGAACAGCTTCAGCAACTGCTCGATCCGCTCAGCGCGCACGCGATGCGGCACGTGGTACAGAATCCCGTGCAGCTCCATGTTTTCGTACGCGGTCTGCTCGTTGTCGAGGCTCGGATCCTGAAAGACAATCCCAAAGCGCTGCCGCGCTTCCCGCTGCTTCACCCACGGATCGAACCCGTCCAGATGAATGCTGCCCGTCGTCGGCCGCAGCAGCGTCGTCAGCATCTTGATTGTGGTGGTCTTGCCAGCGCCATTCGGCCCGAGAAAAGCGAAGATCTCCCCCGCCGCCACCTCAAACGAGATGTCCTTGA
>DATEPN010000595.1:0-10044 GCA_035273225.1 Acidobacteriaceae bacterium | reverse complement strand
GATCCATCTAATCCGCGGCGGAGCGGGCACAGCGAATGATCGAGTCGATGCTACGTTCTACATCGTCATCGGTAGTAGACCAGTTGCTGACACTGATGCGCATGGCGGTGCGGCCCTGCCAGACCGTGCCTCCGCACCAGCAGGTGCCGTCCTGCTGGATGGCAGCGACGGCTGCCTGGGTCTGTTCTGGCGTGCCAAAGGAGACCAGAACCTGATTGAGCACTACGTCATTGAGGACGTCAAAGCCGGCGGCGCGGAGAGCACTGCCGAAGCGGCGGGCCTGGCGGCAGTTGCGATCAATCATTTCAGCGAGGCCACCCCGGCCGAGCGAGCGAAGGGCAGCGTAGACAGGGATCGCGCGAGCGCGGCGCGATTCTTCCGGGACGAATTCGTGGGGATCGCGCTCAGTTCCTGTGGCAACGATGTATGCGGCGGCGAGCGACATGGCACTGCGATGAGCCGGTTCGTCAGCGCAAAACACAACACCGCAGTCGTATGGGACGTTCAGCCACTTGTGAGCATCGGTGGCGACGGAGTCGGCACGCTCGACGCCGCGCACGAGGTGCGCATATTGCGGCGAGACTGCTGCCCAGAGCCCGAATGCGCCGTCAACGTGAAGCCAGGCACCATGTTCTTTCGTCGCATCGGCGATATCTGGCAGAGGATCGAAGGCGCCGGTGTTAACGTTGCCGGCCTGCGCGCAGACGATGCAAAGTTCTGAAGTTTCGCGAAGGATAGCAGCGAGGCGATCTGCGCGCATGCGCCCCTGTGCGTCGGTAGGGATTTCGCGCACACGAGATGAGCCGAGGCCGAGGAGCCGGAGCGCCAGCAAGATGGTGTAGTGACATTCTTCGTTGACGCAGATTTCGATGGGTGGCGCGCCGTTGAGTCCGTCGGCTTCGACGTTCCAGCCGGCTTTGCGCAGCACGCTGTGGCGGGCGCAGGCGAGGGAAGTGAAGTTAGCCATATGGCCACCAGTAACGAAACCGAAGCTCATGGTGGAGGGCAGGCCCGCGAGTTCGCGAAGCCAGGATCCCGTAATCAGCTCGACGGTGGAAGCGAGCGGCGATAAAGCGAAGATGCCGGCGTTCTGATCCCATGTGGAGACGAGCCAGTCGGCGGCAAGAGCCGCGGGCGTGCTGCCACCGACGACAAAGCCGAAATAGCGGGGCCCCGCGGAGGCGACAGTCCCGGTGGTGCCGGCATTGACGAGGGCGCGGATCACCTCATCGGCCGGAATACCGCTTTCGGGCAGTGGCCCGCCAAGCGATCGGCGAAGTTGATCGGAGGAAGCGGCTGCGCGCACTGGCCGAACCGCGACGGTGTCAAACCAGGAGCGAATTTGGCCGCTTACGATCTCCAGCAGACCCGGGATGGCTTGGTACATAACCCCATCTTCTCCGAGCGGTGCCGGGCCGGGCAATTGAATATCTGACTATGTGTGAGATAGTGAACTCTTGGTCCCCGCTGGGGAGCACTCAGGATGGATGGAAGCATTCAGGGCAATGCGCTCATTGACGCCATTGTGGGCGGATTGTCGGCTACGGACATTTGAGCCCCGCTGGACCGTCCAGCGGCCCCCCTGCGTTTTGTCCGGATTGCCGGTAACTCGGCAGCAATGATGCTCGGGTAATCTCCGACTTGCCGGTTTTACGGCAGACGTTCGGCTTCAAAGAGAACCCACACCTCTACAGGCGCATGTCGAGGTTCAGAGCGTCTCGTTCGATATTCACCATGGTCGAACCAAATTCGCCCATGGAGCGGGCGTAACCGCTCGGTTCTGAATTGGTCATCTCGTGGACTGATGCTCGATAGGTTCCCTTTAAAAGCATCCCTTCAAAACCGCCATCCGCTCGAATCGTAAAGCCAAGGCCGCCCACCCCGTCCAGGATACCCATATCCCGCTGGAACAGAACAGACAGGTTTCGATTGCGAGTGTCGAAATCCCCCGACACCCGGCCACTCACACCAAACCAGATTGGTTTAGGTATTTGAAATTCAGCGCTTGTCGTCTGGCCCGCCTCAAGATCAAAAGGCAGAGCCTCGAACACGGTCACGGCGTTCGGGTAGAAGAAGTCAAACACCAGGCGCTGGCGGTTCTGTTTGTTTGTTACGGAAGATGATTCGACATCCTGAAGCATTCCGAAGAAGCGAAGGTAATATCTACCGGGACTCAATGCCGGAATGGTGAAGCTACCGTCAGCATAAATTTCGTAATCGCTGCCTGTCCGCAGAAAACCTCGACGTCCTCGTGAATCACCTTCGGTGACCACAGTGCAGCATGCTGTCCGGGGTGCAAGGCCGTTCTCATCAACCAACTTGCCACTAAAGAACGCATCGGTTATCGGCATCGGCGTCCTCCGCTGTTTCCGAGTGGGAATATTTTAGGGGATACCGTGGCGACTCCAATGCATGGGCAATGCAACTAGGTAATTGGGGAATTGGGGAAATCCGGACATTTCGCTTCAGTTCTGAGGGAATTCGCAGAAATTCACCTTCCCCTCTGGATTCGCATCGATCTGATCGACCCTGTACTGTATCCAGTCGAGCAATGGCAGAAGGACCGGCCTCGACTCCCTGTCGCGGGGACGAGCGTCATCGATAACGAGCGGATTGTCCCCGTTGCCTCCATTCTGTCCGAATTGCAGGAATCCAACATGCTGGATGCCTTCAGGGCGGCGAATGTCAGCCGTAAACATGTAGTAGGCCGCCACCAGAAGAGGAAGGTGAGGCGTCGCGAACGGCGGGACCTGCCCGACCTTCTCCGAATCGAGGAGTTGCGTGAGAACCGCGAGTTGTTCTGCGTCCAGAATGCTGTCATAGACCTGTATTGCGGCATGTGTTGACGGCAACGTTTGCCTATGGCGTTCGGCGTGTAGTTTCCCATCTGGCCAGATGACCGCGCAGAGACCTCCGGTCGTACCGCGCGGAACCAATTCGGCCTGCGATCGTTCCATTCTGATCAGGAAATCAACCGGGTCTCCGGGTGAAGAGGAAGGAATCGTGGCCGCAGGCTGTTTCGGATGGGCGATCGCAAGAGGGGCCATGCTCAATAGGAGCGACACAACAAAAGCGCACCTGGACACTCGAACTCTCCCCGGCACGGAAGCATACCAGCACCCACTGCCGGTTGTGGGCGAGTGGTCGGCAACTCGGAGATTCGGGGCTGCTCCCGCCGGGTCGGGTTCCCGCCGGGCCGAGTTGTCGGTGGCTCCCCCACAATGGCCGAAATCGGTGAGTGAGTGCATTGGCGATTTGGCTTGAGCCCAGAATCCGATGAGCCTGTCCCTCCTATGGACACTGCATAGGGGAATGTGCTAGCTTCTCTGCAATGTCCACAGGAGCGGCAATGGGCGAGGGTAAATCAGAGGTGCTGCAGGGGACGCTGGACCTGATGGTTTTGAAAACGCTATATGCGATGGGCCCGCAGCACGGGTTCGGAATCGCGCGGCGGATTGAGCAAGTCAGTGAGGGGGTGCTCGATCTGAACGAGGGTACCGTGTACACGGCGCTGCTTCGTTTGCAGCAACAGGGATGGATTGCGTCCAAATGGGGGACGAGCGAGAATAACCGCCGGGCCCGCTTCTACTCGATCACAAAGCAAGGCGCGAAGCAGTTGCAACGAGAAACGGAGAACTGGGAGCGCGTCGCGGGAGTAATGGACAGAGTCCTGAGACTCGAGAGGCAGAGGTGATGCGATGTCGAAGATACGGACGCTATGGTCGAAAGTGAAAGGGCAGGCATTGCAGGCGCGGGAGGACGAAGCATTTGACGAAGAAGTCCGCGAGCATATAGCGCTGCTGGAAAGGCGCTACCAAGCACAGGGAATGAGCGCGCACGAGGCGTCGAAGGCGGCGCTGCGTCAGTTCGGGAACGTGACATTTCTTAAGGAAAAGCAGAGAGAGCAGCGCGGAGTCCTTTCTCTGGCGGAGTGGGGTCGCGATGTGCGCTTCGGAATGCGAATGCTGACGAAGCGACCGGCATTGAACGCGGCGATGATTCTCGCGCTAGCCCTTGGAATTGGCGCGAACACGACGGTATTCAGTGTTGTGGACGCTGTCCTCTTGCGCCCTTTGCCGTACGCGCATCCGGAGAGGCTGGTCGAGGTCCAGTCGGCAGACGAAATGGCTGGGTTCGAGGGCGGTTCCGTTTCGTATCCCGATTTCTTTGATTGGCGGGCGCAGAACCACAGCTTCGACCACCTTGTGTCGTACCACGACGCGTCGCTGACACTCACCGGTGTGCAGGGCGCACTTCATCTGAATGGGGAAGTGGTGAGTTGGGATCTGCTGCCATTGTTGGGAGTGAGTCCCGAACTGGGACGAGGATTCCGGCCGGAAGAAGAGAAGGCGGGGGCCCGCGTAGTGCTGCTCAGCCACGCGCTGTGGGCCTCTCAGTTCGGATCAGAGCGGTCGATCGTCGGGCAAACAATACACCTGAGCGGCGACGCCTACACGATTGCGGGTGTGATGCCGGCGACCTTCCAGTTTCCAGTCGACGCCCCGCAAATCAGCTTCTGGACGACGCTCGCGGTAGATAACAATGGAACAACGCAAGCGCAGACCGCCAATCGAGGCGACCATGAGATGAGCGTGATAGGGCGGCTCAAACCGGGCGTGACACTGGCCCAGGCGGATGCGGACATGACTGCCATCGCGGCACGGCTCGCGAAGCAATATCCCGACACCAATATCCGGCACAACTCGGCGCGCGTGGAGGGCGAACTCAGAGCAAAGCTAGGCGATACGCGGACGCTATTGCTGCTCATTCTCGGAGCAGTGGGCCTGGTTTTGCTCATTGCGTGTGGGAATGTGGGCAATCTGTTGCTCGTACGGGCACGCGAGCGGGAGCGGGAGCTGGCGATGCGCGCCGCTCTTGGCGCAAACCGCGCGCGGTTGGTGCGGCAGTTGCTGGTGGAGAGCGTCATGATCGGCGTGCTTGGCGGCGCGGCAGGATGCGCTCTGGCATTTCTATCGACGCCAGCTGTGCTGCGCCTGATCGGCGATAGCGTGCCGCGGGCAGTGGATGCAGGGGTGAATCTGCCGGTCCTGGGGTTTGCGCTGGCAATCTCGGTTCTTTCGGGCCTGATGTTTGGGCTCGTGCCTGCAATAACCTCCGCGCGGGGCGATCTGCTGTCGCCACTGAAGGAGGGTGGAAGAAGCGATACGGGTGGGCAGCATCAGCTGGGATCGGTGGTCATCGCGGGACAAGTGGCTTTGGGCATCCTCTTGACAGCAAGTGCCGGCCTGCTGGTGACAAGCTTCATCCACCTGACGCACACGAATCAGGGGTTCAATCCGGATCACGTGCTCACGCTTCTGTTCGAGACGCCAGAATCGCGTTATGCAAATACGCGAGCGGAGTTCTACCGCGAGTATTTCGAGAAGCTGCGGGCGCTGCCAGGCGTTCAATCAGCCGCTGGGTCGATCCTGTTGCCGATGACGGATAACAGCGCACACGTCAGTTTTGAAAATCCGGAGCATCCGCTGCCCAAGGGACAGTTGGAAAGCGCGATGGTAGATCTGGTGTCGCCGGGTTATTTTCAGACCATGGAGATGCCGCTTTTCGCGGGCCGGGATTTCAGCGACAGTGACACCCTGCAGTCACAACAGGTAATGATCGTTAACCAGGCTTTCGCGGCAAAGTTCTTTCCCGGCGAAGTGGCCCTCGGCAAGAAGCTGAAGCCAGGCTTCAGCAACGGCCCTTCCCAGCCTCCTGCCTGGCGGACGATCGTGGGCGTGGTCGGCAATATTCGCACCGTCGCGACGCAGCGAGAGACCGATCCAATGTATTACCTTCCCGCCAGCCAACTCCCCGGCGCATGCTGCATGTACACGGTGGCCCGAACAAGCATGGATCCGCTTGCTCTTGAACCGGAAGTCCGGAGCCTGCTGGCATCGATGGATCCGGATATTCCAATTTCCGATGTGCGCACCATGCATGATCGGATCGGGCTCGAATTGGCGCAACCGCGTTTTGCCATGGTGCTGCTGGCAGCTTTTGCGGGCCTCGCACTCGTGCTGACCCTCGTCGGACTCTACGGAATCATGGCGTATTCCGTTGCGCGGCGCACCCGCGAAATCGGTGTACGGCTAGCGCTGGGTGCGACGCGGCCTATGGTGCTGCAGATGGTGCTGCGGCAAGCGGCGGTATTGATTCTGATCGGATCGGGGCTGGGGATTGCCGGCGCGCTCGCATCAGGATCCATGCTGCGGGCATTCTTGTATGGGACCGGCGCGCGAAACCCGGTGGTATTGGCAAGTGTTTGGGTGCTGGTCGGCGTGACGGGATTGCTGGCTGCATACCTTCCCGCGCGAAAGGCAATGCGAGTGGATCCCTCGATGGCACTGAGGTGCGAGTGACTTCACCCCCCGAGTTTCGAGCGTTATCTGCATTGAATCAATTTCGCTCGCAGGCACAAATGCGCATTTCTGACGGAAATCAGACGTGAACTGATCCAACAATCGTTCACAGCCGCTGCCACACATCGTCGGTTAGCGATAACAGGTCAAATCGCTCATTGAGCCGTTCTGAGTGGATGGTCGGCTACTCGGACATTTCGCCGCTCAGCAGCTACAGGCAATAACCGTCACGTGGTGAGATCGCCCTCCGCCACCACAAACTCCGATCTGCCATCCGTCGCCTCGACGGCCTCGGGTTGTGCAAGCGTGATCTTTACCGTTCCATCCGCCGGTACGCCAAGTACTCGGCATTCCACTTCGCCCGGTTGTGGGTATTCGGAATCGGACCACAGGTCCGCACTGGTGAAGCAGGGCAGCTTGTCGATGATGGAATGCATCTGGCCGTCCGCGTCACGAAACTGACACTCCACGAAGCCCGGCTGATGCTCGTCTACAAAGCGCACAATCTGCACCCGAAGGCTGGGCATGTTGTCGGAGATGATATCGCGTTCAGGTCCGGTCTTGGATTCTGGCGAGTAGTCGGCAATCCGGACATTTCAGCCTTGGTGCACTCTCCAGCCGATCCCGTCCGGGCTTCTCCGAGTTGCCGGTAACACACTCAATTTCGCGACTCCGCCCGCTCCACACGTGGCGTCGGTCTGCCCGATAGAAATCTCGCAGCTAGTATTCCGGCGATACAGACAACGATCCACATCGTCAATGCGATCCAATCTCCGCGTCTCATCGGATACGCATCCGCGTATAAAAACGCTGCGTAGAGCATCAGGCTCGACGCTGAAGCGTAGAATCCTGTCCTCTGGTGCCTCTTCCAGAAAAGCAGGACCAGACCTGCAACGAGCACACACGGTAACGCGAAAAGAGGACCACAGAGGGTGTGTTCCCACGGGGCAGATTTAGGGTAGTCCGCCATGACGGACATGGCTGAATAAAGCTCCGACAGACCGAGCAGCAAGAGCAGAGCCACGCAGACGCCACGGAGCACATGATTCATTCAGGGCAATCCGATCCGGGCAGCAAAATCAATTTGAGGCTGGACAGATTCTACAGCGCGTCATGTCTGGGTGGTCGGCTACTCGGACATTTGGCCCCGACCGACCCAGCCTGGATCGATTTCCAGCAACTCCTCTTCGGAATAGGTTACGAGGAACTTCCCGTGAGTCCGAAGGCCTCGTGCAATCGCAATGACGGCGAGGATGGCTCTCTCGGTTTCCGGCTCGGTGGCCGTCAAGATGTCTTTCGTGCCCATTCGGGCTAGCTCCTCAATCGAGCGGAAATAATCTTCACGCAACCAGCCCGGTACTGCTGGATTCTGCGGTTCAGTGCGAGCCAACTCGATGGTTGCCACCAATGCGTACAGGTTCCAGTCGGCCACGCTTCCGTTGCGGTGAATCCTTACAAGTTCGGGCACAGCAGCGTATGAGGCGTCTGAAACATCCCCTTGGTGATGTAGCTCCTCCCACAGCTCTTTCCATGCGGCTGCGGTGTCCTGTTGGCTTTCGAGCTTTTGCAAGGATGGGCGCGGGTCGAAAGGCATCTTGTACCCGCCCGTCAGATGATCCCAGCGTGCATCGTCAAAACTGAGCATACGGAGCGGAATCTACCATATCGAACCGGGGTCGGCTGCGATTGCGCTATGAGGCCACAGCCCGCGTTGTGCCGTTCTGGGCGAGTGGTCAGCAACCCGGAAGCTTCGGCGAATTTGTGAGGGGACTGGCCAGGGCGTATGCTCCGATCAGCCCAGTCCCAGGAGTTCTGCATGTCCGCACGAAATGGCGACAAGTCCAGATTTAACAGGCTGCGCAAACAGAAGATTGCTCGCCGGAAACGCACCGAACAACTGCCACATCGCCAGCAAAAGCATGCACACCAGCGGAGGCCACAACCCCAACCTCCTCGCTGAGGGGAAGCGTAACCGGGATGTCGGCAACCCGTACATTTCACCAGATTGAAAAGGGTGCTCCAAATGTCTGAGTTGTGACTCGCCCGTTTCACCGGAACGGGTATGATGCGGCCTGTGAAAAGAACTGCTCTCTTGCTGTGCTTGCCCCTTATTTTCTCAACATTCTCATCGGCCGAATCTTGGCGCAGGAATCGGGCACAACTCTGCTTTGTGAGGCCGGAAAATAGCGGCAGGATGAACGTTGTGGAGAATTGGGTGCGCGTTGCGGACTACCGATTGCCCCTGATCGGAGGCGAGGCAGCATGCGTTTTTCTCGATCCGGGAGCATACAACGTCGTAGTTACGTCCATCGATTCGCTCAAGCCAAACTCCAAAAACACGCAAGCTTGCAAATCTCCGGTCCTGCACCTGCGGGTTGCGGCAAACGAAGACCGCGCATTCTCGATTTGGCCTGCTACGAAACAGGACGAGTTCCTTTGTAGCTGGCGAACGGAATCGCAACCTCCTGCGCCTGATAATCCGAAGTGAAGTACACGCCACCGAACTTTCCACCCAGCCAGTCCGCGCCGCGAAACGTCCGAGTTGCCGGTCGCTGGTCCAGAACGCTTGATGTGCCTGCCCCGTCTATCGCATGACAGTGGAAAACGTGTCGAAGCGGATAGCGGCTGGTGTCCTTGGGGTACTGGCGATTCTGTGCGGGATCGCCGGACTCGGCTATTGGCTCTTACCGTTGTCCCTTGGCGCGTTCTGGTTAGGGGCCGACTTTCTCAAATTTGCTGTCACTGGCCAGCCGTTCCGCATCCCGCAAAGGCTGAGAGCGGTCATTGTCAGTCTGTTGTCGTTCTTTCCCGGTTTTCTCCTTGGGCTTTGCCCTTTGCTTTTCTATGAAGTGCATCAACACCCCGATGACAGCCAGGCTGCTATCCGGGCATTCGTCATCGCCGCAGTGGTGGGACTGGCATCCGTGTTGGCGGTTGGCTTTGTACTTCTGAGAAAGAGCAGGGCAACGGCTAAAAGGTGAAACCATTGTCGTATGAGAGCCTCGAAGTGTCCGGGTTGCCGGTCACTCGGCAGGAGCGTGGTGTTTTCCATGGACCTCGCGTACATGGACCAGCTTCAGGATCATTGTGACCTCAGCCCATATGAACGGAATCGTGAGCAGAAGGGAAACCCTCTGTGCGCTGATTCCCGGCTAAAGATGAACCAGATCGCCGCAACGTGAGCCGCGCCAATGACGAGAAGATTGCGCCAGAAACCCTGTTCTTTCCATCTGCGCCTGCTCAACTCGATGACGCTGGCGAAAGTTACCAATGTCCAGAAACCGGCGGCATCCCATTTCTGCGGCAAGCCCAATTTGATGGACACCGACCCAAAAGTCAGGGCGAGCAAAATGAGTAAAACGACCCCCAGCAAACTCACCTTGCTCTTCCTTATCTTCCTGCGTGTGCCGAGACGTTCCATGTCAAATTCCGTAAGCTATGCTACTCCCAAGGCGAAGACGTTCTGATTGGTTCGTCGGCAATCCGGACATTTCGCGCAAGGCGCTCCGTCCAGCGGCTCCGGCCCCGCATTCTGTCCGGATTGCCGGTAATACACCCGAAACATCGATGGCTAGACTTCCCGTACGTTATCGATGTAGAGCCTTGCAGCGCGGACGTACACCGAAGTCGAGTTTCTCCCCTCGTGCTTTGTAAGGCCCCAATCAGGATCACCCTCCCCTGT
>DATEPN010000594.1:0-5506 GCA_035273225.1 Acidobacteriaceae bacterium | reverse complement strand
TCCCAGCGGCTGCGTTTCTCACTGGAGCGCAGGATGAAGAGGCCCTTGACGGTGCCGACGAGCAGCAGAAAATCGCCGCGGCTGAAGCGGATGTGACGGACAGAATGGAGCACGGTCGTTCTGGGGCCACCGCGGTCGGCGCCGAGATCGTGGGCGAGAATGGCGGCGGATTGCACGGCTTCGAGAGCAGCCTGGACTTCGCCGGCACGCTGATAGCGCTGCGCCGGTTCCTTCGCCAGACAGCGCTGGATAATCGACCAGAGGCCCGGAGGAACGGGAGGCCCGAGAGGAGCGGGAATTTCATTCAGGATCGCTGAGCTGATCTCGAAGGCGGTGCGTCCGCTGAAGGGGAGGCGCGCGGATGCGGCTTCGTAGAGGACAACGCCGAGGGCCCAGAGGTCGCTGCGATAGTCGGCGGGCTCGCCGCGGAGGATTTCGGGCGCGAGGTACGGGAGGGTGCCGCTCACGCTGCCGCTCTCCGGCGAAGTGGAGAGGGAGCGGGTTGGCTCTTCGGAGCCGCGACGTTCGACCTGCCTGGCGAGGCCGAAATCGAGGACTTTGACGAGACCTTCCGGCGTGATGACGACGTTGGCGGATTTCAGGTCGCGATGAGCGATGCCACGGTCGTGGGCTCGGGCCAGGGCGGCGGCGATCTGCGCACCGTAGCGCAGGACTGTTTCGGGAGCAATGCCCGTTGTGCTGCACATTTCGCGCAGAGAGCGGCCCTCCACCAGTTCCATCACGATGTAGAGGTCGCCGTCGCTCTCGCCGACTTCGTAAATGGTGCAGATATTCGGATGGGCGAGAGCGGAGGAGGCGCGCGCTTCGCTGAGGAGATCGTGGCCGGGCGGGAGTTCGAGGACGCGGTCTTTGCGGAGGACTTTGACCGCGACCTGGCGGTGCAGAAGCTCATCCTCGGCGCGGTACACCACACCCATGCCACCTTCGCCGATTTTCGCCACGATACGAAAGTGGCCGAGGGTTTCCCCAATCACTCGCTGCTCCTGTTTCCCGCCATGCTAGCGTGCCGTTTTGCAGCCGGTCAATGAACGCGCCGACCGGGCAAGGACACGCAGAGCGTTTAGTCGAGCCGGTACTTTGTTTCGGCGAGATGGTAGAGCGGACGCCAGACGAGGCGGTTGATGGTGACGACCATCAGCGCCATGATCATGGTCGCGGCGAGCAGGACGGGATAGCTGGCGTGCTCGCTGGCGGCGCTGATCTCGGCTCCGAGTCCGAGAGTGCTGAGCGTGTGGCCCTTCAGCTGAAAGTATTCGGCGACGATGGAGGCGTTCCACGCGCCGCCGGATGCGGTGATGAGGCCGGTGATCAGGAAGGGAAAGATGCCGGGGAGGATCACCGTCGTCCAGCGCTGCACGCCGGAAAAGCGGAAGAGCGTTGCGGTCTCCTTCAGGTCCGAGGGGATGGCCTGCGCGCCGGCGATGACGTTGAAGAGGATATACCACTGCGCGGCAAGCAGCATGAGCGCCACCGATCCGAGGCCGAGGCCGAGGCCAACACTCTCGAGGGCAACGAGGATGAGCGGAAAGAGCGCGGTGGCGGGGAAGGACGCGGCAATTTGCGCGAGCGGCTGCGCGATCCGCGAGAGGCGGGGATTGAATCCGATAGCAACGCCCACGGGAATGGTCCAGAGGGCGGCGATGAGGAGGGCTGCGTTGACGCGGGCGAAGGTAAGGCCGGCGCCAGCGATGAGTCGCAGAAACTCGTGCCGGTGAATTTCACGGAGCAGCATAATCGCATGGAACGCTGCGATGCCAACGACGACCAGCAACGCGGCCCCGATTATCAGATACACGGCTGTTGCGGTTTTGCTCGACTCGCGACGCTCGATGGCCGGCCCACGCTTAATTCGGCGCTGCGCCAGATCGGTGTAGAGGCGCTCGGTCATAGGGCGGAAGGTATAGCGGTTGATGACGCCGACAATTCTTGAACTGCGAAGCGCGTCGAGAACGGGCGAGGTGACGCGGCTGGCGCTCTCGACGTTTTCGAATTTGAACTTGTCGCTCCAGGCGATGAGGGGGCGCCAGAGCAACTGATCGGTCGTGACGATAATGAGGACCATGGTGACGAGACCCCAGCCGACAGCGACGAGATCGCCGCTGGATGCGGCGGTCTGCAGGTACGAGCCCAGTCCGGGCAGACGGAAATTGCGCGTGCCAACGGGGAACATCTCGCAGACCATGAGAAAGAACCAGCCGTTGGCGACGGAAACGATGGAGTTCCAGATGAGGCCGATGGCGGAAAAGGGCAGCTCCAGCTGGAAGAGGCGCTGCCAGCGCGAAAAGCGGTTGATGTCGCAGGCTTCTCTGAGCTCGCGGGGGATGCTCTTGAGCGAGGTGTAGAAGCTGAAGGCAATGTTCCAGACTTCGCCGGTAAAGATGAGCAGGATCGCGCCGAATTCGATGCCGATCTGACGCGAGGGAAAGAGGGACATCATGGCGAGCATGACGCCGGGCAGAAAACTGAGCACGGGGATGGACTGGAGGATGTCGAGCATCGCGATCAGCAGCGTCTCGATGCGCTTGTTGTAGGCGGCGGTGTAGCCGTAGGCGATGGCGAAGATCAGGCTGAGCGCGTACGCGAGAAAAATGCGGACGAGCGAATACAAGGCGTACAGCGGCAGGTGCGAAGGCGAGCGATGGATCTCGACTTCAGGGATGGCGGAGCTGAACCAGAACTTTGCGATCCAGAGGATGGCCCAGAAACCGGCGAGCAGAGCGGCGGCCACGCCGATATCGATGAAGAAGGGCCAGGTACGCTCGACGACCAGCGTGCCGGCCAACGTCAGCCGCGGCCGTCCCAGGGTCCTCAACCCGGTCACCTTCGGAATCGCCGGGCGTTTCATCCGGCCTGCTCCGGCGCAGGCTCAGCGACGTCTTCTCCCTCGTGCTGGTGCAGCACAAAGCGACGGCGGCCGTCATCCCAGTCGAACAGCTCGGCGTAGCGGCCCCAGTTGATCGCGGTCTCCAGCTGACGATTGCACTCATCCTCGCTGAACTGCTCGTCCATCATGTCCAGGAAGAACTCTTCGGAGACGGAGTGGTCGCTCTTGTTGGCGAGGGCGCGGCTGATCTGACGGAGCAGCAGCACGTGATCGAGCGCGGCCTTGCGGAAGAGCTCCTTCTGCTGGAGGATTTCGGCCTGCGCGTACGCGTGGCCTTCCGGAGTGATGACGGCGTCGCCCTCCTCGACTTTGAGAAAGCCCAGCAGCTGCGCGGCTTCGACGATGGGAAAGAGGTCGTCGATCTCGAAGGCCAGTTCGTCGGCAAGGCGATAGATATCGGTGCGGCCGCCGAGATCAATGATGAGTTCCAGCAGTCCGGCAATGCCGCCGGGGCGCGCGTGGGGCAGCATTTCGTAGCGCATCTGGCGCTGGTCGCGAATGCGGCGGCCGTCGGTGAGGACGGGCATTTCGGCGGGAGGAACATCGGGGCGGGTGAGGACCTTGTAGATGTAGTCCACCAGCGCCGTAAAGGCCGGGCTTTTGCGCTCGCGGGGCTGGGACATGGCGACTTTGAAGTCGGTGCGGATGTGACCCGGGTTGCGGCCGAGGACGATGATGCGGTCGGCCAGCAGCACGGCTTCCTCGATGTTGTGGGTGACGAGAAAAATGGCCTGGGTGGGAATGGTTTTCTTCTCCCACAGCTCGAGCAGTTCGCTGCGGAGGTTCTCGGCGGTGAGGACGTCGAGGGCGGAGAAGGGCTCGTCCATGAAGAGGACCTCGGGCTCGACCACCAGCGCCCGGGCGAAGCCGACGCGCTGGCGCATGCCGCCGGAGAGTTCCCTGGGATAGGCCGCCTCGAAGCCGTCGAGGCCCACTGTGTCGAGAATGCGCAGGCTGCGCCGGTGACGCGCGGTTGCCTCCATGCCGCGGGCTTTGAGGGGCGCTTCGACGTTCTCCAGCACGGTGAGCCAGGGGAAGAGGGCGAAACTTTGGAAAACGATGGAGACGTTGATCTCGGTCGAGCCGACTTCCCTGCCGTGCCAGAGGACGGTTCCGGCCGAGGGCCGGGAAAGGCCGGAGAGCATGCGCAGAAGGGTCGATTTGCCGGAGCCGGAGGGGCCGAGCAGAGCTACGATTTCGCCGGGATCGATGGAGAGGTCGGTCGGCGCGATGACCTGGATCCGGGCGTCGCGCGACTGGGCATAGAACTTTTCAACCTGGCGTGCCTGGATGATGGGGTCAGTCATAGCAGCGGCTCGTTGTGGCTCAGGTTTTCAGGGACGGTTCGGCCGGATGATGCTGAAGCAACTATATGATGAGAGGGGTTGCTGCGGGAGGAAGCATCTCCCGTGGGAAGCGTATCATCATAGGTGCAGGTTTTACCCCGGCGCACTGCTCCCCAGTGAATCGCTTCCCGTTTTCCTGACTCACTTCTTAGACGATAAGGATTTGGTACGAGACGAATGCCCGAACAGCAGACGGCGAACCAGGCGAAACCGAGAGTGCTGGTCGCAGATGACGAGCGCGTAATTGCCGACACCCTGGCCATCATTCTGAACCAGAGCGGATTCGAAGCAACGGCGGTCTACAGCGGCGAACGGGCTGTGGAGATGGCCCAGGTGCTGAAGCCGGACATGCTCATCAGCGACGTGATCATGACCGATCTGAACGGCATTGACGCCGCGATCCAGATTCGGGCCATGCTACCCGGCTGCAAGATTCTGCTGTTCTCCGGTCAGGCGGCGACGGCTGACCTGCTGGACCGGGTGCGGGCGCAGGGCCACGAATTTGAGATTCTGGCCAAGCCCGTCCACCCACAGGATCTGCTGGCGCGCCTGCGCAGCTAATCGTCACATCCGACGAATTACAGACATTCAGAGCCGGAGTGAGGCGACGTGCGTCTTATTGCCGGTCTCGCTTCGGCGGATACCAGGTGAATTGTGCGGCGACCGTAGTGTCGTTTTGCGGGCCGGGCTGGTAGATGGGCGCCTTCCAGCGCTCGAACTGTACCCAACCGCGTGCTTCGAGATTCTTGCCGATGCGCTTGCGCACCTCTCCCTGGAAGTCGTTCTGCGTGGATCCGCCGGCGAAGAAATCCTTTGAACCTTTGGCATTCCGATACATGAACTGAATATCTTCGTTGGGCGAGAGGTGATACGTGAGCCAAGCCTGTCCTCCTTTGCCTTCGCGTCCGACCCAGTCGCCGACCAGGAAGCCCTGGTTGGTGGGACCCTGCTTCTGAATCGTCTCCCACATCAGGAAGGTTCCGTGATCGATTGGGAGGTTATCCGGAGGGTCCGTGGAGTGGCTGGTTGGCTGGGTATTGGCGCCCTCGACGCGGAGGTCGAGTTGGTGCAGGCCGGGGAACTGCGCGAGGTAAATGCCAGGATGCCAGCCTGCGCGCCGCGGCGCGTCAATGGGACTCTGGTCATCGTGCTCCAGGCCATCGGTGTAGAGTGTCACCCAATGCTGCAGGAAGGGAAGCCGGTAATTGAAGTCGAAGGTGGCAAACCGCGCTCCGGGGTCGCGGGTGCTGTGTTT
>DATEPN010000593.1:0-6270 GCA_035273225.1 Acidobacteriaceae bacterium | reverse complement strand
GAGCTTCATGGATGAGGGCACATGGAAGCGGGCGCTCGAGGAGCACGGCGATTATTACCTGATCCAGTTTGGGCATAACGATGAGAAGCCGGATCCGAAGCGCCATACCGATCCGGACACGACCTATGCGGCGAATCTGCGGGCGTATATTCACGGTGCGCGGGCGATCGGAGCGGTTCCGGTGATCCTGTCACCGCTGGCGCGGCGCACTTTTCGCGACGGCAAGCCGTGGAATGAGGACCTGCAGAAGTATGCCGATGCCGCGCGTCGCGTGGCGGCGCAGGAGAACGTCCCATTCATCGATTTGCTGTCGCTGTCGGACGAACTGCTGGGGACCATGACCCAGGCGCAGGCCGACGAGTTCGATGCGACCGGGCATCCGGATGAGAAGGCGGAGAACGCCTCGGCGAAGCTGGACCGTACGCATCTCGACGAGAAGGGCAAGAAGGTGTTCGGGCGGATCGTCGCGGATGAACTGGTGCGCGCGCGCGTGGAGCTTCGCCCCGATCTGATCGGGGAAGCGAACAAAGCCACCACGACATCAACGACGGGCTCTCGCTAAAACGAGCGGAGCCTGCCCGATTTAGGAGAGGCGTCAGGTCTTCTTTTTGAAAAGCGCGCGGGCGAGGCCAGTGAGCAGGATGGCGCCTCCGATCGCGACCAGGATGGTGTAGATCAGGCCGCCCTGTCCTGTGAATCCGATGGCGCGCATGATGAATCCGCCCACCAGCGCTCCTGCGATGCCGAGGAGGATGTCGGCCAACGCTCCGTAACCGGAGCCCTTCATGATTTTTCCGGTAGCCCAGCCTGCGATCAGGCCAACAATGATCCACCACAGAATATGCATAGACGTGCTCCTTGCGCATCCGGACTGGTCTGGCTCCGAAACGCGTGTGTGGGGGATTTGTGCCGCGCGGGAATAGTAATCCCGGCCGGATATCTGAACAAGCGGCTGTTCATCGGGTCAACAACTCACCGCGCGTGGTGTTGGTGTGAGGGACGCGCGGCTCACTGACCGTTCGCTTCGATGCGAACAGAGCGGGAGGGCCGACTTACAGATTTATGCTCCTCGAGATGGTCCATGGAGCCAGGCGGGAAGGCGGTGGATTCGCGCACGACGAGTTGCGTCTCGATGGGGTATTCGCGGCGGGGAGAGTTGGACTCAGCATGCGCGCGCAACGCGTTCACCGCGCTGGTGGCGAGGCTGGTGCGCGACATCTGCACGGAGGTGAGCGGAGGAATCATGACCCGCGCCAGCTGGATGTCGTCGAAGCCGATGACGGAAAGATCCTGCGGGATGCGCAGGCCGCAGCGATAAGCATGGTGCAGCACGCCGACAGCGGTCATGTCATTCGAGCAGATGACGGCGGTGGGGAGATTGCCGCGGCTTGCGCTGAGGATTTGCTCCATGCCGCGCATACCGCCCTCCATGGTGTGGTCGCCGCGCACCACCCATTCCTGGCGCTGCGGGATGCCGCATTCGGCCAGCGACGTGGAGAAGGCGTCAATCCGAGCCATCGCGGAATGCTGATCCGGCGGGCCGGAGATGAACCCGATCTTTCTGTGGCCGAGGGCGGCCAGGTGCTGCACGCCCTGGCGGATGCCGCGGCGATAGTCGACCTTGAGCAGGCTGATACCCGGCCGGTCCGGTCCAATGTCGACAAAGACCAGCGGCACATTGCGTTTGACGAGTTCTTCGATCATCGGCTGGTCGATGCCGAAGGTCATGACAGCGACGCCTTCCGCTTTGCGCTCGAGCATGCGGCGGATGCACCTTTCCATGCGCGCCGGATCGTAGTTCGTGGAACTGACCAGGATTTCGTAGCCGCTCTTGACGGCGACGTCTTCAAAGCCCTGAATCAGTTCGGGGAAGAAGGGGTTCGTGATATCGGAGACGACCAGGCCGAGCAGGCCGCTGCGCCCGGAGCCGAGAGCGCGGGCCTGCGTATTGGGGAAATAGCCGAGCTCGCGGATAGCGTCCCAGACGCGCTTTGCCATTTTGGGATTCACGCTGGGGACGCGATTGATGGTGCGCGAGACGGTGGCGATGGAGACGTTGGCACGATCCGCGACGGTACGAATATCCATCGGGACTTTCTTGCGCGGGGATCGGCGTTTCACGTTCTGCATCGGGCACCAGTGCTTCGGGCAACTTCGGCGTGAAGACTACTCGTTGATGGCTCGTCGTGCAGACGGGCCGGTTCACGGATTGAAATTAGTAACTCAATTCAAGCACATTGACGGACCATGGCAATAAGGATTCCGTAAATTGCGCTGAATTAATTACGACCGGCTTCTCAGCCGGGACGACGAGTCTGGGCTGGTAAATCGTATTAGTAGCATTGGGAGACTTGCCGCTCAGAGTTATGAGCCTGGCATGGCTCACTGCGCGTGCTCCCTTCAGGTCGATCTTCATGTTTTGTGGGAGGGAGGTACCGTTCACCAGCTTGAGGAACAGCTTCCGGTGCGCATTGTCGCGGGTGACTGAAGCATAGAGACGATTTCCTCCGGCTGAAAGTTGCGTGTCGACGATTTCTGTTCCGATGTGCGTGGCAAACATGACCTGCGCGTAATAACTCGGCGAACCGTAGCTGCTGAGCGCGTTGTAGCCGATGAGGTCGGTCGGCCACTGCATGCCTCCGGGGTTCACGTTCACGAAGAGCGGAGCGTAACTGGACATGATGACCAGGTCGCCATTGCGCTCCATGCCGGTCATCCAGGCGGAATCGGCGAGCGCGGCTTCGAGATTGGGGGTTGGCTCGGCTTCGCGTGTGGCCCATTCGCCGACGAAGATCTTCGGGCCGTTGCGGTCGGCGTGGTCGTAGTGGCCGGCGTCGGCGAAGGCCTGCTCCGCCGACATGTAGAAGTGCTCGTCGAGCACGTCGGGGCGGGTGTCCTTGACTGGAGCGGTGGCGATGAGCTGCAGATCCGGATAGTGCTGTTTGATTGCCTTGAAGAACTGGGCGAAGCGGCCCTCATAGGAGCCGGAGCGGTCGAACCAGTCTTCATTGCCGATCTCGACGTAGTGGAGCGGGAAGGGCGCGGGGTGTCCATCTTTCACGCGCTCGGCTCCCCAGTGCGTGTCGGCGCTGCCGGTGACGTATTCGATTTCGTCGAGAGCGTCCTGCACATAGGGCTCGAGGGCCGGGCCGGGATCGACGTGCTCGTGCGCCAGGGAATAGCCGGCGTAGACGGCGAGCAGCGGCTGCATCTTCAGGTCCTCGCACCACTCGAGGAATTCGAGGAGGCCCATGCCGTCGGAGGAGCGGTAGCGCCAAGGGCTCATGTGCGTGGGGCGATCCGTCCAGGGGCCGATGGTCTTCTTCCAGTCGAAGCGGTCGGCGATGTGCTCGCCTTCGAGGTAATTGCCGCCGGGCAGGCGGAGGAAGGCCGGATGCATGGCGGCCAGTTTCTCCATCAGGTCGACGCGATTGCCGTGGGGACGATTGTGATAGGTGGGTGGGAACAGCGAGATGAGATCGAACCAGAGGGTGGCCGGATGCGTGGTCGTGAGTTGGAGATGATTGTTCGAGGAGATGGGCACGACGCCGGTTTTCAGCGTGTACGTGTACTCCTTCCAGTCGCTGCCGCTGACGTTGACGGTGGTGCTGGCGGCGCGCGTGCCGGTGTCGTCATTCCTGAGGGTGACGGTGATGGGAACCTCGGGCCCGCCGGTCTTCGCGTAGAAGGAGCCGGTGTAGGTCGTGTTGGGACGCACCGCCATGCCCCAGTAGCCGTCATTCTGCACGCCGGCCGGAGCCTGAGCGCTGGCCTGCGTGACTTCGACCTTCATGCTGCGCGGAAGGGCCTGGCTTGGTCCGGTCTGCTGATCGACGGAGATTTTCACGGCGGAGTTTCCGTCGGACACCATGGTCCAGTGGAAGAGCGGCAGGCGCGGACCGACGATGGCGCGGTCGCGGACCATTTCGGCGTAAATGCCGCCGTCGTAGGAGTAATTGATCTCCTCGGTCATGAGGCCGTAAAGCATGGGGCTGACTTTGCCGGTAGCGTGGTCGACCTGAACGGTGAGCGACGGCTGCTGCTGCGCCGCTGCGGTCGCGGCGGCGAAGAGGACCAGCAGAGCGGCCGCCGTGGTGTGCGCTGAACGAGCCGCCCTTTTCTTCTGATTCGTGCTGCGCACTGTATTCATGACAACTTCCATCGATTCAGCACCTCGCTCGGTTTGGTGAAGCGGCGCCCGTGGGCGCACAAAATTCCTGCTGGAACCAGCCGATCATCCTGCTGGTCCGGCTACTTCGGTGTTCCCGGGTTCAACTTGGCGTAGACGGTTTCGTCGGCGGCTTTGGTCAATGTCTTTGTCCGGTCGAACTCCGCCTGCGCTTCCTGCTTGCGCCCCATGGCCTGATAGAGGCGAGCCAGCCGCCAGTGCACCTGCACATCTTTCGGATTGAGGGTGGCCGCCTGGTGGAGCTCCCGCAGAGCCTCTTCGTTCTTGCCCGCCTGGCTGTCGAGAATGCCGATCTCGAGATGGGCCATTTCGAATTTTGGATCAATCCGGACTGCTTTTTCGAGGAGCGGGCGCGCGGTGTCGAAGTGGTTCTGGCGAATTTGCGAATCGGCCAGATAAACCAGCGCCTGGACGTTCTGCGGATTGTTCTCCAGCTCGGCCTGGAACTGCTGCTCGGCTTCGTCCCACTGGCTGCCGGTCCAGAGCAGATAGGCAAGACCGAAGTGCACGCCGGGCTGTTTCGGGTCAGCTTTGACGGCAGCGCGGAACTGCTCGACGGCTCCGTTGTGGTCGTGCATCTCGTCGAGCGCTTCGCCGGCCAGCATGTCGGCCTCGGCGGACTCGGCATTCAGCGACAGAATCTCGTGATAGACGTCGAGGACGCACTGGTACTGTTTGGCGCGCAGGCAGCTATGCGCGAGCACCAGTCGATAGGGCAGGTCCTGCGGATCGCGCTGCATCGCTTCGCGCAGCGGGGGAACAGCGGCGGGGTACTCGCCGAGTCCGTAGTGGCACATGCCCACGAGGATTCTCAGCCGCTGCGCATCCGGCGAAGCCGGATCCTGCTTCTTCAGCAGCGGCTCAAACTCGTGCATCGCGCCGCGGAGATTGCCGGACTTGAACAGCGCCAGGCCCAGATTCATCTGCAGCCCAGGCATGGCCGGATTCAGCGCCTGCGCTTTGCGGTAGAAGGTGATGGCCTGCGGGTACTGTTGCTGCCGGGCATGCAGCAGTCCGAGATTGGCGTAAGCCTCGGCGTCTGCGGGATGCGCTTTGGCGATCTGCTCCCACGCGGCCTGCGCCTCCTGGTCTTTTCCCTGCTGCTCCAAAGCGTATGCCGCTGCCGTCGCGTTGGTCTGCGCCGGCAGCGGCATCCACGGGAGGGTGAGGAGGACTATGGGCAGCAGCGAAGATGGGACCCGGAGGAGCATTTGTAACTTTTCCTGGACATAAGGGAAGGCGCGGCGAACCGCGCCTTCCAGTGGGTGGGACGGGGAAGTTTAGAAGACGAACTTCCCGCCGAGTTCCAGGTTGCGAGGACCGTAGTCGCTCGTCACCTGTCCGAAGTTGCCGTCGTGATTGCTGGTGTCCACGCCCGACCACTGCGGATGGTTGAAGGTGTTGAACGACTCAAACCGCAGTTCGAAGCGGGGCAGACCTTCGGCCCGCAACGGAATGGTCTTGAAGAGCGACAGGTTCCAGTTGAAGAGCCCCGGTCCGACAGCGGCGTCGCGGCCGGCGCTGCCGAATCCGGCGTTCACTCCACCCGGACCACCCGCCCACGGAGCGACCGGATCCGCGAAGGAACTCTTCGAGAACCATGCGTTCACGGTCTTGGGATAGGTGACCTTCGAGACGAGGTTGGGACGGTTGGTGGTGCCGCCGCCCAGACCGACCGTATCAGAGCCGCTGTAGCGGATGAAGAGCGGGTTTCCGGAAGAGATCTGCGTGATTCCGGAAATTGCCCACCCTCCGAGGACCGTCCGCTCGAACGCGTTCCCGTGCTGATACCACGGCAGGTCGTAGACGTAGCTGGCGTTGAAGATGTGCCGCCGGTCGAAGCCGCCGGACGCCTGGTCGTACTTGGGGTTGTAAGGGTTGGAGAGGCCGTTGAGATCGTTCGTCGCCTGATCGATCTCGTGCGACCACGTATAGGCGATTTGTGTCGTCAGGCCGTGCTTGTGTTCGAAGCGGATGCCGCCCTGCAGCGAGGTGTAATGGAAGTGGGTTTCGTTTTCTTCCTGGTTGATGTTGCCGAAACCCGGGAAGTTGCGAAAGCGGTTCGGCTTCAGTTTGCCGGT
>DATEPN010000592.1:0-4680 GCA_035273225.1 Acidobacteriaceae bacterium | reverse complement strand
TGCGGACGATGTAGGAGCCGCCGGAGGTGAGGGTGGCGACCTTGGCGGCATCGATGTCGAAGCCGGTGACGGGGAATCCCTGTTCATTGAAGAGCAGAGCCAGAGGCAGGCCGACGTAGCCCATGCCCACGATGCCCACCTGGGCGGTACGATCGCCGATGCGGGCGAGGAGGGCGGGACTGTGCTCGATGACGGTGCTCATGCCGGAAAGTTCTTCTCGATGGTAGTGTCTCAGTTTGAATTTGAGAGCCGTGATCCAGCAGGAACGTACGTCAACCGAATCAGGTCATCCGCGATTAAATCGCTGGCGACCAGGTGGAGCGGCGGGCGTGGGCCAACGAAGAATGGCTGGCCGCCACCAAGCACGACGGGGTGAAAATAGAGTCGATACTCATCGATCAGACCGGCCTCGGTCAGGCTTTGCGCCAGCACTGGTCCGCCCACCTGAATCTCGCCGGTCTGCTCCGCCTTCAGCTTGCGGATCGCCTTCTCGATGTCATCGGGGATCAGCGTGGCGTTGGGGCCGACTGATTTGAGGGAATGCGACACGACCCATTTCGGATGTTTCCGCCACGCCTCCGCGAACTCGCGATCGTCCGCGTCCCAATCAGGAAGATCTTCGTCCCAATAACGCATGATCTCGTACATGCGGCGACCGTAGAGGGCGCCCGTCTGGCCACGCACCAGCTCGATGAAGTGACGGAAGCCCGCCGGTGCCGGCGGCCCAAGCTTCCTGTGGTCGACGTAGCCATCGAGGGATTGGTTCAATGCGTAGACAAGTTTAGCCATGCTGCGAATCCGTCAAAGTGAGACAGTACCCCTCGATTCTATCGGCGGGAGGGGGATTTCAGAAGAGACTGGGGCCGGATTCGTCTTCGACGGCGGTGAGAAACGCCTGGAGGACGACGATGCGGGGCTCGGCGAGACGGCGTGTGGTGTGGAGGCGAATCTCGCCGGGGAGATGGTTGAGGGCGCGGCGGAGGGCGGCGACGGCATCGGTGAAGCGGGGGAAGCGCGTGTCACGGCCGACCTTGCTGACGGTGCGCAGGATGGCGACGGCGCCAAGCTGCTCGAGGATGTCGGCATCGCGCAGGATGGTGGCTTCGGTGGAGGTGGGCTGGTCTTTGGGCTGGTGCTCGCGGATGACCTGGAGGACGGCGGGGATTTTCGATTCGGGGAAGCCGGCGTCGCGGAGGATCTGCGGGGCGTGGGCGCAGGCGTAGGCGACGTGATCCCAGCGGGCGAGTTGTTCGGGATCTTCGGGGCGATGGCCGACGAAGACGCCGAGGTCATGGAGCCAGGCGGCGGCGAGCACGACGTCGCGATCGTATTCGAGGCCGGCGCCGACGGATTCGATGAGCGCCTGGAGGCGGGGCTGGTGACCAAATTTGTCGACGGGCCTGGCTTGTTGACCGATGACGTTGCGCAGGCGATCGAGCCAGGCGGGTTCCATGAGATAGTTCTACGGCAAAGAGCGCTGAGTTTTGATTCGGGAATCGCAGTTCGAAAAAACATTACAGTTGGGTCACAACGCACAGCGGCCAGGAATTGACACCGCCGCAGCGGCGATCTAGCATCGGGTGCCAATGTGCAGCTGCTGGGCGATGTCTGCGGAGCAAAACAGACACGGTCAGCAGGACGGATGCGCGTTGTCGAAGAGGTTACTGCCCTTTCGGTCCACACCGCGCACTGTTGTTGAAAATAAACATGCAGATCGAGGCCGACTGTTGTATGTTGCTTACTAGACGAGAAGAAAGACTCTCCTGCTCCTGGCAGCCGTTTTTGGATCAGTGTGAGGCCAGGTGAAGACCAGGAGGAGAGAGAGATTCCCCAGGTTTAACCTTCTTCGGTTCTGCACGACTTCTGACCTTTACAACAGAGATTTGGACCAGCGTTCGCTGCGGGACTGTTGCATGTGTCCTCCCCGGATGAATCGCTCAACCAGGCACCACCGCTGACATGGCCACATCCGAATATCTGAGAAACGGGACCGCTGCGAGCCGAGCGCAGGGCGCAGTCACGCAGTTGCCTCCTGGAGCGCGTCGACGGGGCATCGGGCCGGCAGCGGCAGCGGCAGCGGTGATGGTCATCAACGACGTGCTGATGATCCTGCTGGCGTTCGGTGTGGCTCTGGTTCTGCGCGGGCCGGTGGTGACACGGCTGCTGCCGTATCTCGGATTTGGGCGGGTTGGGGCGACGTCGCTGGACCTGGCGTATCTGGGCTGGTTTGCGCTGTCGTATGTGGTGGTGGCGCGGCGGTACGGTCTGTACTCGGCGACGCCGGGAGCAACGACAGGGCATGAGATCCGGCTGGTGCTGCAGGCCTGCCTCAACGCGGGGCTGCTGCTGTGCGGCACGCTGTACATGTTCCACGCGGTGGTGATCTCGCGGATGCTGGTGGTCATGCTGGTGGTGACCGCGTCCGGAGCGCTGTCGGTGCGGCGCGCGATTATGCGGCTGTCGCGCTACCGGCACTATGAGCAGGGACTGGAACTGCGCAACATCGTGGTGCTGGGCACGAACCAGATGAGCTATGCGCTGAGCCGGCAGCTTCAGCACGACCATCGGCTCGGGTATCGGTTCATCGGATATGTCTCGGCGCCGGGAGCGCCGGTCAGCAGCGAGATCGCCCGCGAGCAGATTCTGGGCGGAGTGGACAAGCTGCGCCAGCTGACGCGGCTGCATTTCATCGATGAAGTGGTGATTGGGGAGTATTACCCGACGGAGCAGGCCGTGCGGCTGGTGGAAGACGCGCGCGACCTGGACGTGGACGTGCGGGCGATCGCCGGGTACTACGGCGAACTGACGACGAACGCTCCGGTGGAGTACCTGGGAATCTTTCCGGTGTCGTCGCTGCACCGGCGGCACGTGCGCGTTGTGGGTTTGATCCTCAAGCGCGTGGTGGACATCATTCTGTCGGTGGCGGCGCTGGTGGCGGTGGCTCCGCTGATGGCGACGGTGGCGGTGGCGATCAAGCTGGAGAGCGAAGGGCCGGTGTTCTACGTGTCGAACCGCATCGGCAAGCGCGGCCGGGTGTTCCCGTGCTTCAAGTTCCGCACGATGGTGAACAACGCGGAGCGGATGAAGAAGGATCTGGCGGCGATGAACGAGCGGGACGGCATCCTGTTCAAGATCAGCAACGATCCCCGCATCACGCGGCTGGGGCGCTTCCTGCGCAAGTACAGCCTGGACGAGCTGCCACAGTTCCTGAACGTGCTGCGCGGGGAGATGAGTATCGTTGGGCCGCGTCCGCCGATCGCGTCGGAAGTGGAGAAGTACGAGCTGGAGCACTTCCGCCGGCTGGAAGTGCTGCCGGGGCTGACGGGGCTGTGGCAGGTGCAGGCGCGGCACGATCCCTCGTTCGAAAAGTACATCGCGCTGGACACGGCGTACGTGGAGAACTGGAGCCTGTGGCTGGACCTGAAGATTCTGGTGCGGACGGCGAACGTGGTGCTGCGGGGTACGGGGGCGTGACGAAGCCTCCAGCCGGTGGCCTGTAGTCGGTAGCGAAACGATCAGCGGCGTCGGGATTCCGGCGCCGTTTTCATTTTGTATGCTTGCGGGGGAGCATCGCTCTGAAGCAGACTGGATCGCGTGACGAAGCCAGTAGCCGGTGGCCTGTAGCCCGTGGACGATAGCGGGTGGAGGGGCAGCGCTGATCCTTCGCCGGTGTTTACGTTTTTGCCTGGAGGACGAGTTGAGCCAGTTGCGACGGAGAGGTTGCGCCCTGATCGCGGGGGCGCTTTTTGTTGTGGGAGCCGCGGTCCCTGGGCATGCACAGGAGCGGCGCAGGCAGGATGAGCCGCGCACGGAGAGCCAGAATCCGCCGGAGCAGAACCGAACGGAGCAGGGCAGGCCGGAACAGAACCGGGCAGAGGGGAACAAGGGCGAGAACGCGCAGCCGATTCCTCCGGAGAAGAGCTCCGTCACGCATCACGAGATCACGGTGAACGGCAAGACGCTGCGGTATACGGCGACGGCGGGGACGCTGCTGATTCGCGACGGCGAAGACGATCATCCGTACGGCAGCATTTTTTCGGTGGCGTACACGCTGGATGGAGCGGACGCGAACACGCGTCCGGTGACGTTCCTTTACAACGGCGGCCCGGGATCGGCGACGATCTGGCTGCACATGGGCTCGGTGGGGCCAGTGCGGGTGGAGACGGACAGCCCGAAGGCGACCGGTCCGGCTCCCTATCATCTGGTGCCGAACCAATCCACGCTGCTGGACAAGTCGGATCTGGTGTTCGTGGATGCGCCGCTGACGGGATTCTCACGCGCGGTGGGCAAGGGGACGGATAAGGATTTTGCCGGCGTCGATCAGGACCTGAAGGCGTTCACGAAGTTCATCGTGCGCTGGGTGACGGTGAACCAGCGGTGGAATTCGCCAAAGTATCTGTTCGGCGAGTCGTACGGCACGACGCGCTCGGCGGGGCTGGCGGCGTCGCTGCAGGGGGAAGGGATTTCGCTGAACGGCGTGATCCTGCTGTCGTCGATTCTGAATTACAACGTCATGGCGGCGGGGCTGGACGTGGACTACGCCGGCAATCTGCCGTCGTATGCGGCGATTGCGTACTACTACAACAAGATCCAGAACAAGCCGGCGGACATGAACGCGTTTCTGCAGCAGGTGCGCGCGTTTGCGAGCGGCGATTACGCGGAGGCGCTTTCCGAGGGCGA
>DATEPN010000591.1:0-48003 GCA_035273225.1 Acidobacteriaceae bacterium | reverse complement strand
TGACGCCCGGCTTCAGCCGGCCCACTACAAACATCGAGTGATTGCCACGATATTGCTGGTCGTCAAAGCCCAGGATCAGGGGCTGATCTACGATAGGAATCCACAAGGCCGGAACAAAGAACAGCTCGGTTCCACGGAAGCTGCGCGGGGCTACGCCCACGATCGTGAACGGATGCTTGTTGATCTGGACCTGCTGACCCACAACGCCCTTGTCCCCGCGAAAGTGGCCATGCCAATAGGCGTAACTCAGCACCACATACGGAGCACTGTTGAGACCCTTCTCGTCCGACGCGTGGAAGAACCGTCCCAGATACGGCTGAATGTTCAGCGCATCAAAGTAATTCCCGGTCGCCAAATAGGGCCAGGCCACCGAGGGATCACCGCCCGTATCCACGCCTACCGGACCGATAATGTTGAACCCCGCCAGGCTCTCGAAGGTCCGATTCCGATCGCGCAGATCTTTGTAGTCAAGGTACGACTGCGACGGGTAGCGGAAGCGCTGCACCATATAGAGATTTTGTGCGCGGGGCACATTCACCGGCCGCAGCACCAGCGCGTTCAGCACGCTGAAGACCACCGCGTTGACGCCGATCCCGAGCGCGAGTGTGACGATCGCCGTCACTACAAACCCGGGCGAGTGCCGCAGATTCCGGGCCGCAAATTTGATCGACTGGATCATTGCATTGGCCCCCTGTACGCGGATTCTCCCGCCAAAGTTCCTGTCCGGCGCAGCCACAACCAAGCAGGACCAAACCAAAGTAATTTGCACGGCTGTGACGGAAGTCTGGGATCAGGAGAATCGCCCATGCCCACGTTGTGCGACGCGACCGGCGCCGTCATCTGGAACCGGCCCGCTATCAGTTACGCTCCATCTGCTCACCACGACCTGCTAACCTCGTCTACGAAATGGCGGACCGATGCCCGGAGAGGTGCTGCTGTGCGGAATTCCCGGACCCTTGTACTCCTTGCGGCCACATGCGTGGCTGGCTCGACGGCTTGGGCAAAGTCACCGAAGAAGGCCGAAACCACTCATATCCTGTGTCCGGCACGCTACGTCTATGTCGCCACGATGGACGGCGACATCATGAACCCCGGAGTCATCCCTGAGGACCGCGATGCGGTCTCACGCGTCGAGGACCAACTGCGCGACTGGAAGCGTTTTATCGAGGTATACAAGCCCCAGGAATCGGATGTCGTATTGATCGTGCGGACCGGCCGCCTCGCCACGGCGAAGGGCGCCGTCGGCGCACATGTCGGCCGAGTTCCTCCCCTGGGGAGCAATCCGGCCCCGCGGGACCCGTCTGACGCAAGCCAGGGGCCCGATGCCCCGGCCTCACCCCCGAACGCACCGTATGGCACTGTAGGAAATGGTGGATGGATCGGCGCTGGAGGCGAACTTGGTCCGCCCGATGACTTATTGGCCGTTTACCAAAAACCTGGCGACGTTAACAGTCAAAGCCCCCTGTGGCGCAAGACGGAGAAGGACGGCCTCGACGGACCCGCAGTTCCCCTCTTCGGCCAGTTCCGGAAAGATATCGACAAAACCTGTCAGGACGAGCCGGACAAAAAGACCAAACCCTGACTGAGCGTCACGGTTGTCGATTGCGGGCTTAAGCTGTGAACATCGTGACCCGCTTTGGCTGAGCGGGCTGACTCCAGCTACTCCAGCCTGAATTCGCCGTTTTCTTCGGGAGTGCCCACCTGCGTCCAGTAACCACCGATGGGCGTGCCGTCATTCAGGTAGGTTGCCTTGTAGAAGTACCGGAAACGGAAAATCCATCGTCCATCGAAGACGTCTCGATACGTGACTGAGCCAGCCGCGTGAATGCCGCGCTTGCCCGCGAGAATCTCGCTGATGTTCTCCGTCCCCAAAATCTCCGCGTTCGCATGGCGCAACAGCGTCATCCCCTGCGCCGGTTTTGCATTCGCCTTCATACTCTTGCCGACATTCAGCATGGACGATGGAAACGAGGCGTTGAAGTCGACACTGTCCGGCTGGTCGCCGGCCACCGCGCGAAACTCCGTGCGGTCAATGAACGCGTCCGTCGGCCCGGAGATCGAGACCTCGGCTCTGATCTCGAAGGCGTGCAGGTTGCCCTTCGTCACCAGCGGATCGAAGGGCAGCATTTCCACCCGCAGTCTGGCGCGTTCCTTGCTCATGATCATGTCGTTCTGCCGCTTGAGTTCGCGCGTCTGCACCGCAATCGCCTTCATGCTCTTCAGCGCGGCCAAAGCCGCCCAGGCAGCAATGATCACCAGGAGCCAAACCGGAATGATCGCGGGCGCGATGAAGTCCTTCCATGGGTAGGCGCGCAGCAGCCCTCCGACAAACACTGCGGACGTCATGCTGCGAAATTATCACAGTAACTGAAGCAGTAACGTACGGGCGGCCGGCCTGTCCGCCCGCGCTGGCCGGCGGGCCGCAACAAATTGTCCGCTATTCCTTCCTGCCGATCTCCGAGGCGGAGGCCCGGCGCACGTGTACCTGGGATGAGCGATGATGGAGGGGGTCCATGAGCCTCTTCAACCCAGCCCCGGAGACAAAGTCCACCGCCGTGGCCGCACCCCTGGCGGAGCGCATGCGTCCGCGAACCCTCGATGAGTTTCTGGGACAAGAGCATCTCCTCGGTCCGGGCAAGCCGCTGCGCGTTCAGATCGAGCGCGACGATGCGTCGTCGATGATCTTCTGGGGTCCTCCAGGGGTGGGCAAGACGACGCTGGCCAAAATTATTGCCGAGACGACCAAGGCTACATTCATCGAGTTCTCCGCGGTGCTGGCCGGCATTAAGGAAATCAAGCAAGTGATGGCGGACGCGGAGAAGGCCGCCTCCTGGGGTACGCGGACGATCCTTTTCATCGACGAGATTCACCGCTTTAATCGCGCACAGCAGGACGCGTTTCTGCCCTGGGTCGAGCGCGGATCGATCCGGCTGATCGGAGCGACAACTGAGAATCCTTCATTCGAGATCAACTCGGCATTGCTGTCGCGCTGCCGGGTCTATACGTTGCAGGCGCTGACCGACGAGCAAATCGTGACCTTGCTGGAGCGCGCGCTGAACGACGCTCAGCGGGGTCTTGGTGCGCAGCATCTGAGTGCCGGCGAACGAGCATTGGAACTGCTCGCCTCCTATGCGTCGGGCGATGCTCGGAACGCGCTGAACGCGCTGGAGGTCGCGGCGAAATTAGCTGCGGGCAAGCCGGATCGCACCATCACCCGCGAGGTTGCCACGGAGGCTCTGCAACAGCGCGTCCTGATGTACGACAAGCAGGGCGAGGAACACTACAATCTCATCTCCGCTCTGCACAAGTCCGTGCGCAACTCCGACGCGGACGCGACGCTCTACTGGCTGGGGCGGATGCTGCAGGCCGGCGAGGATCCGTTCTATGTCGCGCGAAGACTGGTGCGTATGGCGGTCGAGGACATCGGTCTCGCCGCTCCCGAAGCGCTGAATCTCGCGCTCTCCGCAAAGGAGACGGTGGATTTTCTCGGCTCACCGGAAGGGGATCTGGCGCTGGCCGAGGCGGCCGTGTATCTGGCTCTGGCGCCGAAGTCGAATGCGCTCTACACGGCCTACGGCGCCGTCCTCGGTGACATTGAGGCCACTCGGCAGGAACCAGTTCCGCTGCATCTGCGCAACGCGCCAACGAAGCTGATGAAGGAACTCGACTACGGAAAGGGCTACGAGTACGCGCACGATGTCGAGGGCCGGGTCGCCGACATGGAGTGCCTGCCGGAATCGCTGGCCGGGCGACGCTGGTATCACCCGACGCAGGAGGGCCGCGAGAAACTGCTGGCGCAGCGCATGGAGGAAATTCGGCGCATTCGGGAGCAGAAGAGAAATTCCTAGCCGGTGGCTTCCCAGCATGCGGGAGTTTGCCCGGACATGCGCATCGGTGACCTGAGCGGCCTGGTTCCATGTGCTATATTCCGAATGAGTTCCATGATTTTTTCCCGCGAGTACGTTGGCTATCTGGCGCGCCATACCGTGAAACACCTCATCGACGCCAAAATGATCCAGACCACGAAACCTCCCGTAGTGGAGGAGCGTGTCTATAGCGGCCTGCTGGAAGAGCTTTCGCTCGAAGACCGGATCAACGAGGAGGTACGCGTGATCCTCGACGCCTATGAGGAAGAAATGCGGCGGACCGGTGCGAGCTATTCCGAGATGTTCAAGAAGGTCAAAACAGAGCTGGCGCGCAAATATAAGGCGGTGCTGTGAGAATTTCGCGCGACAAGCTCAACAAACTGGCCCATGTGGTGGCCGACACCCTGGCCGAAACACCGGAATGCGACTTTCTCGAGGACCGCAACACCATTCGCCAGGAGGCGCGTAAGGCGCTCGAGCACATGCTGCTTGAGGAAATGCGCATCGATCAGGCCGCCCGGCAGAAGATCGAATCGCAGCGTCGCATTATTCCCGAAGGCAGCCAGGAGTGGGACATTCTCTACCGCAAGTACTACAACGAGGAAGTGAAGAAGCTCGGCATCTGATCCTGTTCACACCACTCCTTGCCCTCCACGCCAATCTCCCACTGGCTGCCAGGAACTCTCTCGGCAGCGATCCACCACCACATCTGTTTACTATCTATAAAACCCATCAAGCTTCTGGGAGTCCCAACTCTCAACCGGAGCTGGGTACCGAAATCCCATTATTCATAGAAAGGGCGGGTTTGATCTATGGACCACCATAGAATCCTGCCGAATGATCCGCACCTGTCGTTCCGTATCGGGCCGTTTGAGCGGATATGCCTGAACTCCTCGGAATAATTCTTGCGACAAAATGTAGCTGCGCCAATGGGTAACGGTACGACGGTATTACTACCTCGATAAGAACCAGAGGGTTTCGGGCTCGATTCCGGGGAACGGCAATTAACGTGCTTCCGTACTGAACATTTCATGCACTTTTCTGTTTTGGTTGTCGCGGGCTCCGTACCGCCCTGCTCGACGTTTCCGCAAACGTCGCCGGCAGGCTGCGGCCTACGCAACAAAATCCCTGAAAGACAGGGGATCCCCCCGCGGCGTCACGTCCACCTCTCCCATGATCACTGGAGGAATTAATGTACGTCAGACGTAGTCCCTGGATTGCGGCCGTTGCGCTGCTCCTTTCCTTTTTATGGTTGAACCCGCACGCGGTCGCTCAGGGCATCGTGACGGGCACAATTTCCGGCACTGTGGTTGATCCGCAGGGGGCCGTGGTGAACAACGCGAAGATCACCGCCACGAATGTGGCGACCGGCATTGCACTGCAGAGCGTCAGCAGTGCGGACGGGAACTTCTCCATCCGCGCGGTTCCTATCGGCACCTACAGCGTGCGCATCAATGCTGAGGGTTTCAGGCCGGCCACTATCCAGAACGTCCCGGTGAACTCCGGCGTCATCACCGATATCAAGAACGTGCCGCTGACGATCGGCGCCTCCTCCGAGGTTGTGGAGGTGAACGGCTCGGTGGCTGCCCTGCTGAATCCCTCCGACTCTCAGGTGACGACTACCTTCCAGTCGAGCAGCATCGAGACGATGCCGCTCAACAATGGCTTCGACACCATCACGGAAGTCATTCCCGGCGTGGTGAGCACCCACGGAGACAACTTCTCGAACACGAACGGTGACAATTTCTCCGTGAACGGCCAGAGCGGCCGCTCGAACAACTTCGAGTTGGATGGGCAGAGCAACAACGACAACTCCATTGGCGGCCCGCAAATCTTCTTCGGCAACCAGGACGCCATCTCGCAACTCGAGGTCATCACCAACGACTACAGCGCACAATATGGCCGCAACGCCGGCGCGGTGGTGAACTACATCACCAAATCGGGCACGAACCAGTTCCATGGCTCGGCCTTTGAGCTTTATCAGGGCCAGGCGCTCAGCTCCATGACCAATGGCGATAAGAGTCCGCTGTTTGGGTATTGCGCGAAGGGTCAGAGCCCCTCGGATGGCTGCACGACGCCCGTGATGCCGCGCTTCGTCGAGAATCGCTATGGCGCGACCCTCGGGGGCCCGGTACTGAAAGACAAGCTCTTCTTCTTCGGCAGTACGTACTGGGACCGCCTCTTTACCGGCGTCGTGCCCTCCGTTTCGCTGCCGAGCCTGACACCTACGCCAACGGGCCTGTCACAGCTGGCTGCCGCCTTCCCGAACAACCCGGCGGTGGGAATGCTCAAGTCAGCCGGACCGTTCGGCATCACAACCGGGAATCCGCAGGTGATCGCTTCGTCGGTTACGACGGAAAACGTCACCGGTCCTGGTGGCGTCACTGTTCCGGTTGAGTTCGCCGGCGTTACGCGCAGCATCTCCACTCCATATACGGATCAGGAGCACCTGGGCCGCCTCGACTGGCAGCCCACCTCGAAGGATCACCTCTTTGCCCGCTTCTTCTATCAGAATGACGTGTTCGCTGGTGAGGCGGGTAACGGCATCGCTGTGGGCGACTGGGTAAACGTACCGAACACGAACTACTCAGTTGGCGCGGACTGGAGCCACACCTTCTCGAGCACCTTCGTCGATCAGCTCCGCTATTCGTTCCAGGAATCGAAGGTGTACTTCCAGGGCGGTTCGCTTCCTAACTGCACTTCGACCAACCTGACCGCCTGCAACACCGACGTGCTCTTTATCGGCAACAACCTCGACGCGGGCTTCGGAACCTATGCGGGATTCCCGCAGGGCCGCACCGTCAAGGTAACGCAGGTGCAGAACAACGCCACATGGTCCATCGGCAAGCAGACGATCCTGTTCGGCGGCGAGTTCGATTATCAGAACTCTCCGAATGTCTTCCTGCCGCTCTACAACGGTATTCTCCTGTACGACGACATCTCGTCGTTCCTGCAGGATTCTGGTATCGGCGAGCTGGCCAACGGCAACCCCGTCGTTCCCTTCACCGAGCCCGACGTAGCGGCCTACCTGCAGGACGACTGGAAACTCACTCCGACGCTGACCGCCCACCTTGGCGTGCGCTGGGAGTACTTTGGCCAGGCCGTCAATAAACTGCACGACGAGACGGTAGCGCGCGAGTCCAACCCCGCAACAGCTTTCTGGGATCCGACTCTGCCGCTGGCGGATCGCACGGTTCCATCCGTCAATGAACACTACAAGAATTTCGAGCCGCGTATCGGATTTGCCTGGAATCCAGCGTTCGACTCGAAGCTCGTAGTCAACGCCGGTTATGCGATCAACGCAAATCCGGCCTTCTACAACATCTTCCTGATCGACGCGATCGCGACGCCGGTTGCCAAAACCGGCGCCTTCCTCTGCGACGGCAACTGCCTGGCTGCGAACGGAAGTGCGACCGGCGCCGCCATTCGCGAACAGAACCTGCCGCGTCTGGGCAAGCGTGGGAATCCTCTACAACTCGATCAAACCTACGTGCCGACCACTTTCCGCACGCCGTACGTGCAGACCTGGAATCTCGGTGTCCAGCACCAGCTCGGTCACGGAGCAGTTGCGTCTCTCCGGTACGTTGGTTCCAAAACCACGCAGAACTTCCAGTCGGTCAACGCCAACCCGTATCTGCAGCCGGTAGCCGATGCCTTCCCGACGTACTCGCTGGGTACTACGCTCTGCAGCGATCCGTCGGCGCTGGGCTACGGCCGGCCAAACTGCAATTTCCGCAACCAGGCCCTGGTGACGAACGGCGGCTGGGCCAGCTACAACGGCCTGCAGACGAACCTCACCACGTCGAACTTCCACGGCATCACGGGGACGGCCTCGTACACCTGGAGCCGTGAAATCGACAACGTAACGGACGTCTTCAGCACAGGCGGCCCCGGCAGCACCACCGCCTTCTCGCAAAATCCGCTCAACGCGAACAGCGGAGAGCGCGGCGTGGACGGCAACAGCTTCCCGAACGTCGTGGGTCTCACGCTGCACTACCAGCTGCCGCGATTTGCCAAGACGAATGGACTGCTGTCGCGCATCGTCAACGACTGGTCCTTCAGCTCGCTGTACCGGTACAACAGCGGTCAGCCTTTTAACCCCACGCAGCCGCTGACACTCGATCCGTTTACAGGCGATACCAGCTACTGCGATGGCGTGTTCAACAGCTCCGGCGTCGGCCCGAACACGGACACCTGCCGCCTGGTCCTTTCCAACCCGAAGGCGCCGCTGAACACCGTTGCTTACCTCAACCCGTACGGGGGAGCCGCCAACGACACCCCGACCTGGGTGAAGTACAACAGCGACGGCTTCACGTATGGCGATGATGGCAGCATCACCGGCTACAACCCCGGCGATCCGACCACTCCGTCCGATGCACACTGGATCATCAACAATCAGGCCTACGCCCAGCAGGTTGGCAATCCGTACCCCGGCTCGGGCCGCAACATCCTGCGCGGCGACTCCTTCAGCGACTTCGACGTAAGTCTCTTCAAAAATGTCGAGATCACTGAACGCGTGAAGCTGCAACTGCAGTTCAACGCATACAACGCCCTCAACCAGATGTTCCGTGGCGCAGGTCTGGCCGACGTCGGCAACTACTCGCCGAGCGGATTCAACCCGTTCCTGAGCACCGCTTACAACGTGGACGGCAACAGCTCGGGCAATACCTCCGGGCAGCGGTTCGTGATCTTCGGAGGCAAAATCCAGTTCTGACTGGCGACAACGTAACGCTCACCATGGGCCGCTTCGGCGGCCCATTTCTTTTGCCGCCGCATTACACTGGTTCTCGACGTTCAACCCAGGACCTCCCGGATTGCCAGTTCATCGACGCTTCGCCCTCACCGCTGCCCTGCTCCTCGCCGCTTCCACACACGCGCAGAACACCGGCTGGACCGCTTATAACGGCGGCTTCGACGGCGACCACTACTCGCCGCTCTCGCAGATCAACCGCAGCAACGTGGCGCATCTGCGGATCGCGTGGCGCTACGACACCGGCGGTAAGGGCGACATCCAGACGAACCCCCTGATCGTCGGCGGCAAGCTCTACGCCTACACACCCACGGGTCAGGTTTTCGCGCTGGATGCGGCAACAGGCAGGAAGCTTTGGGAATTCGATTCCGGCGTGCAGGACGGCCAGCCCTGCCGCGGCCTGAGCTACTGGAGCGACGGCAAGGATGCTCGCATTTTCGCAGGCGTCGTGAACTACCTGTACGCGCTCAATCCCGAAACTGGTCGACCAATCCCGACCTTCGGCGGGCAGGGCCGCATCGATCTGCGCAAAGGCTTGCGGGACTCGGAAGGCTACGAACACCAGTCGATCGCACTGACCACGCCTGGAGTCATCTACCGCGACCTCATCATTGTCGGGGGCCGCAACCCGGAGACGAAACCCGCGCCGCCCGGCGATATCCGCGCCTACGACGTGCGCACCGGTTTGCTGCGCTGGACCTTCCACACCATCCCCCACCCGGGCGAGTTCGGCTACGACACCTGGCCGGCGGATGCCTGGAAGTCCGCTGGAGCCGCGAACAACTGGGCCGGGATGACGCTGGATGCGCAGCGCGGCATCGTCTACGTTCCAACCGGCTCGGCTGCGTTTGATTTTTACGGCGGGGACCGGGTGGGCAACGACTTATTCGCTGACAGCCTGCTCGCGCTGGACGCAAATACCGGCAAGCGCCTCTGGCATTTCCAGGGCGTGCATCACGATATCTGGGACCGTGATTTCCCTGCTCCTCCCGCGCTGCTGACCGTCAGTCGCAACGGAAAAACCGTCGATGCCGTCGCGCAGACCACGAAACAAGGGGTGGTTTATGTGTTCGACCGCGTCACGGGCAAGCCGCTCTTCCCCATCGAGGAGCATCCGTATCCGGCCAGCGACGTCCCCGGTGAGAAAACTGCGCCCACGCAGCCCATGCCGACGGCGCCTGCTCCTTTTCAACGTCAGCGGCTGAGCGAGGACATGCTGACAACGCGGACGCCCGAAGCGCATGAATGGGCGTTGCAGACATTCCGCACGTTCCGCAGCGGCGGACAATTTATTCCCCTCAGCATGGACAAGCAGACCATCATCTTCCCCGGATTCGATGGGGGCGCGGAATGGGGCGGCCCTGCGGTCGACCCGCAGCGCGGCGTCCTGTACGTGAACGCAAATGAGATGGCCTGGATCGGAGGTCTGGTGAAGACGGAGGCACACCCCAGCCAGGGAGCCGCCATTTATAACGCACAATGCGCCATTTGCCATCGGCCTGATCGCACCGGATCGCCGCCAGCGTTTCCGTCACTCATCGGCGTGACGGATCGGCTGACCAGTGATCAAATCGCAGCCATCATCGCCCACGGCCGTGGACGGATGCCCGCGCTGCCCGGCATCGACGCGGCCAAACTGTCAGCCCTGCTCGACTATCTGCGCACGGGAGCCTCGACGGGCATGGAGCACCAAACGAAGCCGGCACCGGGCGGTCCGGACGAGGGCTACAGCTTCACCGGCTACCGCAAATTTCTTGACCCCGACGGCTACCCCGCGATCAGCCCGCCCTGGGGGACGCTGAACGCTGTTGATCTGAACACCGGCGAGTACCTTTGGCAGGTTCCTCTCGGCGAGTATCCCTCGCTCGCAGCGCAGGGCATGGCCAATACCGGCAGCGAAAACTATGGTGGCCCGATCCTCACGGCCGGAGGCGTCCTCTTCATCGGGGCCACCGTGTACGACCGCAAGTTTCGCGCCTTTGACGCAAGCACCGGAAAACTGCTCTGGGAGACGACGCTGCCCTTTGCGGGGATCGCTACCCCGGCAACGTACGAAATCAGCGGCAAGCAGTACGTGGTGATTGCGGCGAGCGGCGGACGCGATCCGAAGGGACCAGTCGGCGGGAGTTACATCGCTTTTGCTCTGCCCTGAGATTTCAAATTCTTCACGACGCAATAGTGCAAATGCACAACGCCGTCTGAAAACTTCCTGGTCGCAAGCAGCTTCAGTGGAACGGATCGATGCTGGGGCTTGATCAGCGGTATGCCTTCACCAATGAAGATTGGGATCAGGTTGATGCTGAACTCGTCAATCTCGCCTTCGTCCAGAAACGAAGCGATGATCTCGCTGCCTCCCATCATCCAGATGTCCAGACCCGGTTGCGCCCGCAGGTGCTGCATGAACGGTTGGATCGGCTCCTTCACGAGTTCGAAGCCGTCCAGCGGCGGCTCGTGCATCTGGCGCGAGAAGACGTAGTTTTTGATCTTCGGGCTGAATCCGCCGGCTTTCATCCCCAGTTCGATTCCTTTGGTGTAGGTTTTTCGCCCCCACAGAATCGTGTCGACGGTTTTCACGAAGGCGTCCATTCCGTGCTGCCCCTTCAGTTCAGGAATGTTCAGCCACGATACGTCACCATCCGGGCGGGCGATGAAACCGTCGGCGCTGGTCGCGACCTCCACGATAACTTTCCTGCCGCGCGGTTGGCTCGAGGCTCTCGAATTCATTCGCTCAGCCTTCGTGAAAGGGATCGGCGGCATGCGCGATGCGCTGCAGCTTTCCGTGATCGAGCCAGTTCAGGTTGCAGTGCTCGCAATCGGCGATGATCACCTTGCCGGGTCCGGCGTAGAAATGCGCATCCATCGACCGGTGGCAATGCGGACAGGTCAGCTTCCGCTTCAGCTCATCGAGATCGGCCTTAGCCATAATCACCGCGCCTTGTGTGCCAGCCCGGACGGCGTCAACGAGAGCGGCGAAGGAATCCATGGAGATCAGCATGCCGCGGCAGCGGTCGCAGTAGCGCAGGCGCACCTGGTCCAGAGCCGCTTCCTTCAGCTGAATCGCGCAGACGGGGCACATCTCCCCCGAGTCACCGAGCAGGCGCACGCCGTCGTCGTTCTTCTCCGGGAAGTAGACGCTGTGGCAATAAGGGCAGGTGAGCGAGTCCTCCCCGCTGGCCAGCTTCATGGGCGCACCGCATGCGGGACAGTTCATTGCGACTGGCCGCACTCCGGACAGAATTTCGCGACGCGCGGCATCGATTTCCCGCAGGCTATGCAGAATTTCGTCGCGACTCCGGCGGCCGGAGCTTCGGTCACCGAGGCTGAGGCGGCCAGGCCTCTGGTCGCAGCCATCATGGTCTGCGCCATGGCCATGCCGGCGCCCAGGCCGACTCCCGCGTCGGCAACGCCACCCGGATTTGCCGCAGCCAGCGACAGTGACTCTGCCGCTTCCAGCTGCGTAATACGGCTCAGATCGCCCGCCATGCTGACGCCGATGCGCTGATCCATGATCTTCTGCAGATCCTCCGGCAGCGAGATATTCTCGACGACGAACTGATGCAGTTCAAGACCAAGACCGGCGAACGTAGGCTTCATGGCATTGGCGATCTTTTCAGCAAAGACGGCCTGGTTCGCTGCCATATCGAGAAACGAGACCGCGCTCGATGCAAAGATGTCGGTCATGCGCCCAACGATGGTTTCCCGAAGCTGTCCTTCGAGATCGCCGGCGAAATAAGCCTCCCGCGTGCCGCTCACCTGGAGGAAGAATGCCTTCGGATCGACGATGCGGTAGGAGTAAATGCCATAGCCGCGCAGCGTAACGGCGCCGAATTCCTTTTCGCGAAAGGTGATGGGCGTGGCCGTGCCCCACTTCTGGCCGATCTGCAAGCGTGTCGAAAAGAAATACACGTCGGACTTGAACGGCGACTTAAAGTCCTTGGTCCAGTTCATCAGATCGGTCAGAACCGGGAGGTTTCGCGTGCTCAGAGTGTGCAACCCCGGGCCAAACACGTCCGCGATCCTGCCCTCATTCACGAACGCCGCCATCTGCGAATCGCGCACCGTGAGCTGGCCGCCGTTCTGAATTTCCATATCGCGCATCGGATACCGCCACGCGAGGATGCCGTCTTCCGGTTCGTTCCACTCGATGACATCGATGAACTGCTTGCTGATGAAGTCGCGAAGGCTCACGTCACCTCCCTCCTCCGCTGCACTCTACCATGCGAGGTGCCAAAAGGCCCGTGAATTCTACGCATCGTGCGGGGACATGCATGCCGGCCAGACCAGCGGGATATCCTCATAACCATGAAAGTTCCCGAATGTCGCATCTTCTCTGCGCTGGCGCTCGCGGGGTGGCTTTCCGTGGCCGGCCTCACACTCAACGCGCAGACCGATGACAACTCCCGTCACAAAACCGCGCCTGCCGATCAGGCGACGCAGGCCACTGCCGTCCCGGCCAAAGCCGCCGGGAAGGAAGACGGCAACAAGCTGCCTCCATTGCCGCCTGATGCGCATGTACAGCAAAGCATCATGCTCGATGGCAAGAAGCTGAACTACACCGTCACGGTCGGTACCCTGCCGGTGCGCGACGCGGAAGGTAAGACAGCCGGCGAACTGGTCTACACGGCGTACACAGTTGAAGGCGCAAATCGGCCGGTGACATTCGCGCTGAACGGCGGCCCAGGCGCCTCCTCGGTCTACCTGAACTTCGGCGCCATCGGCCCGAAGCACCTGAACGGCATTGGCAACGAGGGCGACAGCCCCTCAGACCCGGCCACGCTCAGCGACAATCCCGGCACCTGGCTCGACTTCACGGATCTCGTCTTCCTCGATCCCATCGGAACAGGCTTCAGCCGCTCCCTCGTGAACGCCGATGAGACAAAGAAGCTCTTCTACACCACTGCGCCGGACATCGAATACCTGTCACGCGCGATCTATGACTGGCTCGTCAAGAATGACCGGCTGGAGTCCCGAAAGTACCTCGTTGGCGAAAGCTACGGCGGATTTCGTGGGCCGCGCATCACCTACTACCTGCAATCACAATTGGGCGTGGCGATGAATGGGGTCGTGCTCGTCTCGCCATATCTCAACCCGACCATTGAGCAGAACGGCGATTTGTCCCCGCTGCCCTGGCTGGTTACGCTGCCGTCCATCACCGCCGCCAATCTGGAGCGACAAGGCAAGCTCACGCCCGAGGCAATGAAGTCGGTCATCGACTACACACTCGGCGACTATCTGACCACGCTGGTGCACGGTCGTTCCGATCCGGCAGCGACCGACGCCATGATCAGGAAGGTCACCGACATGACCGGCCTCGATCCGCAGTTCGTGAAGTTTTCCGGCGGACGACTTGAGACTGGAGCTTACCTGCGCGAAGTGCACCGGGAGCAGGGTAAGATCGGCTCCGTTTACGACTCCAACGTCACCGCGTTTGATCCCTTCCCCTACGCGCCGGAGCAGAAGTCGAACGATCCGATCCTCGCCAGCATCATCGCGCCAACCACAACAGCGATGGTCAATTTCATCACCCACACGGTTGGCTGGAAAGTCGATGCCCGCTACAACGCGCTGTCATACGATGTTGCGGGCAGCTGGAACCGTGATCAGGACCTGCGATCCGGCTCAGTCACGCAGCTGCGCCAGGCGGTCAGCGCCGACCCCAAGCTGCGCGTGATGATCGTGCACGGCTGGAACGACCTTTCGTGCCCGTTCATGGGCTCGATTCTCACCATCGATCAGATGCCCATCATGGGCGATCCCACGCGCGTGAGCGTGCATGAGTTTCCCGGCGGCCACATGTTCTACACGCGCGAATCCAGCCGCGTCGCCCTGCGCAAGGACGTCATGGAGATGGACAGCAAGCACTAAAGAAGCAGCAGCCGCCCCACATCTCTCCCGTGTGGGCCGTTTCCCCTGCTCTATTGTCCTGCGGCGGCACCACCCGCCTGCTTGTCCTGGTCAAATTGCCACTGAACAATCTTCTTCAGTTGTTCATAGGGAATTTCCAGCATCGGCAGGCCGCGGCCGTCGATAAACAGCCAGGGTGTCTGATCCACATTCAGATCGGTGCCGAGTTGCATTGACGCGTGTACCGCGTTCTTCGCCTCAGTGGAGTCGGAGCAGGCCGTAACTTTGTCAGGGTCCATTCCCGCGGCCGTCACCGAATTGCGCAGCGCCTGATCGGCTCCCTGGCCACTGAGCGCTTCCTGCCCGGCGAAGATCGAATCGGAGTATTTGAAGAACGCATCGCTTCCGCCCTGCTGGAACACGCATTGCCCGTATGCCGCCGCGCGGAAGGCCTGCGGATGGATATTCACGAGCGGAAAATTCTCAAATACATAGTGCGCCTGCGGGAAATCCTTCACGAGCCGCTGTACGACAGGCACCGCCTGCTTGCAGTGCGGGCACTCGAAATCCGCGAACTCGACGAGCAGGAATTGTTTGCTTTTCGAGCCGAGCGACGGGCCCTCCGCGCGCTGCTCCAATTTGCGCAGAATCTCGTCGTACGGATGCGGACCGAAATCCAGCAACTGCTCCTGCGCGATGAGGTGCTTGCCATCTGGCGTTACGAAAAACGAAAAGGTCGCAGTCTGCGGATTCGGCTTCTCCGCCACCAATACGATGACTTTGCTCACACCCGGCGCGGCGGTTTTCTGCACACCATAGACTTCCCAGACGCGGTTCTCATCGTATCCCCAGGTGGCGTGCAGGAAGGCATCCACATCGGCTTTGCTCGGCGCCGACGCGGTGAAATTCGCCTGGTTCACTGGTGGGAACGTTGGCCCCTGCGCCTGGGCGGGCGTCGGAGCGTTGGGCGTCTGCGGCGCGGGTGCCGAAGGCGGCTGGCTCTGGGCCAGCGCCGCGCCGGTGAGCAGCGCGAATGAGATAAGAAAGCATGTAAGAGAACGGCTCTGCATACGATCCTTTCAGGAAATCTTAGACCTGTACTTTGGCTGCGATGGGGAACCGCCGGCCCATGCCGAAGGCTTTCGGCGTGACTTTCAGCACCGGCGCAGCCTGCTGCCGCTTGTATTCGCTGCGCTCGACCATCCTGACCACGGCCTGGACGGTTTCAAGATCGACCCGCCGCTCTGCCGCAATCCCTTCCGCCGTCTCATAGCGCTCCACGTACGCCTCAAGAATCGGATCGAGCACGTCGTAAGGCAGCAGCGAATCGGTGTCCTTCTGACCGGGACGCAGTTCGGCCGACGGAGGTTTGTCGAGGATGGCACGCGGGATGATTTCGCGTTGTGCATTGAGGCAGCGGCACAAATCGTAGACGCGCGTCTTGAACACATCCCCGATCACCGCCAGCGCGCCGACCATGTCGCCGTAGAGCGTGCAGTAGCCGGTAGACACCTCGCTTTTGTTCCCGGTCGTGAGTACCAGTGCCTTGAACTTGTTGGAGTACGCCATCACCAGCACGCCGCGAATGCGGGATTGCAGGTTTTCCTCCGTTATGTCCGGCTTCGCGCCCGCGAAGATTGGCTCCAGGGTTACGCTGAACTGCGAGAAGATGTCGCTGATCGGCAGTACTTCGTAGCGGATGCCGAGGTTTGCGGCCAGTTGCCGGCTGTCGTCGATGGAACCCTGCGACGAGTATTGACTGGGCATACCGAGCGCCGTCACACTCTCCGGCCCCAGCGCGCGCACGGCTATCGCGGCGACCAGAGCTGAATCGACGCCGCCGCTCAGGGCGACCACCACCTTCGAGAACCCGCATTTGCGAACGTAATCGCGGGTGCCCAGGGTGAGGGCCTCGATCATCGCTTCGTCTTCGTTACCGGCCTGCGGGTGCCGGTCGCCCGTGAGCGTCGCCAGATCGGCGAAGATCAGGTCCTCTTCGAAGCTCTTCGCCTGCGCGATCACGTCACCATCCGGGCCGATCACGAGGCTCGATCCATCGAAGATGAGGCTGTCGTTCCCGCCAACCTGGTTCACCATGGCTACCGGGACCCGATGACGCTGGGCGATGTTGGCCAGCATTTCGCGCCGCAGTTCACGCTTGTCGCGCCACCATGGCGAGGCCGAAATGTTCAGCACCATCGACGCGTTCTGTTTCGTCAGTTCTTCTACGGGGTCGACATTGTACAGGCGGTTTTCCCAGAAGCTCTTGTCATTCCACGCATCTTCGCAGATGGTGAGCGCGACGGCATCGCCCTGCAGATGGCAAAGGCGCTGCCGCGGCGCTGGAGCGAAATAGCGCTGCTCGTCGAAAACATCGTAGAAGGGCAGCAGCATCTTCGATTGCACAAACTCGACGTGGCCGTGCCGGACCAGCGCGGCGGAATTCATTACGTGCTTCCCTGCTCCGTGTTCGGCGGCGGTGACGTATCCGGTAATGACGGCAATGTTGTCGCGCGCGGTGGACCGGGCGATTTCGCAGAGAGCCTCGCCGCAGCGCGCGACGAACGCCGGCTTCTCCAGCAGATCGGCGGGAGGATACCCGCAAATCGCCAACTCAGGAAACAGCACCAGGTCCGCTCCACCCTGAGCGGCACGGCGGGTGAACTCGACAATTTTTGCGGTGTTGCCGCTGAAATCGCCGATGGTGGGATCGATCTGAGCGAGCGCGATCTTCACGATTTCAGTTTAGCAACGATGCAACGAATAGCTGCCGAACCCGGGCGATTCCGGGAATGTGACAGGCATTGGTGGAGACGCAGCGTTGACCGTCCCGGCATTCCCCCTGGATGGTGCCGCCCGGGAAGAACGGATGCTCTCTTCGCTCAGATCCGCGGTTCTCGTCGCCTTTTCGTCTCTGGCGAACCTATCGCAACGGCAGAACGAGTTCGTCGAGGCTCAGGAACTGGCGTAAGACCTCATCTTCCGACGCCTTCATTTCCTGCACCGTGCCGAAGAACTCCACCCGCCCCTGATGCAAAAAGAGCACGCGGTCGGCAAGGCGTTCGGCGAAACGCATATCGTGCGTCACGACAATGCTGGTGAGGTGCAGCTGATTGCGCAGCTTGCAGATCACGTCACCCAGCAGGCGCGCGATCAGCGGATCGACCATCGTCGTCGGTTCGTCATAGAGGATCGCCTCCGGTTCAGCCGCGAGCGCGCGGGCGATGGCGACCGAGCGCTTCATCCCGGTGGAGAGGTCCGACGGCAGCATGTCAATCATCTCCGCAACGCCGACCATCTCCAGCAGTCCGCGCACGATTTGCTGGATCTGGTCCTCGGAGAGGCCGCGGTTTTCCCGCAACGGGAATGCCACGTTTTCACCCACCGTCAGCGAGTCGAAGAGCGCGCCGTTCTGGAAGACCATCGTGACCTTCTTCCGGATAGCCTGCATCTGCTCCTCGGCGTAGTCGGTGATGTCTTCTCCAGCCACGACGATGCGGCCCGAATCCGGCTTCAGGAAGCCCATGATGTGCTGCAGCGAGACAGATTTGCCCACACCGGAGCGCCCGATGATGCCGAGCGTCTCGCCTGGAAACACGTGGAAACTGACATCCTTCAGCACTTCAAAGGAGCCAAATGACTTGCAGACGTGCTCGAAGGCGATGTAAGGCTGGCGGTCCCCATGACCGTTCGTCTCCTTCACCTCAATGGGAATGTCAGGGGTGCCGACCACGCTTTCAATCCTGATCTCAGCTTATTGGATGAGCACGATTTGCTCCAGATGTTCTGTTTGGCAGGTCACCGAGGAGTTGCTCGTACCCCTCCGGAGTATTGATATTGCGGAACCACCGCTGGACCGGCGGATCGTCCGGCCAGGTCTCCGGGATGAGCGCAGCGGCAAGCGACTCCACTGCACACGTGTCGATACGCTCACCCAGGGAGCGCGCAGCGGATGCAATCGCTGTCATCATCTTGTATTCGCCGCCGGCGAGCGCCTCATGGATTCCACGGAGCAGCCGCCGGCTGTAGACGGCACACAGCGGCTGCGCCCGCCCAGTCAGCAGCGGAATCGTGGCGACCGCTTTGCTGACCTCGGCGCGGTCCATCATCCAGCGCAGAAACGCCCGCGGGAGCAACGGCAGATCCACCGGGATAAACAGGTTGAGATCCGAGCCGGAGGCAGACAGTGCGGCCTCAATCCCGGCAAGCGGACCGCAGCCTGGATGGTTATCCGGAAGAACCTGTGCGAACCGGGCGAGGTCGGGACGCGTTCCACAGATCCGCGGCTCAATACCGAGGCCCCGCAGCAGGCCGAGCGCAATTTCGATCATAGGCCGACCGCCGAGCTGGAGCAGCGCCTTGTCGCGACCCATCCGCGTGCTGGCGCCGCCCGCAAGAACGAAGCCATTCACCGCGTCCCTCCGGCGGCAAACGGCCACTCGCCGCGAACCCGCGCCCGAATCATGTACAGCATGGTCCCCGCCACTGCGACCACGACAGCGTACAGAAACTCGCGGCGCGCATTCGGGCGCGACACGAGGATGAAGAGAAACCCGCCCAGCGCGAACAGCGGCGGCAGCGGATACAGCCACATGCGGAATGGCCGCGGGCGGTTCGGCTCGCGAATGCGCAACAGGACGACTCCGACCTGCTGCAGCACGTACTGCAGCACGATGCGGATGACCACCAGCGCGGCGATCGCCTGCGCCAGAGTCAGGAAGCAGAACGCCGTCGCGACCAGACCCAGAGCCAGCAGCGCAAGGTCAGGAAAATTCCGCCGCGGGTGCAGGTGTGCGAACACCCGGAAGTAGTTGCCGTCCAGCGCCGCCGCATAAGGAACGCGCGAGTATCCGAAGAGCAGCGCGAAGACGGAGGAGAGCGCAGTCCACATGATCAGCAGCGCCATCACCTGGGCCATCGCGGAGCCCAGCGTGCGTGCAACCATGTCTGCCACAACCGTGCGCCGCATCTCCGCTGCCGGGATCACGCCCAGCACGCTGATATTCATTGCGATGTACAGCGTCGCCACAGCCGCAATCGAAAGCAGCACCGCGCGCGGAATGGTGCGGTCCGGATCACGAACTTCTCCGCCAAGAAAACAGACGTTGTAATAGCCCCAGTAATCATAAGTGGCGATAAGGGTGGCCGATCCAAGCCCCGCGAAAAATGCCGGAGACACAGTAAGCGCGTGCGGTGACATGCGCAAGAGATGCGGGTGAAAATGCGTGAACCCCGCGGTGATGACAATCGCCATTGCACCCATGACCCCCGCAAACAGCACCCAGGCCATACGAGCAATGGTGCGCACATCGCGCCACAGCAGCACAATCAGCAGCAAACAGACGGCGGCAGCGAGGAAGCTTGTCCGCGGGATATGGAGGAGCGTCCCATGCAGACCCGGAAAGATGAACGCGGCATACTCGGCGAAGCCGATGCAGCCGGACGCAATGGAAAGCGGCGCGCTAAAGCCAAGCTGCCAGATATAGAGGAAGGAAACAAAGCGGCCGCCGCGCTCACGCCCGTAAATTTCACGCAGAAAGACATAGGAGCCGCCGGCTTCCGGCATCGCCGCCCCCAGTTCCGCCCAGACCAGCCCGTCGCACACGGCGATCAGCGCCCCGAGGACCCAGCCGAGCAGCGCCTGCGATCCGCCCATGGCCGCCACGATCAGCGGCAGCGTGATGAACGGTCCCACGCCGATCATGTACATCATGTTGAGGGAGACGGCGCTGGGCAGCCCGATACGCCGCTCGAGTTGCGGCGCTATTGCGGGCGGCACGGTCGTAGGCACGTCGGAGGCCATCTCCTGACTTGTACCAGATCGCACCACGATACACTGAGTTTTCGTTGCTTATGGTGCGCTGCTTCAAGTTGTCCGCTCTCCGTGAAGTTGGTCGTGCTGTCGTTGTGCTGGCCCTCTGCGCCGTTGCCTTCATGGCCGCAGCGCAGGCCGTGCCCTGGCGCTCGCAGATCGCCGCCTCTCCCGATGCTCAGACGCTGCCGCAGGATCGTGGCGCAGACGGTCTGGCGCAGACGCTCCGGAAACTGGATACATGGGGCAGCCTGCTGTTCATCGTGGCCCATCCCGACGATGAGGACGGCGGCATGCTCACGTACGAATCGCGCGGCCACGGCATCCGCACCGGCATCCTCACGCTCAATCGCGGCGAGGGAGGACAAAATGCGATGTCCGGCGAGAGCTACGACGCGCTGGGGCTCATCCGGACGAATGAGCTGCTCCTCGCCGATCAGTACTCCGGCAGCCAGCAATTCTTCACGCGCGTTGTCGACTACGGCTTCTCGAAGACACTCGACGAAGCTCACGACAAGTGGGGACGCGAGCGGGTGCTCTGCGACGTGGTGCGCGAGGTCCGCACCTTTCGTCCGCTGGTGCTGGCGTCCACCTTCACCGGGAACATCACCGATGGGCACGGTCAGCACCAGGCATCCGGCGAGGCAAGTCAGGACGCCTTTCTCGATGCCGGCGATCCAAAGGTCTGCCCGGACCAGATCGCCGAGGGGCTGCGTCCCTGGTCGCCGCTGAAGGTCTACGCACGCGTGCCATTCTTCGGCGCCAGCAGCCGCGGCATCTTCGATTACGCGACGAACAAGTGGTCGCCGGTGCGCTTCTACGATTACGTCACGAAGCAGTGGACGAATACCTTCCCGGCGCCGACCCTCGAAGTGCCTGAGGGCACCTGGGATCCAATCCTCGGCGAAACGTACCTCCAGATGGCACGCACCGGATGGGGCCTGCAGAAGTCGCAGAACGGCGGCGGGACGTTGCCGCTGCCGGGTGCGTCGAACACCGGCTATCATCGTTTCGGATCGCGCGTCCCCGCGCAGGAGAAGGAGAATTCCTTTTTCGAGGGCATTGATACGTCGCTGCCCGGGGTGGCCTCGCTGGTTCATTCGGGAGACGCCGCTTTTCTGGTCGCCGGACTCAGGGAGATCCAGAACCACGTCAACACGGCTCTCTACAGCGATCTGCCGGCGCATCCGGAGAAGATCGCTCCCGAACTGGCCGCAGGGTATCAAGCGACCCAGCAACTGATCGAAAGCGTGAACAGCAGCACGCTCAGCGCCGACGACAAAGCCAATGTCGTTTACGAGCTGAATATTAAGCTCGCGCAGTTCAACACGGCTCTGGCCGAAGCTCTGGGCTTACAGGTGAACACGCTGGTGATGCCGAAGACCGCGACCGGCGAGAATCCCACGCCGCCGATTGTTCCCCAGGAAGTTTCCACTACGGTGACGCCCGGCTCGGAGATTGATGTCCGCGTGCACGTCACCGCGGCCGAACCGTGGGGACCCTCGCCACAGGGCCTGCAACTCGCGCGCACCTGGCTCGAGAACCCCAATGGCGATCATTGGCCGGTCACGCGTCTCGGTGCACCGGGCCTGGACGAGGTGACGAGCAACGCAGGAGACGCGATCTTTCGCGTCGAAGTTCCCCGCGACGCGCAGCTCACACGCCCGTACTTCACCAAGCCGAACACGGAGCAGCCGTTTTACGACATTACCGATCCGCGCTGGCTTGATTTGCCCTTTGCGCCATATCCGCTGGCCGGATGGGCGGAGTTCCACTATATGGGGGTGCCAATCCGGGTGGGCCAGGTCGTACAGACGGTACACCGGGTCCACGGCATCGGTGGCGTCTACCAGCCGCTGGCCGTCGTCCCCGAGTTGTCGGTGAAGCTGCCTGCGACGGCGGGCGTCACCAGACTGGCCACCGCGCAGATTCCCTTCACCGTCACCGTGCGCAACGAGCAGCAAAGCGGAGCCGACGGCACACTGCATCTGCAACTGCCCACAGGTTGGACTGCCGATCCGGCTCAGGCGAATTTCCATCTGGACCGGGAAAGCAGCCGCGAGATCCTGTTCACGCTGCACCCCGGTCAGCTCACCGATCAGAACTATGAGATTCGGGCCGTCGCGCAGAGCGGCAACAAAACATTCACGGAGGGGTTCACCACGGTCGGCTATCCGGGACTCCGTCCCTATTATCTGTACCAGCCCGCGACGTACCGGCTGCGCGGCGTGGACGTGAACGTCCCGCCTGGGCTCAGGATCGGCTACATCATGGGGACAGGCGACGACGTCCCAGCTTCGCTCGCGGAGATCGGCGTCGAGCCGCATCTGATATCGCCAACAGAATTGGCCAAGGGTGATCTCTCCGGTTATGACGCGATCGTGGTCGGGATCCGTGCGTATTCCTCCGTCCCCGATCTCGAGGCCCAGACCCCGCGTCTGCTGGAGTACGTGAAAAACGGCGGGACAGTGCTCGTTCAGTATCAGAGCGTGCAGTTCCCTGCTCCCTACGAACTCTCGCTGGGTCGCAATCCGGAGAAGGTTGTCGATGAGCAAACTCCGGTGAAGCTGCTCGATCCGCAGAATCCGCTCTTCACCTGGCCCAACCGCGTTACCTCCGCCGACTTCGACGGCTGGGTCGAGGAGCGCGGCCACTCCTTTCTGACTTCCTGGTCATCCCAGTACAAGCCGCTGACCGTGACACAGGATCCCGGCCAGGACCCGCAGCAGGGCGGTCTGCTGTACGCGCGTTACGGCAAGGGCAACTGGATGTACATGGCTTACGCGGTCTACCGGCAGCTTCCCGAGGCAGTGCCCGGAGCGTACCGGTTGCTCGTGAACTTGATCGCCGCGGCGAAAAACCCGGGGCTGCGGTGACGCCAAAGTGCAAATTGGATCACAGGCCGAGGGTCTGATCGCGCACTGGGACGGGGCTTGCCGCCTGGGTTCCTTTGTCTGCTGGTAACCGGCAGGATTATTCTGAGGCCCTGTTATGTGCGACACGAAGCCCTCCCGACGAACATTCCTGAAAAGCATCGGAACCGCAGCCGGCATGACCCTCGTGCCTTTGACGGCGGTTGCTGAACTGCAGTCTGGCGAACGCGACATCGCTGAGACGCCGCCGGAAGGCAAGCCTGATTACGCTCTGCGCATTGCGACCGTTCCGATCGAAGTCTCCCGCAAGCGCATCATCTCCGCCACGACGTACAACGACCAGTTTCCTGGACCCCTGCTGCGCCTGCGCGAAGGTCGCCAGGTGATCGTGGACGTTCATAACGACACCGATACGCCGGAGCAGCTGCACTGGCACGGGCAGATCGTTCCCGACAATATCGACGGTGCGGCTGAGGAGGGGACCCCTTTCATCCCGCCACATGGCATGCGGCGCATTGCGCTGACGCCGCGTCCGTCAGGGTTTCGCTTCTATCACACGCACGTGCGGGCCGGAGCCGATCTCAGCGCCGGTCAATACGGAGGCCAGGTTGGCCCCGTGTACATTGAGCCTGCCCACAATTCCGGCAACTACGACCGCGAAGTATTTCTGGTCCTGAAGGAATTCCAGCCCAGCTTCAGCCGTGGCGGGGACATGGCTCAGGATTTTCTCTCCCCGGCCGGTGAGATACCGGAACTGAAGGAACGCGGTGAGGCGGCGATGAAGGCGTCGCTGGCCAGGGGTATGCAACACGGATACGAAGTCGGCTACGACTCATTCACCATCAACGGCAAAATGCTCGGTCATGGAGAACCCATCCGGGTGAAGCAGGGCGAACGGGTTCTCATACATGTCCTCAATGGCAGTGCCACTGAGATTCGCAGCCTTGCGCTGCCCGGACACACATTCGAGGTCGTGGCGCTTGATGGCAACCCGGTCCCGAATCCTGCTCACGTTTCGGCACTTTGGATTGGCACCGCCGAGCGCGTCTCCGCAATCGTGGAGATGAATCACCCCGGCGTGTGGATACTCGGTGATCTGAGCGACGACGACCGCCATCACGGAATGGGAATTGTCGTTGAATATGCGGGACAGAAGGGTCATCCGCAGTGGGTCGCTCCAACTGCAACACGCTGGAATTACGCACGATTTGCGCGCCCTGGGGCGACGCCGCAGAAGCCTGACGCAACCTTCGAAATGACTTTTCGCAAGGAGAACGCGGCGGACGCCGGATTCAACCGCTGGACGATTAATGGTGCAGCTTATCCCGACATGCAGGGTACGATGCCCGCATCATTCCACCTGAAGCAGGGGCAACGCTATCGCATCCGCATGAGGAACGAAAGCGATGACATTCACCCGGTGCACTTGCACCGTCACACTTTTGAGATCGCCAGCTACGCCCGCAAGCCCATGGCCGGAGTGATGAAGGACGTGATGATGCTGGGCGGCTACGAGGAAGCCGAGATCGATTTCGTCGCGGACAACCCCGGTCTGACGCTCTTCCACTGTCACCAGCAGCTGCACATGGACTACGGCTTTATGACTCTCTTCGATTATGTGTGAGCCCGCTGGCGCGAACTGATCCGCTGCGTTAGCCGACCGGTTGCTCTTCTTCGAGCACCGGGCCGTGCGTTGCGGCGGAGGGAGCGGCAGACTGCGCCGGCGCGGGAGCGTCGCCGATGCGCTCGGAGAAGTGGCAGTCGATGGTCTGCTGCGGTTCTTCGGCTTTCTGTCCTTTGCGCGGACGCCGCTTCGGCATCATCTCCTTGTTGTTCGGGCACACGAGATACAAGCCGCCCTCGACGACGCGTTCCACCACATACGGCGAGCCGCATTGTGGACAGCTCTGCGCGACTGGCTTCAGGTTCGACGTGAAGTCGCACTTCGGATAACGCGTGCATCCCCAGAAGACGTTGCCGGTGCGCGCCTTGCGCTCGGCGATATCGCCCTGGCCGCACTTGGGGCACTTCAGACCTTCGATCAGGTTCTGCTTCACGTACTTGCACTTCGGATAACCAGAGCAGGAGACGAACTCGCCGTAGCTGCCGGACCGCAGCACCAGTTGCTTGCCGCACTGCGGACAGGTCTCGTCCAGCGGTTGCGCCGGCTTCTGCTGCTGCTTCTGCGAGAGGCGCCGGATTGTCTTGCACGGCGGATCCTCGTTGTAGCCCGGGCACGCCATATACGCCCCGAACGGACCGCGGCGCAGCACCATCACGCGTCCGCAGTTCTCGCAATACTCCTCAGAGGGACCATTCTGTCCGTCGCTCGCCTGCAGATCGGGCTTTGAAGCGTGATTCTCCTTGGTGAAACCGCAGCTCACCTGCTCAACGCTGACCTTCTGCCCGGTCGCGAGCGCCTTTTCAATTGCTGGTTTCAGTTCGGACTTCGCCTGAACTTCCGCGACGGTGTTCGCCTCTTCGTCCTCCGTCGTTTTCACGAGCACGGGATACTTCAGCTTCGACTCAATCTTCGCGAGGACCTTCTTCGCGTCCTTCTTCCACGCGCTCGCAGCGACGGCCACCGGCTTCTCTTTGCCGTAGGCGCTGCACGCATAAAACGAGCCGAACTTACCCCACTTAAGCACGAGCGGCGAGCCGCAAAGGTCGCACTTCTCGTTCGTGGGCTGCTCCATCCGCTTCACGTTTTCCATGTGCTTCTCGGCGCGCTTCAGCTCTTCTTCGAAATGCGCGTAGAAGGCCTTCAACAGATCGGTCCAGCGCTCCTTGCCTTCTTCGATGTCGTCCAGCTCCTCTTCCAGCTTTGCCGTGTACTGCGTGTCGAAGATGTACGGGAAATTGTGAACGAGCAGATCGTTGACAACGGTGCCGATCTCCGTTGGATAGAATCGTCCGCCACGCCCAGCAGGCGGAATCTTGGTGACGTACTCGCGATCCTGAATCGTCGTAATGATGGAGGCATATGTCGATGGACGCCCGATACCCCGCTCTTCCAGTTCCTTCACCAGCGAAGCCTCGTTGTAACGTGGAGGTGGCTCGGTGAAATGCTGGTCCGGCATCGTGCGCAGCAGACGCAGCGCATCGCCATCGTTTAGCGCGGGCAACGCGTTCTTCAGTGACTCCTCATCGTCATCCGGAGTGTCTGTGGCTTCGTGGTAGACCTTCAGGAATCCGTCGAACTTCAGCACCGAGCCCGTGGAGCGAAATTCGTAGCTGCGGTCCGCACGTGCATCAATGTTCACGGTGGTCTGGTCGAAGACTGCAGGCACCATCTGCGATGCCACGAAGCGCTGCCAGATCAGCTTGTAGAGCCGGTACTGCTCGTCGCTCAGATAACGGCGGATCTCATCCGGATGCAGATCCGGATTGGTGGGTCGAATCGCTTCGTGCGCATCCTGCGCATCTTTCTTGGACCGGTAGACATTCGGCTGCTCGGGCAGATACTGCTTGCCGAGCTTGCCGCCGATGTACTCGCGCGCCGCAGTCAGCGCCTCCGGCGCGACGCGGATCGAGTCGGTACGCATGTAGGTGATCAGGCCGATCGTGCCCTCATCGCCGAGGTCAACGCCTTCATAGAGCCGCTGCGCGACGCCCATGGTGCGCTTCACGTTGAATCCAAGCTGGCGCGATGCGTCCTGCTGCAGTTTGCTGGTCGTGAACGGCGGAGCCGGCGATCGGCGGCGCTCCTTGCGCTCGACACTGCGAACAGACCACCGCGCTTTGCTGATGGCTGCAACGATCGCTTCGGCCGTCTTCTGTTCGGATACGCTCGGCGCGCTCACCGTCGGCACTTCAGTCTTTACGCCGTCGATGCCCACCAGTCGCGTGACAAACTCCTGTCCGTCAGGAACGGGAGAGACAGCGGCATCAATGGTCCAGTACTCGACGGGCTTGAACGCCTGAATCTCGCGCTCGCGCTCCACGATCAGCCGCACGGCCACCGTCTGGACCCGGCCGGCGGAGAGCCCGCGGCGCACCTTGTCCCAGAGGAGCGGCGAGATCTGATACCCGACGATGCGGTCCAGAACGCGCCGCGTCTGCTGCGCGTCGACCAGATTCTCGTCCACGTCACGAGCGTGCTCAAAGGCCTGCTGCACCGCTTTGCGCGTGATCTCGTTAAAAGTGACCCGATGAATCTTGCTTCTGTCCTTCACCGCCGGCAGCAATTGCATTTGCAGGTGCGCAGCGATGGCCTCGCCTTCGCGGTCCGGGTCGGGCGCGAGATAGACGGCGTCCGCGCTCGCAGCGGCTTTGCGGAGCTTGCTGACCAGCTTTTCCTTGTCCGGCGAGACGATCAGCGTCGGCTTGAAGGTGCGGTGCTTGAGTTCTACGCCGATGTCGCGCTTCGGCAGGTCCATGATGTGGCCGAATGACGCTTCGACCTGGTAGTTGTTTCCGAGATATTTGTTGATCGTCTTCGCTTTAGCGGGCGACTCGACGATAACCAGCGATTTACCCATTTTTTCCTTTTTCCAGCCAGCAGCGCCCGGGCAGGCGGTTGCCCTCTGCCTTTCGGGAAACTACCACGTCCCGGCATTTTCAATCTACACGCAGACAAAGAACCGCGTTCTGGGGATGCGGAAGCGAAGCAACGGCTTGCTCAGAAGCTCCTGACGTAATTTCTGCCTGGAAGTTGCTTGATGCGTCCCGCAAGTTCCAGCTCGAAGAGGGCGGTAAAGACTTCGGAAGAGCTCATTTCCGGCTCGAGCTTTTCCAGAATCTCATCCATCTGCAGGGCCTCATCGTGACGAAGCACGCTGAAGACGCGTCCCTCCGAGGGCGAGAGTGGAGTTTCCTCGAATAACGATGCCTCAGAGGCGCCTTCGGATGCAAATCCCTGGCTGTGCTCGAGGGCCATGCGGATATCGGTGGGCAGGTCCTCCCACACGTCCTCCCATGAGGCAGTGAGCTTTGCGCCCTGTTTAATCAGCAGGTTAGGTCCCCAGGCATTTTTGTTTGTCACGTTCCCCGGTACCGCGAAGACGTCACGGTTCTGCTCAAGGGCGCAGCGGGCGGTCACGCGCGTGCCGCTGTACTCGGCCGCCTCGATCACCAGCACGCCCACGCTCATGCCGCTGAGGATGCGGTTGCGACGCGGGAAATTCTGCGGCGCCGGAAAACTCCCCAGCGGGTATTCGGAGACAATCGCTCCGCCTCCTGCGATGATCTGTTCTGCCAGCGCCTTATTCTCTTTCGGATAGATCACGTCAACGCCGGTGCCCCAGACCGCAACCGTCGGACGTTTGGCGGCGATCGCTCCCTTGTGCGCAAATGTGTCGATCCCGCGTGCCATGCCGCTCAAAATGATGAGTCCCCGCATCGCCAGGTCGCGCGACAGCTTCTCTGCCATCCCGACTCCATAGGGCGTCGGATGACGTGTCCCCACAACCGCAAGGATCGGCCCCGACAACAGGGATGGTTCTCCGCGCAGCCATAACAGCGCCGGCGGGTCGTAGATTTGCCGTAAGCGTTCCGGATACGCATCGTCGCGGTATGTAAGGAACGTCGCACTCGTCGCGGCAAGTTTCTCCAGTTCCTGATCGGCCGTGTGTCCCGCTTCACCCGACGCGATGAACTGCGCAGCCTGAGCCGGGAATTCCAGCGACTCAAGCTCCGTCAAGGGCAGATGCAGCAGGCACTCGGCGCAGCCTCGCTGCTCGATGGCGCGCAGCAATCGGCGTGGACCGATACCCGGAGTTAATGCCAGCGCCAGCCAGGCATGCCGCTCCTGAACAGAAGTATCCTGGACGAGAGCCGCCGGAGTTTGGGTCGACGTCATCGCAGTCCTTCGCTCCGCTCGAAAGCTGGTGACGATGCGCTTTTCATGGGAATCTCCCCGGAGCCTAGCCTCAGCTCCACTGCCGGTCAAGCAAAACGCGCTTCCCTGCGGTTACGGAAGCCACGTTATCCTGATGCGTGCGTTCCGAACGTGAACTGGCCCTCCTGCGCGTCTCAGCAATCCACTTTCTCAATCCGGCTCCGCTGATGTGGAGCTTCGACCATGAGCCGGACCGCGCGCGTTTGCTCGCGCGCTATACCATCTCGTCCGACACACCTGCGGAATGCGCCGCAAAGCTTGCCTCCGGAGACGCTGACATCGGCCTTGTGCCGGTTGCGGCCCTCCCCTTCACGCCTTCGCTCTCCGTCATTCCTGGCTGCACAATTGCCTCGCGCGACCGAGTCCGCTCGCTCATCCTCGTGGTGCGCCATCCCGATGGGATTGCCGGGGTGCGCCGCGTCGCTCTCGACACAGCCTCACGCACCACCTCCACTTACACGCGCATCCTCTTCGCAAAGTTCTGGAAAACGCAGCCGGAGTTCGTGCCCCATGCGCCGGACCTTGAAGCCATGCTGGCCGTCGCCGACGCAGCCCTGCTCATTGGCGATCCGGCCCTGCTCGCCCTCGAGGATCGCGAGGGGCGCGAGCGCCGCACGGGAGAAAAGCTGCTCTACCTCGATCTCGCACACGAGTGGCACACCTTCACCGGAACCGTGTGGGTGTCGGCGGTCTGGGGCGTACGTCCGGCGGCAGTTCTCGCCGCAGGCATTCCAGCCAGTCAGATCGTGGAGGATTTCCAGGGCTCCCGCGATCGGGGCCTCGCGCACATCAGCGATTTGGCCGATGAATGGGCGGCCAGAATCGCTGTTCCGCGCGCAACGATCCACACCTATTTGTCTCAGAACATCTGGTATGTGCTGGACCCGCGGTGCCTTGAAGGCCTGCAGCTCTTCTACCGCTACGGCGTCGAGTGCGGCGTACTCCCAATCGAACCGAAGCTGCGATTCCTGTAGCGAAGCTACGTAATGTCGTCCGTATCAAAGGGCGACTTCACCGCGACGCCGTGCACCTGGTTCACCAGATCCCGCACCACGTCTTCCAGCTGACGCTGGCTCTCCATCACCGCTGACATGGTCTGCAACTCGCCCGGATCCTCGACACGCTCGAGCAGCACCACCGCATGGGCCTGAGCGACATGATCGACGTTCAAACCCTCTGGCGTTTTCGCCTTGATCCCGACGTTGGCCGGCACGATGCCCAGCAGGTCGGCCACGTGCTCCCGCATCTCGCCGGAGATCGGGCCGATGCGCGGCGCGTTCAGGATGAGTGTCGTGTCCACATTAACGATGCGGAAGCCGGCGTTCTGAATCTCCTCCATCGCGAGGTTCAGGAAGACACACGAATCGGCTCCCTTCCAGCGCGGATCGCCGGGCGGAAAGAAGCTGCCGATGTCCCCCGCGGAAATCGCGCCGAGTAGAGCATCAGTGATGGCGTGCAGCAGTACATCGCCGTCGGAGTGGCCGGCCAGCCCCTCATGATGGTCAATGCTGAGGCCGCCAATCTTCAGCGGCACGCCGGGCTTAAAGGCGTGCGAGTCGAAGCCATAGCCAATGCGGATATCCATGTTCGCGGTTTTCGTGGGTCGGTTGCTGCAGAATCAGGGTATACCAGGTTCCGATCGACCGCTGCGGATTTACCGGCCGGCTCGGGCGGGTTCCTCGCTCGCCTGTCGATGCGCCAGAAAGAACTCGGCCAGTTCCAGATCACCCGGCTGGGTGATCTTAATGTTCGATGGCGACCCCGGCACCACGAAGACCTGCGTCCCTGCCCGCTCCACGATGCTGGCCTCGTCCGTCCCGGCAAAGCCGTCCGCCTCAGCTTCGGCGAAAGCTTTTCTCAGCAAACCGCAGCGGAACCCCTGGGGCGTCTGCGCCTGCACGATGTACTCACGCGGAATCGTCGCAGTGACAATCGCGCCATCGGCCGTGCGTTCCACCTGCTTGATCGTGTCGAGCGCCGGTAGTCCCACAATCGCCGCACTGTGCTTCTGCACCGCTTCGATCACGCGGTGAATCACGGCCGGCTCGATCAGTGGCCGCACCGCATCGTGCACCAGAACAATATCCTCGTCCGAGCAATCGAGCGTGCGCAGCGCGTTATAGACGCTCTCCTGGCGCGTGTCGCCGCCCTCGGCAATGCGCACCTTCTCCGCGTAGCCATGCTCCTGCACATGAGCCGTGAGCCGTTCGCGCTCGGTGGGCCGCACCGCAATCACAATCGACGCAATCTCAGGAACCTCGGCAAAAGCCCGGAGCGTGTGGATCAGAATCGGAACGCCCGCAATTTCCAGAAACTGCTTGGGAGCGGTTTGTGTAGCATGGCCGGGCGCCATTCTGGTTCCGAGTCCAGCAGCCGGCACGATTACAAATACCCGCATAGAAACAGGAGTATACCCCAGCGCGACGGCGCTGCGGCTTGCGGTAGAGTGGATGCGAAAACGATTTCGTAACCTGGCGCGAGGATCAACAGAATGCGAACTGCAGGGAAGCTCGTTATTCCGGTAGTGGTGGCCATTCTGGTCATCACGCTCTCCGCCTCCGCGGCGCGCGAAGATGCAAGCGTAATCGCGCAGGCGCCCCCAATGGGCTGGAACAGCTGGGATTCCTGGGGACTCACCATTAATGAAGAGCAGTTTCGCGACACGGTCACTTGGTTCCACAACCATCTCCAGCACTACGGATGGCAATACGTCGTCGTTGACGAAGGCTGGTTCGCACAGCATCCGGAGAAGCCAGTCGGCCAGATGGACTACACCATCTCTCCCGACGGACTGTATCAGCCCGCGGTGAATCGCTTCCCTTCCTCGGCGAACGGCAAGGGCTTCGCCCCGCTCGCCGCATGGGTCCATGCGCAGGGCCTCAAGTTCGGAATTCACATCATTCGCGGCATCCCGCGATCCGACGTGGAGCAGAACGTCAAAATCCCGCACTCGCATTTCCGCGCTGCCGAGGCTGCCGACACCAGCGACACCTGCCGTTGGAATCAGGACAATTACGGCGTCCGCGACAACAAAGCCGGCCAGGCCTACTACGACGCTGTCGCTGAGCAGTACGCACGCTGGGGCGTCGACTTCCTCAAGGTGGACTGCATCTCCAGCCCATGGCATGGAGCAGAAATCCGCATGATCGACCGCGCCCTCGCGCACAGCGGCCGCTCCATCGTGCTCAGCCTCTCCCCCGGTCCTACGCCGCTCGAGGACGCGGACCAGGTGGTGCATGACGCTGCAATGTGGCGCATCTCCGACGACATGTGGGACCTCTGGGACAAGACTGCCGACGCGCCAAACTTCCCCCAGGCGCTCAAGCGGCAGTTCGGATTGTTGGCGAAGTGGGAGCCGTATGCCGGTCCAGGACACTGGCCCGATGCCGACATGTTGCCCATCGGCTACATCGGGCCGAATCCGGGCTGGGAAAAGCCACGCCAGTCCCGTCTGACCCACGACGAGACGCGAACGCTCATGACGCTGTGGGCCATCGCGCGCAGCCCCCTCTTCATCGGCACCAATCTGCTGAAGATGGACGCGTACACCGAGTCGATGCTGACCAATCCCGAGGTCCTCGCCGTCGATCAATCGTCGGAAAACAATCGTGTACTCGTCGATAAACCGGACACCGCCGTCTGGATGGCCTCCGCCCCGGAGCATCACGGCGATTACATCGCCATCTTCAATTTGTCCGATCAGCCGCAGACGCTCACCTACACATGGCAGGACCTCGGCATCACGTATGGAAAGTGCCAGGTGCGGGACCTGTGGCAACGCGAAGAAGTGGGCAGAGAGAATGAAATTACGGCCAAACTGGCCCCCCATGCCTCAGCCCTTTACCAGGCGGAACACCCCTGAGAAACGTAAGGCACTGAAAATGCACTGCTTACTGCGGCGATTAATTATTTTGGACTTTTCCACAGACCCGGCCAACCTTCACGCCGCTCCTGCATCTATACCAGCATTACCAGAGGCAACTTCAGGTTCCACCAACCTACCTGGTTGTTTGACAGTTCACTTCCAGTAAGAACCCTGTGACCTTCGGCCACAGGCCCTCAAAGAATCCCCGGTTTCTCCTCTCAATTGCCTCTGAAGCAGGCCCGCTGGAAAGCGGGCCGTTTGCTTTTCTGGAGAAATTCGCTGAATCAGCGTCCATTCGCCCTTTTGTTATTCTGCGGCGGCCATGAAATACCTCGCCGTCTCGCTCCTTTTGCTTCCCCTTACCCTCACCGCGCAGCAAGGCACCACCGCGGCCCAGGCTCCCAACACCGACGCCAGCTACATTGACGCGAACGGTACAGCGCACATCACGCGCGTCGTCCCTGTCCCGCAGGACCTGAGCCCTGAGGCGCAGAAGTCACTGGCACGGCCCGTCTCCGATGCGAAAAAGCCGCAGAGCCTCGCCGAGCGACGCCGCGGTACCGATGCCTGGCAGACCCGCGCCGGTGCGCTCTCGCGTTCGCTGTACCCAGTCAATCTCTCTGACAGCACCATCGCCGGTGTTCCCGTGCGGATCATCACGCCTCTCTCCGGTACCGATCCCGACAATGTCCTTATCAACCTGCACGGCGGCGGATTCAACTCCGACTCCGGTTCGCTGACTGAAACCATTCCCATCGCGAACCTGACGAAGATGAAGGTAGTCGCGGTTCTCTACCGTCTCTCGCCCGAACATCCCTTTCCCGCGGCGCTAGACGATGCCGTCGCGGTCTATAAAGAACTGCTGAAGACCTATAAGCCGGAGCACATCGCGATCTACGGCACATCCGCTGGAGCGGTTCTCACCGCCGAGGTCGCAGCCGATTTGAAGAAGCTCACGGTGCCCATGCCCGGAGCGCTCGGCGTCTTCTCCGGAGCCGGCGACCTCTCACGCGTCGGTGACTCGATCGCGATGTACTCGCTCGACGGCCTCTCCGGTCACCTCGATCCGCCGCCGCCGCAGCCCCCGATGGGCGAATACATCCAGGGCAATACGGATCCGCGCGATCCGATCCTGTCGCCGCTCTTCTCCGACCTGCGCAACATGCCGCCGACCCTTTTCATCACCAGTGGACGTGACCTGCTGCTGAGCGGCACGACCATCCTGCATCGCGCCTTCGTCCGAGCCGGCAACGACAATGCTCGCCTCATTGTCTTCGAAGGGCTGCCCCATGCCTTCTGGAATGATGCGAACCTCCCCGAGTCGAAGGAGGCTTACGGGTACATGGCACAGTTCTTCGACCGCAACCTGAAGCGGTAGCACTCCTCTGCATTTCGCAAAAACAAAACGCAAAACAAAATTGGAGGCAGCCACTCTGGGCTGCCTCCAGGCAATTCACGTACTACAAACAACGCAGTTATGGAGGAGGGACACTCGTTAAACCGCGAGCCGCTCGAGAGCCTGGGGTTGCAGAACAGTGAGCGAAGCTCCGCGGATCTGAATCAGTTGATCGCGCTTCAGCTGACCGAGCACCCGCGTCACGGTTTCGCGCGTGGTGGCAGTCATGGAAGCAATCTCTTCGTGCGTGAGGGTCATGACGCAGCGGCCCTGGGGAGCGTTGGCCGGCGCCTGATCGCGGCTCCAGTCGAGCAGCAGCCCGGCAACGCGCCCGGATGCAGTGGCCGGAAGGGCTAAACGGCGAACTTCAGAAAAGGCAGCCTTGTATTCCTGAGCGACGGTCCGGGCGGCGCGCATGCTGGCATCGGGGTTCCGATCCAGAAAGTCGAGCAGTGCCTGGCGGCGGATGGTTTTCAGCCGGCAGGGTTCCACCGTCTCGGCCGTCACTTCATAGGGCTGGCCTGCCAGCGCTGCGGAGAGTCCAAGAACCTCACCGCCGCGAGCAATCTTGAGGATCAGCGTGCGGCCCTCGCGGCTCGTCGCCGAGAGCTTCACTCGTCCGGAGCAGATCACATGCACCGAACCACAGGTATCGCCTTCGCGAAAGATCACCGCGCCGCGGGTAAACTGCACCGGCGTGCCGATGCTGTCGAACTTCTCGATGGCGTTGTCGTCCATGTTGCAGAAGAGGTGTTTGCCTCTCATCGGACAATCTGTGCATCCCTGCATGCGTTCCATTTTCGTTATCTCCTGGGGAGTGATGCCGAGGAATAAAGCACGACGCGTGCCAAACTTTGCGACACTGGCCATGTGATTGAAATCACAAAGCCTTGTGATCTATGCCCCAGATTTCCTCGATCGCGCAAACCTCGCGAACTGCGCCAGGTCGCGTTGCGCAGCTGCGCCATTCCGCGCAATTGAGTGCTGGCGCAGACGCATCGCACCGAACTGCTAGCATGGAATCAGTCCCTTAGAGCTCCCCAGTCCCTGACGCTATGGATCTTTCGATCCTCATCCTCGACGACAATCCGGGCAGCCTCGAACTCCTGTCGACCGCACTTTCCCGGGAAGGCGTGACGATCCACACAGCCTCCCGTCCCACGGCAGCCCTGGATCTCGTGCGCCAATACCGCCCACAACTGGTCCTCACCGATCTCGTCATGCCCGAGATGACCGGCTTGGACGTGCTGTGCCGCATCATGGAGTTCGCCCCCGCCACGGACGTCGTCCTGATGACCGCCCACTACACGACAGAAACGGCGGTAGAAGCCATTCGCAAGGGCGCCGCCGACTACCTCGAGAAGCCGATCCGCATTCCCGTGCTCCGCGAGCGCGTTGGCCGCCTGCTCGACGACGCGCGCCGCCGCCAGTCGCTGGTCGGCGATGCCGCCGCGGAATTTGAAGGCCTCATCGGGACGGGCCACAAGATGGGCGAGTTGTTCGCGCGGATCCGCCGCATCGCGCCCCATTTCCGCTCGGCTCTCATCCAGGGTGCAACCGGCACCGGCAAAGACCTGGTCGCCCGCGCTCTGCACGCGCGCAGCGGAGTCAAGGGGCAATATGTGGTGCTGAACTGCTCGGCCGTCGTCGAGACACTCTTCGAGAGCGAACTCTTCGGCCATGTAAAGGGCGCCTTCACCGGAGCCGACCGCGACAAGCCCGGCCTCTTCGAAGCCGCAAACGAAGGCACGCTCTTCCTCGACGAAATCGGCGACATGCCTCTCGGGACGCAGGCTAAGCTGCTCCGCGCGCTGCAGAACCAGGAGATCCTGCGCGTCGGGTCGCTGCAACCGCGCAAGGTGAACGTCCGCGTGATTGCCGCCACGCACCGCAACCTGCGCCAGGCCGTCGGCGAGCGGATCTTCCGCGAAGACCTCTACTACCGGCTTGCGATGGTGGAACTGCAGGTGCCGACACTCGCCGAACGCAAAGAGGATCTCCCGCTGCTGATCCGGCACTTCGTCGCGCGATTCTCCGAACAATACGGCAAGCACATCCGCGGCGTGACGCCACGCGCGCAGCTCGTGCTGGACCGGCATGGGTGGCCGGGCAATATTCGCGAGCTGGAAAACGCGATTGGTCACGCAGCCATGATGGCGGAGCGCGACGAGATCGATGTTGCCGACCTGCCCACCAGCGTCTTCCATGAGGAGGCCAGCGCACCGTCTGCTCCCGCGGGAAATGGAGCGGCAGCGTCCCTGGCGCAACCCGACGCACCACTCGCCGAGCACGAGCGCCAGCTGCTGGTGCAGGCGCTCGAGCGCGCCAAAGGCAATCAGTCCAGGGCTGCGCGCGCACTCGGCATTGGGCGCGATGCGCTTCGCTACAAGTTGAAGAAGTACGGTCTTCTGTGAAGCAGCAGGGTGCCGCTGCAGAAGCGGCGTGCCGGCTCAGCCTTTCTCGGCGCCATTTTCCCGCAGCAGCCTCGCCACCGTATCCCGCAGCAGATCCGGCCCGGCAGGTTTGGCCAGGTAGTCCGTGAACCCGGATTCGAGAATCCGCTCGCGATCGCCTCGCATCGCGCTCGCCGTGAGTGCTACGACCGGCAGAGCCGCCAGGTGCACATCCCCACGGACCGCCTTCAGCACGCCGTAGCCGTCGAGCCGCGGCATCTGCAGATCGAGCAGCACCAGATCGGGCTTTCTGGCGCGAATCTCCTCCAGAGCCGCTTCGCCATCCTGCGCTTCGATGACCTCGTAGCCAGCCCGCTCCAGGACGACGCGCAATAGTTCCCGGCTGCTCGGTCGGTCGTCGGCTATAAGAATCAAATACTTCCTTCGAGGTTCAGACATATGTGTGCGCGTCAGCTTTGCAGCCTCGGGATGTCTATATTTGGTTAAGTCAGAAATCAGGCCCTGGGGAAGTTTTAGCTATATTACAGCCTCTTCATTTACAACAGGAAGTGTAAAAGTGAACTGGCTGCCCTCGTCTTGCCGGCTGTGCACCTCCATCCAGCCGCCATGCATCTGCACCAGTTCCTTGGTAATAGACAAGCCGAGCCCTGTGCCCTCCCGGACACCCGTTGTCGTATTTCCCACCTGATAGAACTTATCGAAGATATTCTCCTGTTCCTCTGGCGCGATACCGATGCCGGTATCTCCAACGGTGATGTAGGCAAACCCGCTTTGGACCCGGGTCTCCACCCATACTTGGCCGCCCTTCGGGGTGAACTTAACCGCATTGCTCAGCAAGTTATAGAGCATCTCCTTCACGCGCACCGGATCGGCGTCCACATAGGAATCGTTAATTCGATCCTCAATCGTGATTCCCTTCAGCGCGGCTCCGGGCCGGACGGCATCCAGCGCCTCCTCGATGCTGCGCCGCAGAGGATACACCTCACGCTTCAGCGCCATCTGCCCGGACTCGATCTTGCTCAGGTCGAGAATGTCGTTGATCAGCTCCAGCAGGTGCGATGAATCGCGGTGAATATGCTCCAGAAATCGCCTCTGCTTCTCATTGAGCGGCCCTTCGCTTCCCTCCTCGAGCAATTCGGCAAACCCGATGATGGTATGCAGCGGCGTCCGCAGTTCGTGGCTCATACTGGCGAGAAATTCGCTTTTCAGGCGGTTGGCGCGCTCCACCTCGCGGTTGCGCGCCTCCAGTTCTGACGTGTACCTCTGCTGCAGCTTTCGCACTTCGGCCTCGGCGCGCTTGCGGTCCGTTACGTCGCGAATCGCCGCCGTCACGTGCATCCCTCCCTCAGTCTGAATGGGGCTGAGGCTGATCTCCACCGGAAACAGCGAGCCATCCCGCCGGCGCGCATGCAGTTCAAGCCCGCTGCCCATCGGTCGCGTGCGCGGGTGTTCCAGATATGTTGCGCGATGCCGGTGATGCGAATGCCGCATCGCGTCCGGTACCAACATGTCGACGGAACGCCCAATCAGTTCGTGTCGGTCATAACCGAACATCGCCTCCGCGATTCGGTTCACCAAAGCGATGCTGCCGTCCTCCGCCACCTCCACGATCGCGTCTGGGGCAGCCTCCAGCAACTGGCGAAAGCGCCGCTCCAGCCGCGTCTGCTCTTCGACCGCCAGGCGCTTCTCCCGCTCTGACATGTCGACGTTGGTTTCCATCACGTGCGACTGCGAAACCCCGAGCTCGCGAATCCAGCGGCTCAACACCGTAATCCGCTTCCCCGCACGCGTCCGGTGGAGAAGCTCCCCTTCCCAGTGACCCGTTTGTTCCAGCTTGTGCCGTATATCGTCCAGCGCTTCGGGGAATGTAGTGTCCAGCAGCTCGTGGCTCACCTTGCCCTGCGCCTCCGCTGCCTTCCAGCCATAGAGCCGCTCCGCGCCCTTGTTCCAGTAGACAATGCGGTCCTGCGGATCGCGCACGATGATCGGCTCGTACGCCTGATCCAGCAACTGCGCCTGTCGAGTCGATAGCTCCTCGCGCTCCTTCTGCTGGGTAATGTCCCGCGCGATCTTCGAAATCCCGATCAGGTTGCCGTTCCCGTCGCGTACCGGCGACAGCGTCAGCGAGACCACCACTTTGCGGCCGCTCTTGTGCCGCCGTACCGTCTCGTAGTGCTCGATCGTCTCTTCACGAAGAACGCGCTGCAGAAGCTCGCGCATGTCTTCTTCGTAGCCCGGCCACGCCAGCCTCTCGATCGGCTGTCCGATCATCTCGTCAGACCTGTAACCAAACGTGCGCTCAGCGCCGCGATTCCAGGTGGTGACGATCCCGTCCAGGGATTCGCTGATGATGGCGTCATTCGAGTATTCAACGATGGAGGCCAGCTGTTGCCGGTTCCGCTCGGCCTGGACCCGCTCCGTTACGTCCCGGCAGACGCTCGCAACCCCCAATAGCTGTCCGTATTCGCCGAAGATCCCAAAAGCGTGCATGTCGAGGCTGATCACATCCCCGGTGCGGGTCCGCAGACAGAACTCGCCCGTCCACGGCTCCCCTCGCAGCAGAACCGGCAGAATGTCCGACTCGAATCTCTCCTGCTGGCCCTGGTGCTCCGTCTCGAAGATTGGGTACCCGCGCACGTCGTCCAGTTCGCCGAGCCCCAGCATCTCCCGCCCGGCGCGATTGATGAATACGGTCTTCAACCTCGTGTCGGTCAGGGTGACCAGATCCGGAGTGTTTTCGACAATTGCCAGCAGCCGCCGCTGGCTTTCCGATGTCTGCCGCTCATCCGAGACGTCGTGCCAGGCCAGCACGGCCCCGGTGATCCGGCCTTCCGGACCCAGCAGTGGACGCGCGCGCACCGCGATCCAGTAGCCCTCCTCCGAGCCCGGAGGGCAAACGTACTGCTCTGCATCCATACTCTGGCCACGCAGCGCAACCGCACCCGGCAGTTCATCAGCCGGCCAGGGTGTCGTGCGATCAGGCTGATAAATGCCGAATTTCCCGCTCCACTCATGAACGCGGGGAGCATGCGGACCGATGCCATAGACGCTTGCGGCAGCCGTATTCGCAAACTGCACGTCGCCGTGTGGGCCCAACGCCACCAGTGCCTCGTCCAGTTGATCGACGAGTGAGCGCAGAAGAGCCGCGGGGATCTCGCCAGCCGGAACATCGCTGGACGCCGACCGCGCATGGGCAGGATTCCTGGGAGGTCGTGCCTTCATCGCACGCCCCGAGATTCAGGCTGAACGAGTCGCATGGGGACAACTAGCGGATTGTATCCGCTGTCCCGGCAGAGCGCCACAGGAATGAGCAGCCGCCCCCGGACAGCGTCCCGGACCGCGCCGTGTCACTCACCTGCGCGAAATCGCGCAGTTTCCAGGGCCGTCATCTTCGCCCGGTAACTGGGCAGCAGCACGCGCCGTTACCGGCGTATCCCATCGAAAGTACCCTTCCGGCTATCGCCGATCGATGTGGCCTGCCACGTGCTCTCTTCCCCTATTCAAGGAGTTTTCTTGCAGATCACCTTGCAGCACCTGGACGGCGCCCGCTTCGTGGCCGAGGCGCGCCAGCACAGGCTGACCATCGATCAGCCGGCCGAAGACGGTGCCACCGACCAGGGAATGACGCCCGCCGAAATCCTGCTGACTTCCCTGGGCGGCTGCATCGGCCAGTACGTCGCCCAGTACCTGCGCCTGCGCTCGCTGCCCGCAAAGGGTCTGCAAGTACGCGTTGGGGCTGATCGAAAAGCGAGGCCCCTGCGCCTGAAAAACTTCCGCGCCGAAATCGTGGCGCCAGGGCTCACCGAACGCCAGCTACGAGCACTGGAGAAGTCGCTTTCGTCCGGGCTGGTCCAGGCGGCGATCTGCGAGGCGAACACCCTCCTGGTCTCAGTCACGGGCTCACACGCCGAGGAAGTAACACCGTGAGGGGATGCCCATCCGCCAAATCTCTCTGCGATACTGTGATGACCATCACCCTGCTGCGTACGATGAATCACTCGCCCGACAGACCGGGCGCGGCTAAGCTGTCACCTATTCGAGAGGCGAAGGGACGATAATGCTTTCGGCGGGGATTGCAACACCGGACATTCTGTTCGCGACGGATTTCAGCGAATCGTCGCAACGAGCGCTGATCTGCGTGAAGCACCTTGCCCGGCTCCGCGGTGTCACGGTGCGCTCCATCCACGTCATCGATCTGGCCCATGCCAACGGCAACTACAACCAATGTCAGGACAATGCTCTCCGCGGCCTGCGGCGCGTCCGGCGCGAGTTGCGCCTCGCCGGCGTTAAGGAAAGCGCCAATGTCATCAATGCGGGCACGGAAGCCAGGGCGATCTGTGACGCCGCGCGCCGCTATCAGGTCAAGCTGCTCGTCATTGGCCTCTCCGGGGACTCCTTTGTTATCTCCGCCACGCTCGGCAGCGTCGCAAAAGGCGTTCTGCTGAAGGCGCCGTGCCCGGTCATGACGGTCGGCATCCGTACCCCCGATCCCCCGACGCACAAGTTCGATCGCGTGCTCTACATCTCCGAAGCCGATCCACCCTGCCTCGGCGCTGCGATCGCTGCGTGGCCCATCAAGAGCTGCCTCGATGCGCCGAACTACGTAATTCTGCGGCCCGGAGTCGCCGCGGCTGATATCCCCGAAACCCCGGGGATCCACCCCGTAGAGCACCAGGAAGCTGCGGCCTACGTTCTGAACCAGGCGAAACAACTCGCACCCGACCTGATCGTATTTGGCCTGCGCGCGGGCAGCTACCTCGACGCGCTGAGCCCGTCCAGCTTCGCTTACAAGCTCATCGGCGGCGCGCCCTGCCCCGTGCTTACCGTTCGGCAGACAGCAGCTCGGGTCACCCCCGCCGCGCCAGCAGAATAAGCCGCGGCGACCCCAGCGCGTACTCCCGCTCGTCGACCTCGCCAAACGCCCGCAGCGGCTCCAGTCCGCTCTGCCGCAGCATGCGGTTCAGTTCCGCCGCGGAATGTACCCACTGCTGCGTCGCCTTCACCTCGCGCTCATTGCCCCGCGTGAAGGTGTAGGTGATGTCCAGCCGCCCCTCCAGTGGATCGTAGACATTCCGGCTCGCAAACGCGATGTCTCCGATCTGCAGCGTACGCTCCGATTGCAGGTGCGGCAGCAAACTTTCCGCAACGAGTCCGGTATCCAGCAAAAACCGCCCGCCCGGCTTCAGAGCCCGCGCCAGTGCCTCAAGAAACCGCACGCAACTGGTGTGATCGAAATAGCCGAAGCTGTTCCCCCAGCAATAAGCCGCGTCGAAGCGCTCCGTCCACGGCAGAGCGCGCATATCCTTCTGAACCCAATCGACCTCAGGCGACGTGCGCCGCGCCTCATCAAGGAAGCCGGTGGCCAGGTCAACACCAGTCATGCGAATGCCCCGCCGCGCCAGTTCCGACGCATGACGCCCATTACCGCACGGCACATCGAGCACGGCCATTCCAGGTCGCAACTCCAGCTGGCGAACGAGAAACTCCGCCTCCTGCGCCGTCACTTCCGGCGGAAAAGTAGCCCGCCACAGCTCCAGTGCCAGACCGTCGAAAAAAGTCTCAAACCAGTTGGAATCCACGATCCGCTAATCGTAGCTCTTCGTTGGCCACAACCTCACAGGCGCGCCGGTGGTGTCCTTGTACTTCGTTCGCAATTCCTGGAGCTGGTTCACCAGGTCCGGCACGATCGATTCGTACCCGGGGTGCACCTTGAAGCCGGACCACTCGAAGAGGTTTTCCATTTCATCCGGATCCTTCTTGCGCAACAGCATTGTCGATCAATTCTCAGACAGAGTCACTCGTTCACATCGCATCGTGCTCGGCCAGCGAGTTGCGTCATCCAGATCATGCGGCCGGAGTTGGACCTGGAGAGCACTGGCTCTACCGGAGAAGATTACCCAACAATCTGCGGCTTGCCTCTGGGCCTCCCCGGAGCGAGACTGGAAATCTAATCGCCTTGCGATGTCCATCATGCCGACAAATTGGGCGGGCAACTACAAATATTCGAGCCGCGAGCAAATCCAAGCCCGCTCGATTGAAGAAATCCAGGACCTAATCCGCCGCAACCCGAATCTCAAAGCGGTCGGCTCGCGCCACAGCTTCAACGGGGCAGCAGACACATCAGGACCGCAGATCTCGCTTCCCGCTCTGAACACGATCGAAATCGACCCCGCGTCTGCAACCGTCACGGTCGGCGCAGCGGTTCGCTATGGCGACCTCGCGCCCGTGCTTGCCCGTTCCGGTTATGCCTTGCACAACCTGGCATCCCTGCCCCACATTTCCGTAGTTGGAGCCGTGGCCACCGCTACACACGGCTCCGGAACACTGAACGGCAACCTGGCTACTGCGGTTGTTGCCATGGAATTTGTGGCCGGCACCGGCGAGGTCGTCCATCTTTCCCGCAGAGATAACCCCGGCGTTTTTGAGGGAACTGTGGTTCATCTGGGTGCGCTGGGCATCGTGACAAGCGTCACTCTGGCTCTCGAGCCCGCCTACGATGTGGCGCAGCGAGTCTATTTCGATTTGCCGTTTGCTCAGCTCGAGACGAACCTGGAAGACATCTTCTCCGCGGGATACAGCGTCAGCCTGTTCACGGAGTGGCAGAACAGCCGTGCCACCCAGGTTTGGATCAAGCGCCGCGTTGATCCAACCTGCGCGCCGCTCCCGCAAGGCACATTTTTCGGCGCCAGGCCCGCAGCAGCCCCGGTGCATCCTCTCCGCTTCCATCCTGTCGAGGCCTGCACGGAACAGGAGGATAAGCCAGGTGCATGGTTCGAGCGCCTGCCTCACTTCCGAATTGAGTTCACCCCCTCCAGCGGAGAGGAACTCCAGTCGGAGTACTTCGTGCCGCTGGACAGGGGATACGAGGCCATTCGCGCGATCGAATCCCTGCGCGACCAGATCACGCCTCACCTGTTCGTCACCGAACTGCGCACGATCGAAGCTGACGACCTCTGGATGAGCATGGCTTACCAGCGGCGGTCCCTCGCGATTCACTTCACCTGGAAGCCGGAGTGGCCCGCGGTCCGCTCACTCCTGCTCCAAATCGAATCGAAGCTGGAGCCGTTCAGCGCCCGTCCGCACTGGGGAAAGCTGTTCACCACCCCGCCCGAACATCTGCACGCTGCCTATCCTCGGTTGCGCGATTTTCAGGCACTGATGAAGCAATATGATCCGGAATCGAAGTTCAGAAACGATTTCCTGGGGCAGCACCTGTAGAACCGACGGTGTATTCAGCCTCGAAGTACGTATCGGAAGCGCATGTTCTCGCCGTACCACATGATGTAGTTGGTACCCCAGGCATTGTTAAAGAGACAGCTGTGAACGCCGCCGGAGAGATCCGGCTGACTGCGCGAGAAGTTCAGCGGAGAACGCTCGCCCAGCGCAATCAGGGGAGCGTCAATCGTCTCCACTGCGAAAGTATTCCCCGCCTCACCGTAGCGGAAACCGGTGGTCACGGCATGCATGCGCCGGCCTCCTCCGGGAACCACATCGAAGGGCGATATGCTTTCGCCGCACTTATCGAATCTCCAGCCATCGGGCGCGCCGGCGACCGGATTGAATGTCAGCCATAGCGCCTCGGGCATACGCGTCGCCGGCTTGCCAAACCACGAGAAACTGAGATGGACCGCTGGTTCAGCATCAGGCAGAAGCAGTTCCAGATACATTTTTCCCGGATATGCCGTGATCCCGGACGCCTGCGCCGCTGCATCCTGGATCTCCAGCTTCGCAATAATCCTTGTAGCATCCGCGCCCTTCGCGACCGAAACTCCTGACAGCGCCGGATGCCACGTGCGGCTGACGGCCCCGTGCCGCTCGATATTTGGCTTGCCAAAATCCTTCGCCACCCAATCGGCGTGGCTGATGATGTACCGGTCAAAGAAGCTCGTGTAATCCTCAAGCGAAAGCGTCTGGTACGAAAACAGAGCCAGGGGATGATCCGCCGACGCCCACTGGCGCCCGGAGGCCTTGTTGCGCAGGCTGCGAATTGCCCCTGTCGCCGGATCGAGCCCCAGAACGAAATGCGCCGAGTCGATCTCCTCATGAGCGTCATGCGACGCGCCACCGGCCGGCGTCGGCTCGGCTGGATCGAGCCGACGAATCGCCTCCTCAGCTTCCCGACGCAGAGCCGCAGGCAGCGTGGCCACGCCATCGAGGAGATCCTGCCGCTTCTCTTCCCAGCTGAACTGCACCACTTCATAGTTTTTCGAGTGGATCATCTCGGCCAGTTCCGCGGGCTTGTAGTGGTCGAAATCGAGCCAGGTTTTGGTGTCCGTTCCCCAGGTGTGCTCCGGCTCGAGCAACACCTTACGCAGAAGGGCCACATCCGTAGCATCGCCCAAATGGAAGGCCCCCTGCTCGATCCACGTGCGGCGCAGGCGCGCCACTTCGCGATACCGTGCCACTTTCAGCGGATCGCTCGCCACTCCATAAATCCATGTATCGCCGATCTCCTGCGTGACAACCGGCAAATGGCTACGAAACGGCTGCACCGCGTCAGCGATCTCCGTTAGCCCCGTCGCAGTGATCTGCGCATGCGGAAACCGCCGCACCAGGTCGGCATACACCCCGTCAATCTCGGCAGGCTTATGCGGTCCGCTGTTATCCCCGCGGACGATGATCGCGATGGCCAGATCACTCCCAGGGATACGGCCCACCTCCCCATATTCGTGGTGGTACATCATGACGAGACTTCGACCGCGACTGTCCCGCCACAGAAAAAACAGAGGCACTTCGGCTGGGCGACTTCCCCCATTCACTCCAATATCGAGGAACGTAACGCCGTGTGCGGCCAAAGGAGCGATCAGGCCCCGGGTGTGGCCGGGAACGTCCGTCATCTTCGCCCCAGTCGTTTTTGTGCCGAAGCGCCGGTCGAGGGAGTCCGACAGCGCCAGGCTGCCCTCGATCATCGATTCATCCAGCATCTCCGTCTGCCAGTTGAACGGCAGTGCGTGCCAGGCGATATCTCCCCTGCCGATGGCCTGCTCCATGGCTTTGCGCTCGGCTGGGCTGGCCTGTTCGAGATACTCAAACAGCAGCCACGAACCCGTCGTCCACACGTAGCGGTGATCGCCCGCGTGGCGCATCTGCTGTGCCGTCGCAATCGCTTCTGGAAAGTATTGCTGGAAATAGCGCGCGATCACATGTGCCTGAGTGTCGATAAATCCCGCGTCGAAATGGCACTTGAACATCACCAGCACACGCCGCACCTCCGGATCGGGTGCGGCCTCCGGCACTGGAGCCTGGCCGGCGAAGGCTGTCGGCGCACAGTACAGCGAAGCACCCCCCACGGCCAGCATCGATCGAATGAATTCGCGTCGCTGCATCATTTCCCTTCTTCAGTTAAATCGCAGCTAGACAGACGCGGGCACCGCTGAATGAAAGCACTCCCGCCAGGAGCTCGCAGCGCCCAGAATGCGGTTGATTCTCTGGATGTTTTCCGCGCCGTCCGCTTCCAGCCACTCCTCCAGCGCCCGTGCGCCCGACCTCGCGAACACCGGCACACCGTCTTGCCAGGTAGCGCGTCCGCACAGCACGCCGTGGAACTTCACGCCGCTCTCCACTGCAAATTCCAGTGTTTCGACAAAGGCATCATGGCTCACGCCCGCCGAAAGATAGACAAACGGCTTATCCGTCGCCGCTGCTGCATCCCGGAAAGACTGCAACGCCTGCTCGCGCGAATACGCAGCCTCACCGCAAAAGAATTGAGTTCCCGGAACGAACGGCATCAGGACCGGGGCCTCGACCTTCAACACATCGGCTGCATACCGTTCCTTGCTGAATTCTTCGATGGATCGGATCACGACTTCGGGCTTGCGCTTCGCCCACGCCAGCGGGCCGGCGGCGCTGCCCTGCTCTTCATACGCCAGCAGTTCAAGAAACAGCGGAAGATCCAGCGCGCGGCATTCGGCGCCGATTCGCTCGACCCAGGCCTGCTTCTGCACATTCACCCACGCCTTCTCGTATGGCGTGTAGTACAGCAGAATCTTCACGGCGCTGGCTCCCGCTTCCTTCAGCCGCAGTGCCGACCAGCCCTCGGTCAGGATGGGAAGGTACTCCGGCGCGGTCGCATCATAGGCAGACTTTTCATAAGCCAGCAACACACCTTTGCCGTTGCAGTGCCTCACCGCGGGCAGGCCATACTCCACATCCAGCAGGATTGCAGATGCGTGGCGGGTCAGCGCGCCCGTTACGATCTCCTTGAACTCGCAGATCATCTCCGCACTCGGCTCCTGGCCGCCCATCTCCTTCGCCAGCATTTTCTTCAGCAGACCGCGCTGGTCGAGCGCTGCGGCCGCAATGACTCCACGCGCATCAGCGACCGCTGTCAGCCCGGCGATTTTCCCCTTCGTCAGCCCACTCATTCGGCTCTCCCCCGGCCTGCATTTCTTTTCGTAGTTCACCCTGCGCTGGCAACCGCACCGGCGCGGCGCGGCACTGCCCCGTTCACAGCGTTCAGCGCCGGCTTGCCCTCAAGTACGCGCGCCACATCGGCGCACACGGCCCTCGTCACTCTCTCCTGCGCCTCGCGCGTAAACGCTCCCACATGCGGCATCAGGATCACGTTCGGCATTGCTTCCAGTTCCCCGGTCACCGGCGGCTCGCTGGCACGCACGTCGAGAGCTGCCCCGCCGACAATTCCGCTCTTCAGCGCCGCGATCAGATCGGCTTCGGAAATCACCCTGCCGCGCGACGTGTTCACCAGAAAAGCGCCCCGCTTCATTTTGCTGAATCGGGCGCGGTTCAGCAGACCAGTGGTCTGCGGCGTAGAAGGCAGGTGGCACGAAACGACATCGGCGCTGGCCAGCAGTTCGTCCAACTCGACCAACTCAGCCTGTAAGTCGCTGAGCAAAACATTGTCATTGCTCAGGAACGGATCGTAGGCGATCACCTTCATCCCAAATGCGAGGGCACGCCGCGCCGTCAAATATCCGATCTTGCCCGCACCCACAATCCCCAGAGTTTTTCCATAAAGTTCCGTGCCAAGAAAGTGCCGCCGATTCCAGTTGCCGCCCTTCGTATCGCGGTCCGCTTCCGGAATGAACCGTGCCAGCGACAACATCAGGCCGATTGCCAGTTCCGCAACGCTGATGGCATTTTGATCAGGAGTAAAGGACACCACGATTCCGGCCTGCTCGGCGTACTTCACGTCCACATTGTCGAGCCCCACGCCTGCTCTCCCGATGACAATCAGGTTCGGAGCGGCGGCAATTACGCCTGCAGTGACCGGCGTCTGGTTGCGCACCATCAGAGCCCGACAGTCCGCCACTTTTTGCGTCAGTTGCTCCGGATTCTTCCACAGGTCGGGAAGCCGCAGAACGTCGAATCGCCCGCAGAGTTCGTC
>DATEPN010000590.1:0-4226 GCA_035273225.1 Acidobacteriaceae bacterium | reverse complement strand
CGACGGCGAGCATCCGCACGTGCGCCTTGACGTTGTAGACGACGGGGATGAGGTCGACGCCGGGGCGGCGCATGTCGTGGATGATGTAGTCCTCGCTGGTCGCGGGGACGCCGTGCTGGATGCTGATGATGAGCCAGTGGTGGTTGTCGCTGACGCGCACGCTGATGAGGTCGAGTTCGCCGAGGGTCTGGCCGCGGTAGGCGCCGCCGAAGATCTTCTGGTCGTCGGTGACGGCCGTGCCCAGCTTGTGGAACCAGACGGTCGTACCCTGATGGCTGAAGCGCGCGTAGTAGATGCCGGTGTCGTCGTTGTTCAGCGTGATGCCGGAGTAGCGCGCGGAGGGCAGCACGTCGGGCAGATCCTGGCGCTTGCGGACATCGAAGACGTGGACGGATTGCTCGTCAGCTCCGCCCTGGCGCACGCCATAGACGAGCAGGTTGCCGTCCTGGGAGATGTCATCGATGCCGACGTTGGTGTTCTGGTCGGCGCTGAGCTTGGTGGCGTCGATGAGGCGGTCGTCCTGTCCGGTGAAGCCCTGGCGCATGTAGATGGAGGCCTGGTTCTCGCCGGCGAGGCGCTTCGAGAAGAAGTATTTGCCTGCGCGGAGCTGGGGCATGGTGTAGCGGTCGACGCGCTCGAGCGCGGTGAGCTGCTGGACGATTTCAGGGCGCTTGTGAATTTGTGACAGATACTGTTGCGTATAGGCGTTCTCTTCGTCGATCCAGTGACGGGTTTCGGGTGAACGCGCATCTTCGAGCCAGCGGTAGGGGTCGTCGATTTTGGCGCCGTTGTAGTTGTCGGTGACGACGTGGACGGGCGCGACCGGCGGGGGCGGGAGCGTGACGCCGTTGTCGCCGTGGATCTTGCCGTCGGGGCGGGGCTTTTGAGCATGCGCGGCGAGAGCGAGGATCATGAAAGCGGCGACGGGAGCGGTGCGGCGCAGGGACACGCTGGGCTTCCTCCTGAAAAGGAAGGGCCAGTTTACAGGGCACAAGGCCAGAGCTCAGGGCTGGGCGCAGGAGACAGGACTTAGCTGCTGGTTGCGTCTTTCCAGTAGTCGAAGGTGCGTGCGGTGATGCGGCCGGGGTATTCCTGGTGGATCGCATCGAGTTCGCGGAAGAGAGCGGCGGCTTCCTCTTCGAGGCCGAGCAGACGCATGGACCGCAGGATGCGCGTGAGGCGCAGGTGGTTGTGGTTCATGGGCGAGAGCCACTCGTGCGAGCGGATGCCGAAGTCGGCGGCGCGGTGGATGCCGGGTCCGGCGCCGTCGGTCCAGGCGAGTCCATAGAAGCGCAGCATGCGCAGGAAGGCCTGACGGAGGCGGTCGCGCATGACGGGCGTGGAGCGGAAGGCCTGGATGGTGCCCTCGTCGAGCGTCGGCGCGGAGGGATTGGCTCCGCTGCGCTCGGGCAGAGGAAAGAGCCACTGGATGTAGTCGTGGATCGCTTCGAGGCGGCGGTCGTCCCAGCCGAGGATCTGCGCCAGGGTGCGGTTCTCGTCGTCCGGGGCGCCATCCCGGTAGAAGGCGACGAGCGGGTGGACGGCGTCAGTCATGTCTTCCATCTTAGAGGTGAATCCAGCCGCGCAGGATGAGGAACAGCGATGCTGAGCCAACCACGGCCCAGAGCAGAATGCCCTGGAGGAGCGGGCGAACGCCGACCTGGCGCAGGGTGGCGCGCGTGATGCCGGTGCCGATGAGGAAGAGCGTAACGGCGAGTCCCATGCGGCCGAGATGGACGAGCGCCTGCGATTCGGGGTGCATCCAGAGGAGGAAGGTGTTGGCGACGGCGGCGAGGCAGAAGAAGAGGATGAACCAGGGGATGTGGATGCGCGCGTGGCTGCGGCGCACGACTGCGGCCCCGAGGGAGACGGGGATGATCCAGAGCGCGCGGGCCAGCTTGACGGTGGTGGCGATGGCGAGCGCGACGGCTCCGTAATGGGCGGCGGCGCCGACGACGGAGCTGGTGTCGTGGATGGCGAGCGCGGACCACAGGCCGAACTGGGTTTGGGTGAGGTGCAGGGCGTGTCCGATGACAGGGAAGATGAAGAGCGCAACGGAGTTGAGAACGAAGACCGTGCCCATGGAGACGGCGAGGGCTTCTTCGCTCGCTTCAGTGACGGGCGCGAGCGCGGCGATGGCGCTGCCGCCGCAGATGGCGGTTCCGGCGGAGATGAGGAAGCCCTGGATTTTCGCGACACGCAGCAGCCAGGCCAACGCGGCGCCGAGCAGCAGAGCGAAGGTGATGCCAACGGCGGTGTACAGGAATCCGGAGCGGCCGACGCGAATGACTTCGCCGAGGTTCATGCCGAATCCGAGACAGACGACGGAGGCCTGGAGGAGAAATTTAGAGAGGCGGCGGGCGTCAGCATGGTATTCGTGGGTCGCCAGCAGGCCGTAGGCGATGCCGCAGGCGAGAGCGAGGGGCGGGGAGAGGAGTCCGCTGGCGGCGAGAATGATGCCCAGGAAGAACAGGTTGCGAACCATCGCCCTCTCAGGATTGCGCGGGAGGGCGGCGGAGGCCAGACGGAATTTCGGATGGGTGATAAGGAAAACTTATCGAATCTGGTCAGACTTGCTGCGTGAGCAGGAAGCGCTCGAAGGCTCCGGCCGGACCGCTGGGCGTGGGGCCAATGGGGCGGATCAGCGTGAAGTCACGGCGGATGTCGAGGCCTTCGACGGGAATGACGCGGACGGTGCCGAGGCGCACCTCTTTGCGGATGGCCCACTCGGAGACGAAGCCGGCGCCGAGGCCCTCTTCGACGGCAGAGATGATGGCGACGATGGAGTCGAGTTCCATAGCGACGCGCAGGTCGCGCCAGCGCAGGCCGGCGCGGCGCAGGGCGAGTTCGACGACGCGGCGGGAGCCGGAGCCGCGCTCGCGCATGATCAGCGGCACTTCGGTGAGCGCGCGCACGGGGACGATGAGCTTCCCCGCCCCGGCTTTCGCCGGCCATGAATAGCGGCGGCCGACGATGAGCACCATGCGGTCTTCGAGGACGCGCTGGCGGAAGACTTCGCGGCTGGAGACGGGGCCCTCGATGAGGCCGAGGTCGATTTCGCCGGCGCTGAGGGCGGCGACGATGTGCTCGGTGTTCGCGCTTTTGACGGAGAACTCGATGCGCGGGTTTTGCTGAAGGAAGGCGCCGAGCAGGCGCGGCAGCACGTATTGGGTAACGGTCATGGAGGCGCCGATGCGGAGTTCGCCGACTGTTTCGCCGCGCGTGCGCTCGAGGGCGGCCTGGGCTTCGGCGGCGAGACGCGCACCTTTGCGGGCGTAGCCAAGGAGGGTGGTGCCGGCGTCGGTGAGACGGATGCGCCCTTTGCCGCGGTCGAAGAGGACAACGCCCAGCTCTTCTTCGAGGGCGTGAATCTGCTAGCTGACCGCGGGCTGGCTGAGGTGCAGGCGCTCGGCGGCGTGGCGAAAGCTGGCTTCTTCGGCGACGGTTCGGAAGACGCGGAGCCGGAAATTTTCCATGGGCGTGCGCTCTTACTGTACTGGTTCGCGGAGAGCGGCGCATGCCGCGGCGGAGCGGCGAGGCTGGATTTCGCGCCCCTATAATCGTGCTTTGGACACCCAATCCAGCGAGCAGAAACCGAAGAGCACGGCATCGCGAGGCCACGCCGCGGCGGTCGCTGCGGGCATTCTGCTCAGCCGTCTGGTGGGGCTGGTGCGCGATCGCGTGTTCGCACACTACTTCGGCAACTCCGACGCGGCCGATGCCTTTCGGGCGGCGTTTCGCATTCCGAATATTCTGCAGAACCTCTTCGGCGAGGGCGTGCTGTCGGCGTCGTTTATCCCCGTCTACGCGCGGCTGAACGCGGAGGATCGGCACGAGGAGGCGTCGCAGCTGGCCGAGGCGGTGTTCGCGCTGCTGGTGCTGGTGACGACGGTGCTGGTAGCGGCGGGCGTCTTTGCGACGCCGTGGCTCATCGACCTGATTGCGCCGGGGTTCCACGGCTGGAAGCGGCTGCTGACGATCCGGCTGGTGCAGATTCTCTTCCCGGGCGCGGCGGTGCTGGTGTTTTCGGCGTGGTGTCTGGGGATTCTGAACAGCCACCGGAAATTTTTCCTGTCGTACGCGGCGCCGGTGGTGTGGAACATCGCCATGATCACGACGCTGATCTGGGGCGGACGGAATCACACGGAGTCGCGGCTGGCGGTTTTGCTGGCGATTGGGTCGGTGATCGGCAGCGTGCTGCAGTTTGGCGTACAGGTGCCGACAGT
>DATEPN010000589.1:0-4629 GCA_035273225.1 Acidobacteriaceae bacterium | reverse complement strand
CGATCTCCTCGAGGAAATAGTCGAGGAGGAGTCCGGCGGCGAGATCCCCAATGGGCTCGGGCAGGTTCTGTTCGAAGTACTGCTGGAGGGACTTGATGGCGTCGGCGCGGGTCTGCTGCGGGAGTTCGATGGTGACCATGCAATGGGCTCCGGGGCGGATTAGTGCAAGGGGCGGGGCTCTTTCTTCCCGCTCTGTAAGGGTACGACCTGCACCGTGGTGTCGCGCATTTCGTTGAGGAAGCGGTTGACGATGGAGCCGTGGAGGAGGATGTCCCAGCGGGTGCGGGCGGACTGGCCGAAGACGACGTGGGAGATGTTCTCCTTGCGGGCGAATTCGATGAGGGCATCGGCGACTTTTTTGTCGTGGAGGACGACGACGCGCGCTCCGAGGTCGCGGGCCATGCGTTCGTATTCTTCGACGCGGGCTAAGGCTTCCGGATCGCCGTGGCGGTTATCGGTACCGGGCGGCTGCACATAGACGGCGTACCAATTCGTGGCGAGGCGTCCGGCGATACGGGCGCCGGCGCGCAGGATGCGCTCCATGCCGGCACGGGTCGACAGGCAGACCATGACCTTTTCGGGGATGGGCGCCTGTTCGAGTCCCTGGTTGCGGCGGTATTCCGCAGCGGCTGTTCCTACCTGCTCGGCGGTGGTGCGGAGGGATAGCTCGCGGAGCATGGTGAGATTGCCCTTGCGGAAGAAATTGGCGAGGGCCTGCTCGACCTTTTCGGGCGCGTAGATCTTGCCCTGGCGGAGACGGTTGCGGAGCTCTTCGATGCTGAGGTCGACGTTGATGACTTCGTCGGCGCGCCGGAGAAAGCTATCGGGGATGGTTTCGCGGATCTGCGTGGCGGCGGAACGGGTGACGGCGTCGTTCAGCGTCTCAAGATGCTGGATGTTGACGGCGGTCATTACGTTGATGCCGTTTTCGAGGATTTCCAGAACATCTTCGTAGCGCTTGCGGTTGCGGCTGCCGGGGACGTCGGTGTGGGCAAGCTCGTCCACAATCACCCAGGCTGGATGGCGCGCGATGACGGCGTCGATGTCCATTTCGCGCAGCGTGACGGAGCGGTACTGGATTTCGCGGAGGGGAATGGACTCGAGGCCCTCGGCGAGCACTGCCGTTTCGGCGCGGCCGTGGGGCTCGACGAGGCCGATGACGATGTCGATGCCCTGGCGCTTCATCAGGTGCGCGTCTTCGAGCATGCGATAGGTTTTGCCGACGCCGGGTGCTGCGCCGAGATAGACGCGGAGGCGTCCGGGCTCGACGGTGTCGGGGAGAGTTGGCGTGAGGTCAGTCATCGGGAACTCAGCCCGCCTCCACGGGATGCCGTTCGATGGCAGCGGCGGCGATGGGCAGGGTGAAGCGGAAGGTGGTACCGGAGCCGAGGCGGCTTTCGACGGAGACCTGGCCGCCCTGTGATTCGACCAGGCGGCGCACGAGAGCGAGGCCGAGGCCGGAGGTTCCGCCGGAGTCGTCGGTGGTGAAACGGCCGAAGATGGTGGGCAGGCGGTCGGCTTCGATACCGCGGCCGGTGTCGTGCACGAAGAACTGGACGCGGTCGGCGAGTTCGGCAGCGCCGATGCTGATGTGGCCGCCCTCGGGGCTGTAGCGGAGGGCGTTGGCGATCAGGTTGTCGAGGATGGTCCGCACGGCGCGGCGATCGGCCTGGATGAAGGCCACGTCTTCAAACGCCTCCAGCTCCACGTCGATGTTTTTGTCGCGTGCGGGGTCGCGGAAGCGGCCGATGGCGTCCCGGAGAGCGTCGATGGGGCGCACGCGTTCGATTTTGAGCTGACGGCGTCCGGTTTCCAGTTCGGCGACTTCGATGAGGTCGAGCATGAGATCGTCGAGGCGTTCGGCTTCTTCGGCGGCGCTGTTGGCCAGTTCGGATTGCATGGGCTCCAGCCGGCCCGCGTGGCCCTGGACCAGTGCGTAGAGGGACAGACGCAGGCGGTGCAGCGGATCGCGCAGGCGCTGCGAGGCGACGGAGAGGAAGCGCGATTTGAACTGGTCGACTTCGGCGATTTCGGTGACGTCTTCGAGGAGGGTGACGGCGCCGAGGAGTTTCCCTTCGAGGTCGCGCATGGGCGTGGTGCGCAGGCGATAGCTGCGATTGGCCTGGCCGATGCGCATGGGCATCAGGGCAGCCTGGCCTTCTTCGCCGGTGGTGGCGCGCTGCATCGAGACAGCGCCACGGATGGCGCTGAGGATCTTATCGCCGCCGGGGGTGTTGGTGAGGATCATGCGGTCTTCGGAGGAGCCGCCGAGGACTTCGACGGCAGCCTGGTTGAGCTTCAGCACCTGACCGCGGCCGTCGGTAACAATGACCGGCTCGAAGATGGAGCGCACGACGGCGTCGATGAGCTGGAACTCCATCTGGCGGCGGCCGGATTCGGTTTCGCGGAGATCGCGAAGGCGAATGGCGAGGCGATTCAGCTCGGTGGCGATGGTGCCGAGGTCGTCTTTGGAGCGCCATTCGACACGCTGGTGGAGGTCGCCCTGGCCGATGCGGCGGGCGACTCGCGCTGTGTGCCGCAGGGGAACGATGACCAGCACGAGCATGACGATAGAGATCGCGGTGGCGGCGGCGATGGAGAATCCGCAGGCGGCGATGAGGCGGGTGCGCAGCGAGGCTTGCTGGACCAGGATGTTGCCGACCGTGTTGTCACGTTCGGTGGAGAGCTGCTGGAGGTCGTTTCGCAATTCCAGGTGCAGGGATTCGAGTTCGCGCGCGAGCGCGGCTGGGTCGCCGGGCGGACGATTCAGCATGTGCTCGTGGCGACGGGTCAGGTCCTGGATGTCGAGGGAACTATCGAAGGCGCGGACATCGGCGATCGCGGTCTGGAGGTTGGTCTGGGTTTCGCGCGCCTGGTCGCGGAAGTCGGCGATCTGCGCGTTGCCACTGGCCATGCGGGCGGCAATCAGCTCCTCGTTGGCCATGGACGCCTGAGCGGAGGCGAGCGAGGAGAGCGCCGTTTCGGCGACGTGCACCTGCGCGTCGAGCGCGGCGAGATGCACGAACGACGTACGCACCAGCATGCTGACCGCAGTGACAAGCGCGATGAGCAGCAGACAACCCAGGATCAGCCTTTGATAGAGGCTCAACATCGATGGAAGGTCAGAGAGACTCCTGAGACTTGAGCGTAGTGGGGGAGTGCCTGCGATGCAAGCGTGTCGGCTTAATCCGGATTGCGATAACGGCCGAGGACATCGTCGAGCGTGAGCACGCCTTCGAGAGCGCCGCGGGTGGCGCGGTTCGAAATGGGCAGCAGCGGCCAGCGCGGGAAGTAGTGCAGGGCGCTGTCGAGGGGCATATCGGGGAAGAGGGTGGGCGTGCGGTCTGGTTTGAGGGCGCGCTGGATGGGTGTATCGGGAGTCAGGGTGGCGGTGGCGGTGGTGAGCTCATCCTGGCTCATGGCATACCAGGAGCCGTCGATGAGGTGGATGAGGCAGGCCGTGGCACGCGAGTCGGCGAGAGCCGCAGCGGCGATGGAGAGGGTGTCCGCTCCGCGCACGACGGGCACGCCGACGGGTTTGAGGGCGTCTTCGATGTGCAGGACGGCTTCTTCCCGTTGTTCCTCCATGGAGGGGAGGTCGAGGCCGTCCTGGTGGGTGAAGATTTCGAAGATGCCGACCGGCTGGAGGGTGCGCGAGAGCAGGAAGGCGATGGTGTTCGCGAGAATGACAGGAATGATGATGGAGTAGTTGCCACTGACCTCGAGCACCATGAAGACGGAGGTGAGGGGGACGCGCAGGAATCCAGCGAAGAGCACGCCCATGCCGACCAGGGAGTAGGCGCCGACCGTGCCGGTGAGATGGGGGAAGAAGTGCTTTTCGAAGCCGCCGACGGCGCCGCCCAGCATGGCTCCGATGAAGAGCGTGGGCGCGAACATACCTCCGGGGGTTCCGCTGGAGAAAGAAAGGGTGGTGGCCAGGAGCTTGAGAAAGACGAGCGCCAGCATTACCTGCCAGATGAACTGGCCGTGCATGGCCTGGTCCATGACGTCGTATCCGGTGCCCATCACCTGCGGAAAGCCGAAGTAGCCGATGGCGCCAACCATGAGTCCCGCCACGGCGGGCTGGAGGTAGAGGGTCCAGCGGGGCATGGCGCGGAGGCGCGGGCGAAGGAAGCCGAGCGTCATCGAGAAGAAGGGCGCGACGACTCCACCGATGACGCCGAGGACGGCGTAGGCCATCAGCTCGCGGGGGTCGCGCAGCTCGATGGAGGGGATGCGGAACATGGGCTCCGGTCCCCAGAAGGCGCGGGCAACGACGACGCTGGAGATGGCGGAGAGGACGAGAGAGCCGAGGACGGCGGCGCTCCAGCTGCCGATGACTTCTTCGATGACGAACAGGATGGCGGAGATGGGGGCGTTGAAGGCGGCGGCGAGTCCGGCGGCGGCGCCGATGGGCGCGAACATGCGGAGGCGGCGGCGGGAGAGGCGCAGATTGCGGGCAATGATGGAGGCGACGCCAGCGCCAATTTGCAAGCCGGGGTCTTCCGGGCCGAGAGAGTGGCCGGCGCCAATGGCGAGGGCAGAGGTGATGAATTTGCCGACGACGGTGCGAAAGGAAATGTAACCGTCGTAGACATATAAGGCGGCCTTGGTCTGGTTGACGCCGCT
>DATEPN010000588.1:0-2009 GCA_035273225.1 Acidobacteriaceae bacterium | reverse complement strand
ATGTGGGGCTGGGAGTGAGCGGGGCGATTCAGCACATCGTCGGCATGAAGGGGTCGCGGACGATTGTGGCGATCAACAAGGATCCGGAGGCGCCGATCTTCGAGATTGCCGATGTGGCGGTGGTGGGGGATCTGTTCCAGGTGGTGCCGGCGCTGACGGAGGAAGTGAAGAAGGCGAAGGGGGCGTAGCGAAGCCCGCAGTCGGCAGCCGGCAGCAACTTCGCTCGGCGAACGACCGCTTCTGTTCTTTCCTGAATCCCAGTAAACTGCGAGTCCATGCACTGGCTTCCTGCGCAGTTTCATCACGTGTTCAATGTCTGGCTGTTGCTGGTCCTCATCCTCTCCGGGGTGGTGGCGTTTGCGACGTCGTTTGTGGAAGTGTTCATGGTGATGCGGCTGAACGACCGGCTGCCCAAAGAAGAGCGCTTTCCGGAGATGTTCTATTACCGGAAATGGATCGCGTTTAACCGGGCGTATAAGGCGATGTTCGGGAGTGACCGGTTCTTCGTATCCAGGAACGTGCTGTATACGCTGTCGATCCTGCTGTGGATTGTATCGGGATCGATTTTCGCGTGGCGGGTGATTCATTCCCTGCACCTGTGATCGCGTGACTGAGCGCCGGCCTGCATCCAATCGCGGTGGCCTGGTAAGATGATCGGTCGCATCGGCAGGGGAGACCCCGGAAATCCATGATTACGTTTCGTCGTCCGATCGAGGGAGTGGAGCGTCCGCAGATGGAGGCGGACGTGGTGATTGTCGGCGGAGGGCCGGCGGGGATGTCGTGCGCGCTGCGGCTGGCGCAGCTGATCGATGCGCACAACGAAAAGCATCCGGACGCGCCGCTGACGAAGGAAAACATCTACGTGCTGGAGAAGTCGCGCGAGGTGGGGCAGCACTGCCTGTCGGGGGCGCTGCTCGATCCGCGGGCGCTGCGGGAGCTGTTGCCGGGAGCGGAGAAGGATGCGCCGCTCGATGCGGAGGTGACGAAGGAGTCGGTCTGGTACCTGAGGCGGACGGGTAAGCGGAAATTTCCGATCGTGCCGCCGCCGCTGCGCGACCACGGGAACTATGTCGTGTCGCTGAACCGGTTCACGAAGTGGCTGGGGCAGAAGGTGGAGGAGGCGGGGATCACGATCTTCACCGGCTTTGCGGGCGCGGGGCTGCTGTGGGACGACGACAGCGGCGATGTGGAGACGGCGCGCGTGGCCGGTGTCCGGACGGACGACAAGGGCGTGGATAAAGAGGGGCGTCCGAAGGGAAATTTTGAGCCGGGGTATGAGCTGCGGTCGAAGATCACGATTCTGGCGGAGGGGACGCGCGGGAATTGCGCGAAGGAGTTGATTGGGCGGCTGGGGCTCGAGGATCCGAACCATGCGCAGACGTATGGGCTGGGGGTGAAGGAGCTGTGGGAGATTCCGGCGGGGCGCGTGGCAAAGGGCGAGGTGATGTACACGCTGGGGTATCCGCTGACCAGCCGGGAGTACGGCGGGGCGTGGGTGTACGGGATCAGCGACACGCTGGTTTCGGTTGGCTACGTGACGGGGCTGGATTATCAGGATCCGCGGATCGATCCGCATCATGCGTTCCAGAGCTTCAAGGAGCACAAGTTTGCGCGGCAGATTCTGGAGGGCGGCAAGATGGTGCGGTATGGGGCAAAGACGCTGCCCTACGGCGGATGGCTGACGATGCCGCGTATTTATGGGAATGGCTGGATGCTGCTGGGGGATGCGGCGAGTTTTCTGAATTCGCAGCGGCTGAAGGGCATTCACCTGGCGATGAAGAGCGGGATGCTGGCGGCGGAGGCGGCGTTCGACGCGCTGCTGAGCGGGAATGCGTCGGCGGACACTCTCAGCGAATACAAGGCGGCGGTGGATCGCAGCTGGATTCGCGAGGAGCTGTGGCCGGTGCGGAACTTCCATCAGGCGTTTGAGCACGGCCTGCTGGAAGGCATGGTGAAGGCGGGACTGCAGCAGGTGATGCGGGGAGCCAATCTGGGGCCGGACTCGAAGA
>DATEPN010000587.1:0-6083 GCA_035273225.1 Acidobacteriaceae bacterium | reverse complement strand
TAAGCGGGCGGCAGGCCGGCCTTCACGAGATAGATGAAGTCCTCCCAGTTCTGCCCGTGCGGATAGACGCCGGCATCAGTGCCGTAGGGCAAACTTCACGCCGCCCTTGTAGGCACGGCTCACCGTGCTGAGAATCTGCGGCCCAATCGCAATTGCCTTCGCTGCGACGGTCGCCGGATACGCGCCCTTCTTCGCCTGCTCCGCGACAAACTGGCCGGTGTACACCGTGGGGCAGTAGAAGGTGCCGTGCTGTTTCATCAGAGCGATGTCCTGGTCATCCATGAAGGTGCCGTGCTCGACGGAGTCGACGCCGGCCATGACGGAGCGACGGATTGCTTCAGCCCCATGCGCGTGGACGGCGACCTTCATGCCGTAGTCGTGCGCCGTCTCGACCAGCGCGCGAATCTCGTCCTCGCTCATCTGCGGGCCCGAGCCGTTCGTGCCGAGATCCATGACGCCGCCCGAGGGCATCGCCTTGATGAGGTCGGCGCCGTTCTTGTAGTGGAGGCGAACGACTTTGCGCGCCTCGTCCGGGCCGTTAAAGATGGACTGCAGCGGCCCGGGATCGCCCTGGAGCCGGAGGCTAAGCCCATTGGTATTGTCAGCGTGGCCACCGGTGGTGCTGATCGCCGGACCCGCAGTGAAGATGCGCGGGCCAATGACCGTGCCGGTGGCGATCTCCTGCCGCAGGGCGACGGTGTCGTAATTCGTGTCGCCGACATTGCGGACGGTGGTGAATCCTGCCATCAGCGTGCGCCGGGCGTAGAGCGTGGAACGCAGGACCAGGTTGGCGAAGTTGATGTGGGCCTGCTCCTGATAGGTGTTCTTGCCAAACTGATCGTCGAGGTGCACGTGATCGTCGATCAGGCCCGGCAGGCAGGTCGCGTCGCTGCCCAGGTCGATTACAGTCGCGCCCTCTGCGGACTGCGTGCCGGATTCGACTTTCTCGAACTTGTCACCGCGGATGACCACTGTTGACGGCCCGAGCATCTTGCCTGCGGTGCTGTCGAAGAGACGCGGGCAGTGCACGACGGTGACCGCTGGGGCAGCAGGAGCCGGTGCGGTCTGGGCAAACAGAAGCGTGGCGGGCAAACAGAGGAGTGCAAGAGCGGGGCAAGTTACGTGCATGGATCGGCCTCGAGACTTTGCTGTTGCAGGAATGCACTGCGCAATGCGTTAGCACTATAAATGACGCAACGCTTCCTCGGCGCAAGGCGGCAATGCGATTCGTGTTCTCCGTTTGCTGTCCTGCGCTTCAGAGTCGCTCCTGCAGCACCACGCGCACCGAATCTCCCACGCCTTTGCCAATCTGCTTCAGGAGGTCGGCTTTGACGGGTAGCTTGTGCCGACCGTCGCCGAGCGCCATGAAGGAGCTGCGGAACAGTACACCATCGACACTGCCGGCGACCTTGACCAGCCCACGAGTGCCGAAGAATGCGACGGACTCGGGCCAGACCACAAACGTCCAGCCGCCTTTCGCAGAGCTTCTCTGCAGGGTCGCGGTAAACGATTGAGGCAGCTTGCCGTCAGAAGCCATTGAGGGGGCGTCTCCTGAGCCGATTCACTCTGCCACAGGCGGGTTCGCGCCGGCAACTGCTGCACAGCGCAACGCTTAGATCGTTTGTTCACAGCCAACATCTAATAGAGCGGGCCTATGCAACGAAACAACAGGTTGGGAGCACGTTTGTCTGTACCGTTTTGGATGATCAAAATCCGTCAGCTTTGGAAACTCATCCGTGAGAGCCACCAGAACCCAATGCAGGGCACGCATTGCGAGCCCCCCAGGGTACCTGCGCGCGACACGGCCATCACCTTCATCGGGCACTCCTCGTTCCTCGTCCAGACAGGCGGGCGCGCGCTGCTCATCGATCCCGTCTTCGCCACCCGGCTGATCCTGTTGCGCCGGCAACGCCGCCCGGGCTTGCGCGTTCGTGACCTGCCGCCGATTGATGCGGTGCTGCTGACTCACGCGCACATGGATCATCTGAACCGACCGTCGCTGCGCGCCATCAACCGAGCCATGCGCCGTCGCGGCCTTTCGGCTCCGGTGGCCATCGTTCCTCCGGGCGTCGAAGACCTCGTTCGCTCGCTGGGCTTCCGCCGCGTCGAGCCGCTGGGCTGGTGGCAGTCCACGCAGCTGGGCAAGGGACTCTCCATCACGGCCACGCCGGCCCGGCACTGGGGCGCGCGCTTGTTCCACGACGCGCATCGCGGGTTTGGCGGCTACGTGATCCACGCAGAAGGAGCGCCCGTGCTTTATCACTCCGGCGACACGGCGTACTTCGGCGGCTTTACGGACATCGCGCGCCGGCTGCGCCCGGAGATCGCGCTGCTGCCCATCGGCGCCTACTCTCCGGAGAGTTATCGCAGTGTGCACACCAGCCCTGAAGACGCGCTGCAGGCGTTTGTCGATCTCGGCGCCCGGGTCATGATCCCGATGCACTACAACACCTTCCGCCTCGGCCGCGAGCCGATGCATGAGCCGCTGCCGCGGCTGCTGACCGCGGCGCAGCGGTCGGGATTGGCGGATCGCGTGATTCCGCTGGCGGAGGGCGAAAGCTGGACGAGCGAAACCGCGGAACACCGGGAACCGGTGCGACAGCGGCCCCCGAAAGGGCACCTCTCTCCACAACACATACGGCGAGCCTGAAGAGACTCGCCGCATGCGCTCAGCTGCCCGCCGGCTAAGGCGCAGGCTGCACCGCAAGATAGCTGTAGGTCGGGACAGCATGCGGCGATCCCGGCGCGGCTGTGGCGATGCCGTTGGCCACATCGAACACATACAGCTTGCCGGAGAATTGCGAGACTGCAAACAGATGCCCGGCCTTATCCCAGCCGATCTGGCTCGGGGCGTCGTTGGCAAGGAGCGTGGTTCCGCCAGACAGCATGCCGTTGTTGTAGCTGAAGAGTTCGAGCCCGGAACTGCCCGCGACCGCCAACCAGTTGCCGCTGGGGTCGAACTTGTAGTCGGTCGCCTGTCCCACCGTGGTCTTCGGCATGGTGGCCGCCGTGTCCGCGGTGTGCAGCGTGCCATCGGCGTAGTTGATGGTGTAGACCGCCAGTTGATTGACGCCCTGGTACGACATGGGACCCGTCCCGACCTGCAGCGAGAAGATCACATGCAGATTGTCCGGCGCCGGGATCGCGGCACTGTACGTTGGGCAATAGCTGGTGCCCGCCGGGTTCGGAGATACCGCCGGCACGTTGGCATTCGGATTGAAGCGCGTCAGCGCACCGTTGCTACCGTGGGTGAAGGCCCAGAAGTTCTGGTTGCCGGAGGTGCAGTCGGAGCTGTAGCCGAATCGGTCGTCGCCGGTGAACGAGATCTGGTCCTCGATGTATCCGCCGCTGCCGTCGGTAATCGACCCCACCCAGTTCAGGCTGCCGTTCGACTGTACCGAGTAGGTCTGCGCAAAGTCGTACAGGGTCTGGCCGGTGCGGTCGGTGAAGTCAGTTGTGGTGCCCATGTTGTAGATGGTGGGCGTGCCGCTGATGGAATGCGCCGGGATCGTGGTGGTCAGCGTCAGGCCTCCGTTCGCCGCGATCGAGTACGTGTCGATGCTCATGCTGCCGCCGGCAAACATGTCGGCAAAGAGGTATTTGCCGTCCGCTACAACCTGGCCGGCCTGTCCCGAGGTGTTGAACGGCGAGCCGGGAACCGCGGTGAGCGTGCCATCGGCAGCGACTGACCATCCCTGAATGAAATTGCCGGCGCTGCCGGCCACCGACGGCGTCGAGACGTAGACAAAGCCGCCGGGTGCGCCGGACCCTCCGCCGGACGCGCTGCACACCGTTGAGAAGGACCAGGTGAATGGCTGCGGCATCTTCAGATCGGCGAGGTCGCCGATGTTGCTCACCATCACCGTTATGACGCCGCTGGGCAGGGGCGAAGCGGGCGTCACCATCACCTGCGTGGTGTTGATGTTGGTGGACAGGGTGGTCGTAATCTTGTTGCCGTTGCTGTCGGTGACCACGATGTTCTGGGCGGTGACGGTGCTCGCGTCGGGCGCTTCGTTGAAGGTGATGACGATCTGCGCGTTGGGGCTGACGCATGCCGCATTCGCAGCGGGGCTGACCTGTTTGACCGCGAGGGGCGAACTGTCGGTCTCGGCGCGCGTGGTGAACGCAAAGACGTAGGGCGCTGCCAGATGCATGCCGCCCGTGGACGCAGCACCGGTGTTGATGGTGGCCGTATAGCTGGCGCCGGTCTCGAGCGCAGGCGTTGGCTGGAAGGCGGCTACGTTGAAGCCGGGATCATAGCTGACGACACCGGGCATCTGATTTCCCCCGGGATCCGTAATGACGAAGGTTTTGGCGTTGATCGTCGCCGGGTCCATGGCCTCGCTGAACTGCACTTCCTGCTTGCGGTTCGGCGCAACGCCGTTCAGTTCCAAGGCCTGGGCAATCACAGTCGGCACCGGACCGCTGCCGGAGTGGCCGCCGTTGTTGCTGTTGAGGGGGAGCGAGGTCGAGCCGCATCCGCCCAGGAGGTTGGCAAGAGTGAAGACAGACGTCCACAGAAGGAGGGAACGGATACTGCTCACGAGGTGACCTCCGGAGTCGTGCCTGCGCTGCTTGGATGCGGGTTCTGTTATCGAGATAGTTAACACGGCAGGACAAGTTGCGGCAGGTGCGCTGTTCCCGCACATCCTTGTCACGTGCACACTCCCGCCTCCGAGTGGCCTTCCCACTCTGCTCTCTGCAGCCTGCCATCGAAGGCTCCCTCGCGGGCGAAGACAAACCGAAGATCCGCGCTAGAATCGGAAGATGCCTTCCCCGGCGACCCCAGTCCCGGAGAATCTTCCCGGACTCCCGATTCCCGAATCGCTCGCCTGGGCGCACCCGCTCGTGCAGGAGTGGTTCGTGCGCCGCTTCGGCACGCCCACCGAGCCGCAGGAGCAGGGATGGCCGCTGATCCACGCGGGCAAGCCCGTGCTCATCTCCGCGCCCACCGGATCCGGCAAGACTCTCGCCGCCTTCCTCATCTGCATTGACTCGCTCATCCGCACGGCCATCGATGGCCGGCTCGGCTGCGACACCGAGGTCGTCTACATTTCGCCGCTCAAGGCGCTCTCCAACGATGTCCAGAAGAACCTCGAGACGCCGCTGCGGGAAATCCAGGCGCTGGCGCTGGAACGGGGTTATCTGTGTCCGGCGATCCGCGCCGCCGTGCGCACCGGCGACACGCCTGCCGCCGAGCGCCGCGCGATGCTGAAAACGCCTCCGCACATTCTGGTCACCACGCCGGAGTCGCTCTACATCCTGCTGACCGCGCAGCAGAGCCGCGAACATCTCCGCCGCGTGCATACCGTCATCGTCGACGAGATCCACGCGATAGCCGACGACAAGCGCGGCTCGCACCTGGCGCTCACCCTGGAGCGCCTCGACGCGCTGGTCACCGGCGAGAACGTGCTGATGGCGGGCGCAAGCCTGCTTTTGCATCCCCGACCGTTACGAATTGGACTCTCGGCGACGCAGAATCCGATTGAACTGGTGGCGGAATTTCTGCGCGGCTCTCGGGGCGAGGCGGTGAGCATCGTGCAGGCGGGACAGCGGCGCAAGCTGGATCTTGCCATCGAAGTGCCCGACGACGAACTCGGCTCGGTGGCGACGAACTCGATCTGGGATGGCGTTTACAAGCGGCTGGCGGAACTGGTGCTCGATCACCGCTCCACGCTGGTGTTCGTTAACACGCGCCGGATGGCTGAGCGGCTGGCCTTTCAGGTCGGAGACCGCCTCGGTGCGGAAAATGTCGCGTGCCACCACGGCAGCCTCTCGCGCAAACTGCGCCTCGAATCGGAAAGGCGACTGAAGCAGGGCGAGATTCGTGTACTGATCGCCACGGCGTCGCTTGAGTTAGGAATCGACATCGGAACGGTGGATTTGGTTTGCCAGATCCAGTCGCCCCGGTCGATCTCGGTTGGCATGCAGCGCGTCGGGCGTGCCGGGCACTGGCGCGGAGCCATTCCCAAAGGCCGCTTCTTCGCGTTGACCCGCGACGATCTCGTGGAGCAGGCGGCGCTCATTCGCGCGATGCGTTCGGGCGTGCTGGACCGGCTGGAAATTCCCGAGCAGCCGTTCGA
>DATEPN010000586.1:0-2534 GCA_035273225.1 Acidobacteriaceae bacterium | reverse complement strand
GGGCGGTGTTCTGGTCCTGATGGAGAACGATCCCGACAACGCCGACATCACGCACCTCGACACACTCGCGGACAAGTTCGGCCTCCACTTCAATAACGTGCTCGTGCACCACGTCGTCGGCGATGAATTTGCAACGGGACGCATCGACGTACGCACAGCCTTGGCGCCGTTCACGCATCCGCATGTGCTCTACATGAAGGACACCTGTTCGCTGGCGCTGTCGAAAAGCGCGAACCCGCTGCTGGTCTGGAAAGGCGACACGCTCATGGCGGTCGCTCGCTACGGGAAGGGAACCGTCGTCGCCGTGACCGACCCCTGGCTCTACAACGAGTACACCGACGGCCGCAAGCTGCCGCCCGACTACGACAACTTTGCCGCCGGCATGGATTTCGTCGGCTGGCTCCTCGACCAGCCGCACACAGCCGCTCGCCCAACACACTGATCTGAGAGAATCGACATTCGTGATGCTTCCCCAGCAAATGGCAGAGAAGGTCGGAAAGGGTTTGCTTTCCTTTCCGGTGACGCACTTCGACGAGCGCCTCGACTTCGCCGAAACGCCCTACCGCCGACACATCGCCTGGCTGCTCGAACACGAACCCGCCGCGCTCTTCGCCGCCGGCGGCACCGGCGAATATTTCTCACTCACCCTCGATGAATTCTCCCGCGTGGTTGCCGCCGCGGTCGCCGAAACGGCGCACAAAGTTCCTGTCATCGCCGGCTGCGGCTATGGCACGCGCACCGCGATCCAGTATGCCCAGGCGGCGGAGAAGTCTGGAGCGGACGGCCTGCTGCTCTTTCCGCCGTATCTCGTCAATGCCGACCCCGCCGGACTCGTCGCGCACGTGAAAGCCGTCTGCGCGGCGACGAAGCTGGGCGTCATCTTCTACAACCGCGACAACGCCGTCCTGAACGAGATTGCGCTCGACCAGCTGTGCGGCGCGTGTCCGAATCTCGTCGGCTTCAAAGACGGCCACGGCGACATCGAGCTGATGACGCGCATCGTCACGCGCCTCGGCGATCGCCTGGTCTATGTCGGCGGCCTGCCGACGGCGGAAACCTTCGCGACCCCCTATCTGCAAATTGGCGTGACCACGTATTCCTCGGCCATCTTCAATTTCGTTCCGAAGTTTGCGCGCAAGTTCTATGCCGCGGTGCGCGCGCACCAGCAGGAGACAATTACCGGCATGTTGCGCGACTTCGTGCTGCCGTACATCGCGATTCGCAGCCGCCGCAAAGGCTACGCCGTTTCCATTGTCAAAGCCGGACTGCGCGCGGTCGGGCGCGATGCCGGGCCGGTGCGCCCGCCTCTCACCGATCTCACCGAGAGCGAGTTCGCCGAACTGAAGACCCTCGTCGAGAAAATCATCTGAGACCAGGCATGGCCGAGGAGAAGCCGACCCACGTCCGCTACTGGATTGCGCTCATGCTCTTCGTGGCCAGCACCTTCAGCTACGGCGACCGCGTGGTGCTGTCGATCGCGGCGGTGTCGCTCACGCACGATCTCCATCTCGATCCGCTGCACCTCGGCTACCTCTTCTCCGGATTCAGCTGGGCCTATGCGGTAGCGCAGTTGCCCGCAGGCGGCCTGCTGGACGCGCGCGGGTCAAAGCGCGTCTACGGAATCAGCATCATCGGCTGGTCGGTCTGCGCGCTGCTGGCCGGCGCCAGCGGATACCTGCCCGCCGTCGCCGCGTTCTACACGCTGTTCGGCCTGCGCCTGCTCTCGGGCCTCGCACAGTCACCCGTCTTTCCCGGCAACGGCCGCATCGTCGCTGCCTGGTTTCCCGCCGCCGAACGCGGCAGAGCCGCAGCGCTCTTCAACGCCTCGCAGTATTTCTCCCTCGTCTTTTTCGCCCCGGCGATGGGCTGGATCGCGCACCTGTGGGGCTGGAGGCAGTGCTTCTGGCTCGCCGGTGCCGTCGGCCTCGTGCTCGCCGTTGTCTGGTACCGCGTCGTGTACGGGCCCAAAAACCATCCATGGATCAATGCAGCGGAAGTCGAACTCATCGAGCGCGGCGGCGGCCTCGCCAGCCTCGACGCCCGCGGCCGCAGCGGGACGAACACCCTCACATGGCCCATTGTGAAGTGGCTGCTCTCCAATCGAATGCTGGTCGGCATTTATCTCGGCCAGTACTGCATCACCACGCTCACGTGGTTCTTTCTCACCTGGTTTCCCATTTACCTCAGCCGCTCGCGTCACCTCTCCATTGTCAGCGTCGGCTTTCTCGCTGCCGTGCCGGCGCTCTGCGGATTCTTTGGCGGCATCCTCGGCGGCGTCTTTTCCGATCACCTGCTGCACTCCGGACACAGCCTGAGCTTTGCTCGCAAAACGCCCATCGTCATCGGCATGGCGCTGGCGACCACGATGATCGGCTGCAATTATGTGAATACGAGGACGATGGTGATGGTCTTCATGTCCATAGCGTTTTTCGGCAAGGGCTTCGGCGCGCTCGGCTGGCCCGTGATCTCGGATACCTCGCCGAAGGGCCTCGTCGGCGTAAACGGCGGCCTGTTCAATCTCATCGGCAATCTCG
>DATEPN010000585.1:0-2681 GCA_035273225.1 Acidobacteriaceae bacterium | reverse complement strand
ATGGAAGCGGAGGGTGAATCGTGGAGGCGCTCGGCCATGGTGATGGGCTGGTAGATTGCGAGTCCTGGATCGACGGAATGGATGGCGGCGGTAGCGGACGGCAGGAACGCGTCGGCTGACTGCGTGGTGCGGATGACGACGGCGAAGTAGTTTCCGGGCCTTTGCAGGAAGGGCAGGTACATGGCGGCGCGCGGGGCTGCGTCCAGCTGACCCTCCTGGACGTCGTTGACGACGCCGACGATCTGCATGGCTCGCTTCGGGTCGTATTCGAAATTTATTTGCTTTCCGACGGGATTCTGCCCGGGGAAGTATTGGCGGGCGAGTTGCTGATTGATGATCGCGACGGGAGGCTTGCGGGTGTCTTCATCCTCGGCGAACCAACGGCCCTTGATGAGGCGCGCTTCGAGGGTAGAGAAGTAGTTGGCGCTGACCTTGCGCACGGTGACTTCACGATGAACGTGGTCCGGCGGAAGTCCGACGATCCGGATTGTGCTGGTGCCGTCGCCGTCTCCGAGCGGGAGCTGCGTTGTGAATGCGACGGAGCGAACGCCGGGCAGCGTGGCAAGGTGCGCCTGCAAGTTGCGCTCGAGCGCGATCTGCTGGGCGTCGGTGTCGTAAGAGTGTCCGGTGGCTGCGATCTGGAGGAGGGCCAGGTGATCGGGAACGAGGCCGGTGTCGGCATGCAGCAGGCGATAAAGACTCTGGCCGAGGAGACCTGCTGCGACGAGGAGGACGACAGCCATGGCGAGTTCGGCGATGACGAGGTTGCCGCCGAAACGGCGCCAGACGGTTCCGGAGGAGCCGCGCGCGGCATCGCTGAGGCCGTCGTGAAGTTCGGAGAGGGAGACGCGCAGTGCGGGCAACAGCGAGAACATCACGCCTGCTGCAAGGGCGACGGTCGCCGCAAAGGTGAGCACGACAGGATTGAGGCCGGCCCGCTCCAGATAAGGCATGGTCGCCAGCATGTTCTTTGGGATAAGGCGCAGCAGGAGATGCATGCCGGCGGAGGCTGAGGCAAGGCCGAGCACGCCCGAGGCGAAGGCCAGCAGCATGCCTTCGGTGATGAACTGACGGATGAGGCGGAGGCGGGAGGCGCCGAGTGCTCCACGCACGGCGATTTCGCGGCGACGGCGTTCGCTGCGCACCAGGAGCAAACTCGCAACGTTGACGGCGGCGATGAGCAGCAGCAGAGCGGCTCCACCGAGGGCGACGAGCAGGATGGGGCGTATGTCTCCGAGGATGACTTCGCTCATCGGGAGCATGAATGCCTTCTGGTCGCGGTTGGAATCCGGGTACTGGAGCGAGAGGTTGTCGGCGATGCGGCGGATGTCGGCGAATGCAGCGTTGAAGCTGACGCCGGGCTTGAGGCGGGCGATGCCGAAGAGATTGTGACAGCCGCGGCTCTTCTCGCATCCGCCGGTGGAGCGCTCGATGGCCCAGAAGTCGGCCGGCTCTGCGGGGGCGAAGTGGAAGGTGCGGGGGAGGACGCCGACGATGGTGACGGGATTGTTGTCGAGGGTGACGCTTTGCCCGAGGATGTCGCGGCGCCCGCCAAAGCGGCGCTGCCAGGCGGAGTAGCTGAGGAGCGCGGTGCGCGGCTGGTTCGGCTGCTCGTCGCGCGCTTCGAGGTCGCGGCCGAGCGCGGGCGTGACGCCGAGGGTGCGGAAGAAGCCTGCGCTGACGTGCGCTCCGTCAACCTGCTGCGATCCGGCGGGCGTTTGCAGGATGAATCCGCTGATCTCGTAGACGTCGAGCGAGGAGAAGACGGTGTTCAGACGCTTCCAGTCGATGTAGTCCGGGTAGGAGAGATGGAAACGCGGGCCGAGGGGAATGCTTTCATAGAGCACGACGAGGCGGGACGGATTCTGGTAAGGCAGAGGCCGGATGAGGGCTGCGTCGACAAAGCTGAAGATGGCAACGGCCGCGCCAATGCCGAGGGTGAGGATGAGGATGGCGGTGGCCGCGAATCCGGGGCTGCGGCGCAGTTGGCGCATGGCGAAGCGGAGGTCCTGGAGGACGGTTTCGAACCAGAGGCCGGTGATCTGGGCGCTTTCTTCGCGGAGGCGGGCGTCGTTGCCGAACTGGCGCGCAACGGTGTGGTGGGCGGCGGCGGGAGAGAGGCCGTCGGCGATCAGTTCCCTTTCGGCCTGGTCGCGATGAAAGGCCATCTCTTCCTCCAGTTCTCGGTTGGTGCGTTCGCGATGAGCGAAGAAGAGGAGCTTGCGAAGAGTGCGGAAGGGCGACTTCATGCGGGTTCACCTCGTGAGGAACTAAGCGTCCTGGAGGACGCGCCCGATGGCGGCGATCATTTGCTCAAACTGCGACAGCTCCAGGCCCAGTTGCTTGCGGCCCGCAGCGGTGAGGGTGTAGTAGCGGGCGCGGCGGTTGGTCTCGGTCATCTTCCATTCGGCTTTGACCCAGCCCTGGAGCAGCAGGCGCTGGAGCGCGGGATAGAGCGAACCTTCTTCGACGGTGAGGACGTCGTCGGACTGGCGCTTGATGGAGAGGGCGATACCGTAACCGTGCATCGATCCGCGGCTGAGCGTCTTGAGGATGAGCATGTCGAGGGTGCCGGGGAGCAGGTCGGGTTTGCGGGCCATGTGGCTCACCATAGACAGCCTATGGGTAGGTTGTCAAGAGTGGAAGGGGACCATTGACGGGCCTTAGTGCCGAATGCTACA
>DATEPN010000584.1:0-8917 GCA_035273225.1 Acidobacteriaceae bacterium | reverse complement strand
GGACGATCTGCCGTTTCCCGGGCGAACGCATCGCACCCAGCCAAATGCCATCCTGCCGCGTCGCGAGGTAATGGTCGCCGTCGGGCAGGAAATAGGGATAGCTGCCGCGAACCCCCGCGTTTTCGGGAAGGCGCGACGGAGTGCCTCCGGCGGGTGAAACGCGTTCCATACCGTCGAGGCCGGCCAACAGGATGTCGCCGTTGGGACTCCATGCGGCGCCGGTGGCTCCCAGCGCATCGCATAACGTCTGTACCGGGCCGCCGGAGCGATCGATCTTCTTCAGCTTTGCATCGGCGAAGAAAGCGATCGACCTGCCGTCCGGAGACCAGAACGGATTCAATGCCCCGGCCGTGCCTTCAAGAGAAGTCATTGGCAGCGCGTCGAGCTCTCGCACCCAGATCTGCTGCTGGCCATCTTTGACGAGAACCAGCGCAATCGCTCGTCCGTCCGGAGAGACCGTCAGCGACAGCACACGCGACTTTTCCGGCAGCAGCACGTTCAGCAGAGCGACGGGCTGCGCGGCATGCGGGTTGCGCAGGAACAGGGCCGCGCCGAACGCCGCCGCCAACACCCCAAGCAATGCCAGGGCCGGCAGGAAAGCCTTGGGCCTCGAGCGCGTCACAGCCGGTGCGGGCGCCGCAGCGATCGACTCCAGCTCCCATTGCAGATCCCGTGCCGACTGCCACCGCTCGTCCGGCTCCTCTGCCATGCACCGCTTCACCGTCCGCTCCAGCGCCGGCGGAACGCCCTCCCACACATCGGAATTTCTCCCGATCAACATTTCCCGCAGGATCAGCCCAAGTGCGTAAATGTCCGTACGGCTGTCGGCGCCGGTGCCCCCAAATTGTTCGGGAGCCATGTAGGCCGGAGTCCCCATCACCAGGCCTTGGGCGCTCTGCGAGGGGTCCGTCGTCGATTTCGCCAGGCCAAAGTCCAGCACCTTGACGCCGGTCTTCGTCAGCATCACATTCGCGGGCTTCAGGTCGCGGTGGATGATGCCCTGCGCATGCGCCGCCGCCAGCGCATTGGCGATCTGGATTCCCAGCGGAAGCGCCTGCTCAACGCTCAATTTCCCGCGTTTCAGCCGCGCGGCCAGCGTTTCGCCCTCGATCAGTTCCATGACCAGGTAATTCGGGCCAACGTCATGCAGCGTGCAGATATTGGGGTGGTTCAGGGCCGCAATCGCGCGCGACTCCCTTTCGAAGCGGCTGGTCCATTCCTTCAGCACCTTGATGGCGACCGATCGGCCCAGGCGAGTGTCGGTGGCCCGAAACACCTGCCCCATGCCACCTTCCCCGAGCAGCGCCTTAATTCTGTAAGGGCCAAGCTGGGATCCGGCTTCCACCCGCGACCCCGTCTTTCCCATCAGCAGATTCTCGGCGGATTGATCCAGAAGCTTGCCGCCGCTCTCCGAATCCTGGGCAAGCAGCTTCTCAACCTCTTGTCGAAGTTCGGGATCCGCATCCACCAGAACAGCCGCGCCCTGATCACGAGCCGAGTGGTACAGTTCTTCGATTTGGCGAAGGCGCTCCGGGCTCATGCTGGCACTCGGGAAAGGCCTCCATCATAAGTCCCGAGGCAGCGAGCCGCAATTGAATAACACCACTGGTAAATGGGCAGCGGGATTATAATCGGCCCCAACTAACCACATGGGCCAGGAGATATCAGAAACCACGCTGCTGCTCCGCGCCTGGGCCGGAGGCGACCGCGCTGCGCTTGAGAAGCTCACGCCTCACGTCTACCGGACCCTGCGGCGCATCGCTGGCCGCTACATGCGCGACGAGCGCGAGGGCAACACGCTCCAGGCGACCGCCCTCGTGCATGAAGCCTATCTGGAACTCGTCGACATCAGGAACGTCGACTGGCAGCATCGCGCTCACTTCTTCGCCATTTCCGCCCAGATCATGCGCAACATCCTGCTGGACCGCGCACGGCGCCGCCTCGCCGCCAAGCGCGGAGGCGACGCGGAGCGTGTCAACCTCGATGAGCTGCCGGATATCGGCACGGAGCGCGCCCGGGAACTCATCGTCCTCGATGATGCGCTGCATGCACTCGCCAGGGCCGACGAGCGCAAGGCCCGGGTGGTCGAAATGCGCTTCTTTGGCGGCCTCAGCGTGGAAGAGACCGCCGAGGTGCTCGCGGTTTCTCCCGAAACTGTGATGCGCGACTGGAAGTTTGCCCGTTCCTGGCTCCAGGCCCAGATCACCCCGAACTAGCCGCGCAAAAATATTTCCTCAGCCCATGCCAGTTTTGATCGCCGTTTTGCGCCTGCAGGAGTGAAGGCGATGGCAGAAGCGTCGAATCGCTTGCCGTCTCCCAACTTCAATCTCCAGACGGGGGTCACTATGACGAAAACGATGTTTCGTATATTCGCGGCGATGGCGGTTGTCCTCACGGGTTCTCAGGCTTTGCAGGCGCAGGGGACCCAGGGCATCCAGGGTACCTGGGATGTGAACGTGACGGTCGTGAACTGCCAGACAGGCGCGGCGGTCCGGACGGTCAGGGCACTGCAGATGTTCAGCCACGACGGGTCCTTCACCGAGACCGCCAATACCTTCCTGCGCGGCAGCAGCCTGGGCGAGTGGGACCACACCACTGCGAATGGGTACACGTCGACCTACTGGTTCTTCCGCTACAACGCCGACGGAAGCTTCAAGTCGCTCGCTGAAGGGAGCAACAACGAACAAGTGAGCGACGACGGCAGCACCTTCACGGCCACGGGAACCGTGACGGACTTTGACGCGGCCGGCAATATCATCTCCACCGGCTGCGTGAGTCATGCTGCGCGGCGCCTCACCCCACACAATTAGGCGAATGCAGGCGGGCCGGATTTTTCGGCCCGCCGTCTTCGACTCCGCTGCTCCGGCGATCGCCTCATGGCCCCGGCGTCACGAACTTCTACCCGCAACCAGGTAGGTGCGACCTTCAGGTCGCACACCTTGCCGCGGTGGAGAAACGGGGCTTCAGCCCCTGAGGCTCCCTTATCACTCCACGCGCAGCACGCGCATGGGGTGGATCGAAGCGGCGCGGCGCGCCGGCAGGAAACAGGCCAGCAGTCCGGTGCCGAGAAGAACCGCGCCCACGGCGAGAAAAGCAACGATGTCCAGCGCTTTCACTCCGAAGAGGATGCTTTGCATGGCGCGGCCGACGAAGTACGCTCCGCCGAGGCCGAAGAGCAGTCCAATGCCGGCCATCACCGCGCCTTCGCCCACCACCAGTGCGATGACCCGGTGGCGGCTGGCTCCCAGCGCCATGCGGATAGCGATCTCATGCGAGCGCTGGGCGACCGAGAAGGCCATCACCCCGTAGATACCCACAGCGGCGAGAAACAGCGCAATCCCGGCAAAGCTGCCGAAGAGGATCAGGGTAAAGCGCTCGCTGGCCATTGTGTCGTCGCGAATCTGGTCCATCGATTTGGGCTCGGCCAGCGCTACACCCGGATCGACGGCGTGTACCGCCGCGGCAATGCTCGACTGCATGGAGAGCGGGTTCTCGGCTGTGCGGACGCCCATTCCCGCCTGCGGCCAGGGAATCTGCCAGAAGGGAACCAGCATTTCCTGCAGGAACTCGTGCCGGTCGGCGGCGTGCACGTCGTGGTAGACGCCCACGATCTGCCACTCCTGCGGCGGCCCCAGCTTCGTTACGCCAGGAATGATCTGCTCCATGCTGATTCGCTGCCGCAGAGGGTCCTTCCCTTTGAAATAATGCTCGACGAAGCTCTCATTCACCACGGCCACGCGGGGACTATTTGCCGTGTCCTGTTCGGTGAAGCCGCGGCCCTTGATCATCCGAATACCGAAGGTGCCAAAGTAATCGGGCGTGACCATGCCGAATCCGGTGCTGGGTCGCTGCGACTGGTCGGCATACGTCGGCCCGCCGACGATGGTGAACGGCATGCCGAATCCGGCGCCGTAGAGAGGCATTCCGGTCGTGGCCGCCGCGTGCGAGACGCCCGGGACCGCATCGATATGCGCGATGATGTCGCGGTAATACGCGCTGATCTGCGCCGGATCCTTGGCATGTGCGTCGGGAACGGGCAGGAAGAACGTGAGCACATGGTCCGTCTCGAGCCCCAGATCCACGTGCGCCAGATTCCAGAAGCTGTGAATCGCCAGGCCCGCCCCCGCCAGCAGAGCCAGCGCGAGCGCAAATTCACACACGACCAGCGCGCGCCGCAGCCGATGCTTTCCCGCGCCGGTTCCGGTGCGCGCGCCTTCCTTCAGCGCTTCGCCCGGGTCGGTGCGGCTGGCGAACCAGGCCGGCGCGGATCCGGCCAGCACCCCGGCAATGGTCGTTGCAACCAGAGTGAAGAGCAGAATCGGCACGTTGAGGCGCAGATCCGCCTCCGTCGGCAGCGTGTTCCGAGGCATGGCGGCGATGAGGCCCTGCAGCATGCCGTAGCCGACCGCGATTCCCAGCGCCCCGCCCGCAAGAGCCAGCACCACACTCTCCGTTAAAAGCTGGCCAAAAATCGCCCGCCGACCAGCGCCGAGTGCCGTCCGCACCGCCATCTCCTTCTGCCGCGCCATGCCGCGCGCCAGCAGCAGATTCGCCACATTCACGCACGCGATCAGCAATACGAACGCGACCGCGCCCAGCAGAATCCACAGCATCTTGATGCGCTCCGGCGGCAGGAAATTATTCTTCAGGGGCTGCACCATCGCGCCCCAGCCCTGGTTGCTGCGCGGATTCGCCTTGGCGATCGTCGCCGTGACGGCGTCCATGTTCTCCTGCGCCTGTTTCAGCGTGACGCCGTCTTTCAGCCGCCCCATCACCAGCAGCCAGTGAAAATCGTGATTCACCTGCTCCGGCTTGAAGACCAGCGGAACCGTAAGCTGCGACTGGCCCCGGTCGAAGATCCCCGCCCGCTGCACGCCCACCACGGTGTAAGCCTCGCCGTCGAGCCGCAGCGTGGTTCCGACGATGTGACGATCGCCCCCCAGCTTCAGCCAGAGTTTGTGCGTCAGGATGACCACATGATCGCGTCCGGCGACGCCCTCTTCCGGCAGGAAATCGCGCCCCAGGAAGAGCGGCTCCCCGATCATCGAGATCATCCCCGGCGTCGCCACCATCGCCTGCAGGTATTCCGGCTGTGACTTGGTGGCGATGTTAAAAGCCTTGCCGCTCCACGCGCTGAGGCTCTGGAAGACCGTCGCCTGCCGCTTCCAGTCGGTGAAATCGCCGGCCGAGACCACATTGCGATACGTCTGGATCTTCGACCACACCATCACCAGCTGATCCGGATGCGGATATGGCAGCGGCGCCAGCAGCGTCGCGTAATCGACCGTGAAGATGGCCGTGTTGGCGCCGATCCCCAGAGCGAGGGTCAGCAGCACCGTGATCGTCAGGCCCGGCTTGCGGGCCAGCATGCGAAGGCTGAAGCGGAGATTCTGCAGCAGTGTCTGCACCGGCACACCTCTCAAACCCGGAAGATCGATAAACCAGGGAAGGGCCCCGCCCGCCGTGTGGCGGACTAGTCCGGACTGCCGTAATCGTGACGATGCGCGCTGCCCTCAGGATCGTGGACCCAGTGCGCCAGCCGCTCGCCGTTGACTTCCATGCGGACCACGTCCAGTTCGCCATGCTCGTAGTCCGCAATGAGCATACGCATGTTGTGCCCGTCCGGTTGCACATAAATGACGCTGATGTTGCCATTCCGCTCGCGTTCCGTGACAAACGGCTGCCAGCTTCCCCCCAGCGTCTGCCGGACGAGCCCTTCCAGCTGCGCCGTATCCGGCGCGGCGAGGTGGTCGAACTCGGCGATCTTCATGCCCTTCACCCCGCCGTGCGACGCCAGGTGCGCGCAGAAGCTGACAAACCCCATCAGCGGGACACGCTCCGCACGCACCGAATATTGGTGCTCGACCGCCGACACCACCGAGTCGAAATCGGGACCGGCGGCACGCGCGCTCCAGGGCAGAATCGCTGCGACCGCGGCGACCGTCGCAATCGGCGCAACAAGCAGAGCGGCGGCCTTCATGGCTGTCCTGCCCTCTGCGCATCCCGGCTCGCCTTCTGCGCCGCTTTCTCCGCCTTTCTCTCATCCTTCTCGCCTTTGCTCTTCTCCAGGCCGGAGGGAATACCGAAAGTCCCGCTGATGTCCGCCAGGTCTTCCGGCCGGATCGGCCCGTCGATGTAGACAAAGTTCAGCTCCCGCGGCTCCGCATCCAGGATGAACATGCCCCGCACCTCCCCATTGACCAGCTTCATGTAGATGTCCGAGTCGTCGGCGCCGTTCTTCGAGCGCGACTTCACCATCGGGCTCCACTCCGACGTGAGCACCTGATGCCGGATCGCCTCCAGCTCCTCCGGCGTGTACTGGCCGGGCTTGTCGAATTCATAGGTGCGCACGTACACGCCATTCAGCTTCTCGATGATGCGCTTGCCTTCCGCATCGTCCTCTTTGTTCATGAAGTGCTTCGCGAAGTCCAGCATCTTGCGGTCCAGCGTCACCTCGGTATAGTTCGAGGCCCGCGACGCGAGCTGCTGTGCGATGGTCACCGGAAACGGCGCCTGCGCGTGGACGGGCATCCCCGCCCCGGCAAGCAACGCCGCAATTCCCAGTGCGAATTTGTAAAAGTGCCTCTTCATCGTTGGTCCCCTTTCTCCCTGCTGACTGCTCGTCTACGGCCTCAGATCGATCGTGTGCCCGTGGTGCTCCTGCGGCGATTGATCCTCGTTCACCTTGTGCTGCACCTGGTTCAGCGTCGTTCCTGTAATCCGCAACGCCAGCAGCACCTGCTTCCGGGCGCGCTCTCCGGCAACGCGCTGCTGGTGCTCGCGCGCCAGCCCCCCGAGCACCGTCATCGCTACCAGCGCCGCCACGGCGGCCCAGCGCCACGCCGGCTGCCACAGAAATCTCCAGCTGCGACGCGGCTTGCGGCCCTCAATGCGCCGCATCACGCCGTCGGCAAATCCGGCCGGCGCGGGACGGGCCTGCAGGTGCTCGCGCAGTTCCTTTTCGAATTCGTCCATGCGTTCAACCACGGCTGTACTCCTTCAGCGTTCTTTGCGCCTTCTCCCGCAGCAGCTTCACGCCACGCTGCAGGTGGCTGCGGACCGTCGCCAGCGGCATCTGCATCTCGATGGCGATGTCCTCCGGCTCCAGGTCCTCCTGGTAGCGCAGCAGGAGAACGGAGCGCTGCGCCGGCGGCAGCGTCAGCAGCAGCTGCTCAATCCGGTTCATGAGCGGCATAAATTCCCGCACGGGCGTCCGCAGCCCCATGCCGTCCTGATACTCTTCGGCGGCCGCATCGCCGCGGGCGGCACGGCGGCGCAGAGCATCCGTCGCGCGATGGCACGCGACGCGACGCAGCCAGGCCGTCACGTGCTCTTCCGACTCGAGTCGGTCGAGGCTCCTGTGAAGTTCGAGAAAAACGTCCTGGGCGACTTCCTCGGCCGCTCCGGCGTCGCCGACAATCCGAAACGCGATGGAGTAAACCCGCCCCTGGTGGCGTTCCACGATGGCCCGGAAATTCTGCGCCGCGTCGTCCACAGAAGTGTTCTCCGACTGCTGTACCGCGATATACGCAGACGAAGGGGGGAATTGATGCAGAAAGTTGTGGGAAAGGAGAAAGGGGCAGGAGGAAAGCCTTGGTCAGGCCAGTGCGACCATCGCTGGACGAACGTAGCGCCTGCGCGGGAGGTCAGCGCTTGCTGCCCTCCCGGGCGGATACGCCTGGAGATTTTCTGGGGATCTTGCGGGGACACCCTGCTGGTGACCGGTTCAGCATACCCCGAAAATGTGACGTAGATCACAATTGTTCGGTTCGCCTTGACCGTATGGAACGCGCGCTGCGCACCGTCAAAACACTGTCCGATATTTCGCCCCAGCGCCCAACCGTCATTCGTGCGACAAGGCGCTATTGCGTCCGCCTGCCCAGCGCGTTTGCCGCCCCGCGCATTCTCGTGTGCGCATCGAGATCCGGCGACCGAACGGCCGGGATGCGGCAAGTTGTTGAGGTTTACGGCGTCGCTGTTGCTCCGAGCCAAAACACGTTCAAGGGGGAAGTCGGAGTCGCATTCGGATAAACGCCTGCTGCTTCGATCACGGAGCCGCCTGGGTGCGGATAATACGAGATTCTCTGCAATGCGAATCGAGCACTCAATCGGCCGCTTTCCAGCGGCGCTGGTGTGGTGCTGAGCTTAACGTTGGCCGTGACGCGAATCCACTCTCCCGGTTGCAGCGTAACCATGGTTCCCTCATGATCGGGTCTTCCATAAAGCTGTACGTAGGCATCGGGCCGTGGGTCCTCGACAACGTTAATGATCAGCTGCAAGGTCAGGTATTTGAATGGCACAGAAGCGTCTGGCGGCTGCAGATCGGAGAGGTGTGGCGAAACCGGAACCTCGATGGGAGCGGTACCAGTGTTGACGAGCCTGAACTCCACTTGAAACGACTGGCTGGGGTCAATTTGACTCTCAGTGCGATGCGTGAGATAGACGCCGAGCGCGCGTGGATCGCGAAAATCGGGCGCTCCGTCAGCCCCTGTGCCAATGCCCCCGCCGCTAAAGACGCCACCGCTAAGTCCGCTATGCGAAGACGCAGCGGGCGGTCCCGGCGGATACCGCAACTCCGTCCGCTGCTCCACCGCCGTCAAATCGACATACCGCACCTCCTGCGCACCCAGCACAGGACAACACAGCAAAACGGCAAACACTGCAGCACGAAGCTTCATGATGGCCCGCTGCCTCTCAGTCTCCCTGCTTGCGCGAATCGGAAGCGACACTGCTGTCGTTGGCCAGCGGCAGCTTCACCTCAATCGTTCCAATGCGGTCCGTCGCCGGATCGCGCACCGCGACCCGCAGCCACTGCGCGGTGGTCGGAACCTCCAGCGTCTGCTCGCCCCGGAACAGCGGCGCCTCCTCCTTTTTGTGAGGCCCCGCATTCGGCATCCGCACCGCCATTTGCGAGAGG
>DATEPN010000583.1:0-4711 GCA_035273225.1 Acidobacteriaceae bacterium | reverse complement strand
GAGATCACCGCGAGCACCCACAGAACCGGAGCCATCACATCCCAGCGCTCGAACAGCGCTCCCAGAATGATGAGCACGATCCGCTCCGGACGCTCCATGAAACCAACCTTGCAGCTTCCGATCAGGGCCTCGGCGCGCGCGCGTGTGTAGCTCACCATCAGCGACGTGATCATCACGAACGCAGCAAGAAATACGTAGAACAGCCGATTGCCGCGCGCGTAGAACACCAGTAACCCAAAGAACAGCACGACGTCGGAGTAGCGGTCGATCACCGAGTCGAAGAACGCGCCGAAGACCGTCACCTGCTGTGTCTGCCGCGCAACGCGGCCGTCCACCATGTCGAAGATGCCGGCGCCGATGATCACCAGGCCCGCATACAGGAACAGCCGCACGTAGTTATGCTGGTTCGCAAAACCGAACAGCACGGCCGCCGCGGTATTGATCAGCAGGCCGATAAACGTCAGGACATTGGGCGAGATCCGTGTGAGAGAGAGACCGTTCACGATGGCCTGCAGCAACACACCGCAGGCGCGCCCGAAGGCACTGGTCCACGTCTTGTGGGGTTTCGTTTCGACCGCCATCCGGCCTTAGTCTCCGGCTGCTGCTGCCTGATCTTCGCCTTCGTCGTGAATCGTCGACAGCTTGAGAATCTCGAGTTCGCGCTTGCCGTTCGGCGTCACGACGGTGGCCATATCGCCCACCTGCTTGCCTACCAGCGCTTTGCCGATCGGCGATGTAGTGGAGATCAGGCCTTTGCTCACATCTGACTCTTCGCTGGTGACCAGCTTGTACTCGATTTTCTCATCTTTAGCCGTGTCGTACACCAGCACCGTGGAGCCGAAGGCGGCGCGGTCGCGCGGAATGTTGGACAGATTCACCAGCGCCAGTTCAGCCATGCGCTTCTTCAACTGGCCAAGTCGCGCATTCACGAACTCCTGGCGCTGTTTGGCCATGTGGTACTCGGCATTTTCGCTCAGGTCGCCCATGGCGACGGCCTTCTTGATCTCGGCGGGCAGTTCGTGCGCCAGTTCGTGCTCCAGCTGCCGGATCTCTTCCTGAAGCTTCTTCTTAATGTGTTCGGGCATCCAAAACGATCCTTGACCTGAGTCATTCCGCTCGGCACGAGAGTCAATACACTTCCGTTGAAGCCGAAGGCTTCACTCACCGTGTCGCTCGTGTCATTGAGACGGAGCGGAATCCCCGTGAACGAGAAATAGGGTCCGGGAGGCTGGGGTGACCGCCTCGCTTTCCCGATTATACGATGCTCCCCCCGGCCCTGTGGGCGTCCAGAAAACTCTGCAGAATCAACACGGCGGCCACCTGGTCCACCACCTCCCGGTGCCCGGAGAGCGGCCGCCCGGCCGCGTGCAGATGCCGGTGCGCCTCCGCCGAAGTGAGCCGCTCATCCCACAGATGGACCGGCAGCGCAAAGTTTTCGCGCAGCGTCTCGGCAAAGGCCTGGGTCCTGGCCGCCTGCGGGCTCAGGTCCCCCGACATGTAGAGCGGGTTCCCGATCACGATGGCCGTGCATGCGTATTTGCGCAGCAGCCGTCCCAGCGCTTTCAGGTCCTGCTTGACGTTTTTCCGCACCAGCGTCAGCACCGGCTGAGCCGTCAGGCCCAGTTCGTCGGAGACCGCTACACCGATCCGGCGGTGGCCAAAATCGAGGCCAAGCAGGCGCTGTTCCACACCTGCGATCTTATCCCTGAGACGCAGATAAATGCCGCATCTTACAATCAGATAAGGAATCAAACGATCAGGATTTTTCGACTTGGTGCGACGTTTTTTCCTTCTTCTGATGCTGCTGGTTCTCGTTGTCGCGGCCGCGGTTGCGTTCGCGCTTCTGGTTCCCGTCGGCCCGCGCACGGCGAAACTGGTGGACATCAATCCCGGCATGTCGACCCGCGAAATCGCCGGGGTTCTCAAACAGCAGGGCGTCATCCGCAGCAAAGAGGTCTTCCTCGGCCTTTACCTGGTCCGCGGCCGCACGCTCAAGGCGGGCACGTACCAGTTCGATCACCCCGCCCCCATGACCGAAGTGTGGCAGCGGCTGCATCGCGGCGACGTCTATACCATCGCGGTCACCATCCCTGAAGGCTCGAACATCTTCGACATCGGCGCCCGACTCCAGGCCGCCGGGCTGGCCGCGAAGGCCGACTTCGTCCAAGCCGCGCAGCAGGACCGCGCCCTGATTCAGGACATGGACAGCAATGCCCCCAGCGTCGAAGGTTATCTCTTCCCGGACACCTACCATTTCCAGCCGCACACGCCGCCCGAAGAGATGATGCTGGCCATGATCAAGCGCTTCCGCCAGGTCGCCCACCAGATTGGCATCACCGGCGACTATCACCAGATCGTGACCCTGGCCTCGCTGGTCGAAAAGGAGACGCCCCTCGATCAGGAACGCCCTCTGGTAGCCAGCGTCTTCGACAATCGCCTCGACAAAAACATGCCGCTGATGACCGACCCGTCGGTGATTTACGCGGCGGAACTGGCCGGAAATTATCGCGGCACGATTTATCAGTCCGATCTTCAGGCCAACTCGTCCTATAACACCTATAAGCACCCCGGCTTGCCGCCGGGACCGATCTGTAACCCCGGAGTGAAGTCGCTGACGGCGGCCATGCACCCGGCACAAACGAATTACCTGTACTTCGTCGCGGCCGGCGCGGACCCCTCCGGCCAGTCGCGTTTTTCCTCGACTCTGCAGGAACATGCAAAGGATGTGGAAGCGTACCGGCGGGCTGTCCGGCAGCAGAACGGAACTCCCTGAGATGCGGCGCAACTTTGCCGCTCCAGATTACGTCGCTGATTCCGGTCGCTATACTCGCAGTTTCCTGAGCTGAACGAATGCATCGATGGCGAAGCAGAGCACTCATGGTCATGACGCTGGTCCTGCCGGCTCTGAACGGGTGTCTCTGGCACACGCGCAGGGTTCCGAAAGCCATCATGCCCACCAACGTGCTGTCGGCTACGCCGGAGAAACTCGTTCAGATCATTAATACCCAGTACGACCGCATCAACGCGCTGAGCGCCAGCGTCACCTTCACGGCAACGACAGGCGGACAACTGAAGGGGCATGAGACCACGGTCGCTCCCTTTACCGGATACATCCTGCTGCGCAAACCGCAGTCGGCGCGGGTCATTGGCTATCTGCCCGTCGTGCACTCGCCCGCCTTCGACATGGCCAGCGACGGCCACACCTTTACCCTGCTGATTCCGCCGAAAAGCAAGGCCATCGAGGGCTCCAACACGATCTCTCAGGTGTCCTCCAATTCGTTCGAGAACATGCGGCCCTACATGTTCGTGGATTCGATGCTCATCCCCCGGATCAATGAAAGTGACCTGATGTCGGTCACCGGAGACACGACAACGGTCGTGAATCCCAAAACGCGCAAACTCGAAATTCGCCCCGACTATCTGCTGGCGATCTCCGACCGGCAAGGCAGCAGCAACATCCTGCAGACGAAACGCGTGATCCGCTTCAGCCGGATCGATCTGCGGCCGATCGAAGAAGACATCTATGCGCCGGACGGACAGATCGAGACCACCGCCACCTACGGGCCGATGCAGACCTTCGGCAACGAGCAGTTCCCCGGCACCATCACCATCAAGTGGCCCAACCAGGAACAGCAGATCCTGATCACGATCCAGAAGCTGCGCATCAACCTGAGTCTCGAGGACACAACGTTCCGGTTGCAGGTCCCGAAGGGCTTGACCGTACAGCAGCTGAAGTAGGGGTATACCCCCTCCCCCCGGGGTATGGTTCACGGATTCATTTCATTCCATGCGAGTTGCGAGGTAATACCCTGAGGGTATTACCCTCCCGCCGCCGTTCTAACTGGCAATCGGCCGCTGCATGGCGGCTCAGCGCGTACGATGTCGACGGCGTGCATCGCTCCTCAACACACGAAACGCCCAGCCATGGCTGAGCGCTTTTCCCCCTATTCTCAGAATATCTGGTGGCAGGCAGAAATCGTTCAGCTTTCCTGGCGCGAAACGCCTCTGGAATGTGCGGCAACACGAAAGTAAGGATTGACAGGGTCCGGAACTCACTGCTGCCGCTCGATCGTCCAGCCTAATAGCTCGGTGGCGCGCTCGGTTACGGGGCGATGACGCCAGTCCTCGAGGGTGATGCGCTGGCTCTCTGCGAGATCCGCTTCGAAATCGGCGCTGAGGCGCTGCGCCACGGCGCGGTCGCGTACGGCCAGGTTGACCTCGTCATTGATACCGAACGAGCGATTATCGAAGTTCGTCGATCCGACGACAGCCCAAAGCTCATCCACGATGAGAACCTTGGCGTGGATCATCGCTGGCTGGTACTCGTAGACCTCGGCGCCGGCCTCCAGCAGCGCACCGTAAGCCCCGCGGCTGGTGCTGCGCGTCAGCAGATGATCGCTCTTCATGCCCGGGACAAGAATTTGCACCGTCGTTCCGCGTTCGAGCGCGCGGCAAAGCTCGCGCATCAGCGTCTTGTCGGGCAGGAAATAGGGCGTGGTGATCGCAATCCTGCGCTTGGCGGAGGCAATCAGCAGTTGCATGAGGATGCGGGCGCGCGTCGAGCCGCCAACGGTGGGCGTGCTGTTGATGACCAGGGAGGTCAGGGCGTCGGGGCACTGGATATCGGGAAAGTAAGCGCTGCCCACAAGAAGTTCGCCCGCGGCCTGGAGCCAGTTTTCGGTGAAGGTGGCCTGCAGGTTCGCGACCGCCT
>DATEPN010000582.1:0-4394 GCA_035273225.1 Acidobacteriaceae bacterium | reverse complement strand
TTCCCACCGTGGTTCCGGTGATGCGTGAAGTTGCGCTGGAGTCGAATGACGAAGCCTTTGTCTTCGCGCGTCGGCTCATGGCCGGGGACTTTGACGCGGTGCTGTTCCTGACCGGCGCAGGTGCGCGGATTTTGTTGCAGGCAATCGAGACGCGCATCCCGCGGGAGGATTTTCTGGCGGCTCTGCGTCGCACGAAAATCGCCGCGCGTGGACCGAAGCCGGTGGCCGTGCTGCGCGAGTGGGGGCTCTCGGCACAGATCGTCAGTCAGGAACCCAGCACCTGGCACGAGGTGGTCGACTCGATCGACGCAGCCTTCGGCGCGGCACTCAGCGGTATGCGGATCGCTGTTCAGGAATACGGCATACCGAACCAGCCGCTGCTCGACGCTCTGCAGCAGCGTGGCGCGCTCGTCACGCGCGTGCCCGTTTACCAGTGGGCACTGCCGGAAGACCTGAGCGAGGTGCGCGCGACGATTGAAGCGCTCGTCCACGGAGCCTTCGACGTGGTGCTGTTCCTGACCGGTACGCAGGCTGCGCACCTGTGCCAGGTGGCTGAGACGATACGCGAGAAGGACGCGGTTCTTAAGGCTCTGCGGCGGATGGTCGTCGTCTCAGTAGGACCCTCGACCACAGAGGAACTGCAGCGCCAGGGAATCACGCCCGACTTGCAACCCTCACATCCGAAGATGGGCATCCTTGTCAGCGAAGCGGCCGGGTCCGCTGCCCGTCTGCTGGCTTCGAAACATCAGTGAGCGCCTGATTGTCGGCCCGAAGCCCAGGACTCTGCCCGTGCAGCCAAACGACAGGCTCGTCTAAGTCGCGGTCTGGTTGTAACGACGGGCCGCTGCGTTTCCGATCGCTGCGACAGGCTTGAACTCAGCCCCGCGGAAGTGCGCGCCCGGCCGGGCTTCGCGCGACTCCTGCACGGGCGAGGGCAGAAAGCGATTGGTGATGCTCATGGCCAGGGCGATCGCTTCCGGAACCAGGCTGGCCGATCTGGCCGCGACGATGGCCTGCGGCGTGATGGCAATTTCGGATTCCTTCAGCAGCACGGCGCGTACAATCCTGCGCGCTGCTGCGGCTGCACTGGTTGTGGCGCCAGGCAGGCTCGCAGAGAAACTGAACCAGCGATACTCCCGCTCCGCATCACCAGTAAAGAGCGCCTGCAGGTGCGATCCGGTGCGCATCAGGCCGGGGCAAACGGTCACCACGTGAATGCCCTTGGACCGCAGTTCCGCATTCAACCCCTGGGACAAACCGACGGCGGCGAACTTGCTCGCCGTGTACGGCAACAGATGCGGCACAGCGATTTTCCCCCCGATTGACGTGATGTTCACAATCGTGCCGCTGCGACGCCGCAGCATCTGCGGCAGGACAGCCAGAGAGCAGTGAAGGCCCGTAAAGAAGTTCGAGGACATCACATCGTAAAAGTCCTGAGCCGACTGATTCTCCACCGGCCCCACGGTAATCACGCCGGCGTTGTTCACGAGGATATCGATCGGGCCGAACGCCTCCGTCGCCTGCTCGATCAGCCGCTCGACGTCTTCCATGCGACGCAGGTCAGCGGGAATCACGACGATGTCCCCGTCCGTTGCCGCACCGCGTTTCATGAGCAGGGAACGGGCGCGATCGAGTTCCATGGGATCGCGAGCCGTCAGCACGAGGCGTGCTCCGCGGCGGCCGAATTCCTCCGCCATCGCGAGCCCCAGCCCGCGCGATCCTCCGGTGATAAGCACCACTTTACCCTGCAGCCGGCGCGATGCGATTTTCGATACTCCCCGGACGAGCGCTACCGTCGCTGCTCCGGCGCAAAGGGCCCCGGCGCCGGCAATCGCCGCGCCAGTCATCAGAGCGGTTGTCGCTCGTTTCATCACAGTCTCCTTCGATGGTCTGCTCACTGAGAGGCGCAGAATACCGCGGGGGATGTGTCAGCAGCTAACCCAGGCAACGACAGGACTATACTGATGAATCTGTAACAGCATTGGCGATGGAGCCAGTTTGGATCGAATGAGCGACGCACCTGGTCCGGGCGGTGCCGAGGAAGCATCGATTGCCACTCCGACGTGCACTGTTGTTATCCCTTGTTACAACGAGGCCGCTCGGTTTCAGGCGGACGCGTTTGCCCGTTTTCTGCAGGACGGGCGCAGCCGCGCAATCAATCTCCTGTTTGTAAACGACGGCAGCAGCGATTCTACGCTGGCTGTCCTTTCCTCATTGCGGGAGCAGTTTCCGTCGCGGGTAGCGGTCCTCGACCAGCAGCGGAACCGCGGCAAAGCCGAAGCGGTGCGGAATGGCATGCTGCACGTGATCGCGTCGGGCCACGCGAGCGTCACTGGCTTCTGGGACGCGGATCTCGCCACACCGCTCGAGCAAATTATTGATTTCCTGCATCTGCTCGAAATCCGCCCCGAACTGAACATGATCTTTGGATCGCGCGTGCGGCTGCTGGGGCGGGACATTCAACGGCAGCCGTTGCGGCATTATCTTGGCCGCTGCTTCGCAACCGTGGCTTCGGTCCTGCTCAGGCTGGCCGTTTATGACACGCAGTGCGGCGCGAAGCTCTTCCGTATCACCCCCGAACTGCGGCAGGTTCTCGCCGAGCCCTTTCATTCGCGCTGGATTTTCGACGTGGAAATCATTGCCAGATTTCTGGCCATGCACAAGCACGACCATGCGGCGATTGCGCGGCAGATTTACGAATATCCTCTGCCAGTATGGACCGATGTCGCGGGGTCGAAGGTCCGCTCCACGGATTTCCTTCGCGCCTTCGGCGAACTGGCGACGATCTATCGGCGGCACCTGTCGGGATGAACGGTCGTCCCGCCAGATCCATGTTGGCCAGGCAAACCTACTGTGGTGGTTTAGGTGAATTCGGCGGGGTCGGCCCGTTCTGCGGGTTCTGCTGATTTTGCGGATTCTGCTGGTTTTGGGGATTTTCCTGGATCATCTGCTGCATGTGCTGCAGATTCTTCAGCCGCTGCTGCATGCGCTCGTCGCTGTTGCTCTCGTCGGTATCCTGATCCTGGGGGCTGGGGTGTGCAATTGCGCCCGGTCCGAGCGGTTCGCCATTGTTGTCCGCATCAGGGTTATCCTCCGACTGAGGAGGGGGCGGCAGAGCGGCGCCCCGGCCTGCATTGGGCGGCAGGGCATCGCCGTTTTGCGCGGTCAGCACCAGTTCGCGCGGAACGTTCTCGTTATCGCCGCCCACCATCACAAAGTTGTAGCCTGCGCCGGTGAGTAACTGAGAGAGCACGTCACGCGGGGTGCCCGGACCATAGACGCCGAAGACTCGCGTATTTCGGCTCAGGCCGTCCACCGTCATGCCGGTCTGTGCTGCCACATCCTGCAGAATCGCACTCAGCTCCGAGTTGTGGGCGTCGACCTGGAGTTTGCCTTGATCCAGAGTCACCTGGGGTGGGTTCGCCGTCTCATCGGACGGCGATGGCGGCTTCGCGGTTTTCGCGGGGGACCGATGGCGCCTGGCGTGGCTCGCAGCGACCTGCTTCTGATCCTGGCCCTGTGCAGTGGATGGCTTTCCTGATCCGGATTGCGCCCAGGCAGAACCGCAGCACAGAGCGGCTCCGACGCACACAGTCAGCAGCAGACCGCCTGCGCGCCTGCGTTTGCCCCTCTCGCCGTGCTCCTGATTCAGCTCCATAGGACGAATCGAACCGCTCCTGTTAACCAGACTATCAATGTTCAAAGACGTCTGCTTCGGCCCGAATGCTCGGATTTTCCTGTGTTCGGCACGTCCTTAGATTCTGCAATTTACGAATGGGTGGGACGGATGCGCGAAATCCGTTTCAGGCGAACCACCAAAATCGTACCCAACCTGCATCTCTGTATGTGAGTCAGTGGCGGCGTGTATTTGCCGCCAGTGACTGTGGAGAAAGCACGATCGATGCAAAACCAACAGACCTTGATACCTGCGCCGCGGCTTCTGCTGCTGGTACTCTGCTGCATTCTTCTTTTGCCGGCGGCCTGGGCGGATTCCTGCACGACCGAAGGCCAGATGACCACGACCCAGCGCGATGATGTTTCTCGTGTCGCCAAATTGCTGGTCAGTGATGTGCAGAACGGCGACATGCAGGGTCTCCGCAATGACACGTTACCGGCCGTCGCGAATGACTTCACCGGCATCGCCAACTCAGCCAATGCGTTGAAGCCGCAGATTCAGCAGGCCGGCATCACGGTCGATGCGATCTTCCTCTTCGATGCCAGCCAGGCGAATGCCCAGGGCAATCAGTTCTTTTGCACGCCGAGTGGCTCGACGATGACCATTGTTCTCAATTTCTCCGGTCTGCCGCCGGGGAAGTATGCGCTCGCGATTCTCCACGCGACGGGAGTGCAGAAGCCACAGCAGATCTCGCTCATTTTGTCGCAGGACCAGGGCG
>DATEPN010000581.1:0-7609 GCA_035273225.1 Acidobacteriaceae bacterium | reverse complement strand
GTCGCAGTGCGGATGAAGGGCGATTTTCTTTACACGAATCTGCATGCCGCCCTCGCGCAGATCGGCTCACCAGCGCCGGTTTATCCTGTCGTCGTTCACGGACTGCCGAACTTCTACGGGCGGATCAGTACAGGCCTGGTGTGGACGATTCACCTGCCGGGCGCACGCCAAAAATAACAGGGGCAGGCTTGCGCCTGCCCTGTTTCGCAACGCACTGGCTCGCGATTAGTGGGCCTCGGTCCCCTCGTTGCCGGCGCGGTCGACTGCGCTGGCGACGGTGTGCACAAATTCGGTCGCCGATGTATCGGACGGCATCTCCACCTTGCCGTTCAGGATGCTGGAGAAAGGAGTCTCTTGTCCGTAGAGGGCTTTCGTTTCTCCATGATCCTGGTTCAGCTCAGCGCCGTTCAGCGTCGCGCCGACGTAGGCGCCTTTGGCGTTCGCGTAACTCAGAATAGCGGCGTTGTTGCCGGCCGAGGCCGAGCCTTCACGTCCTACCGGACCAGCTGCAGCATCGACGCCGGCACCGACCTTAAAGTGACCGGACATGAGAGCCTGCAGGCCCTGGTCGTTCATGATCATCATCACATAGCCCTGTTTTTCTCCGCCGATCTGCGCGCCGAAGGTGGCGCCGGTCATGTCAAAAGGCGCGGGAGGGCTCCACTTGCCACTGGCCAGTTTGCAGGTCGCAACGCCTGCGCCGTGCTGACCGCCGACCACGAATCCAGCCTTGATCATCTTCGGGATGACGGCAACGCACTTGGTCCTGCTGAGAACATCATCGGGAATACCGGCGCGCGAGTTGGGGCCGGTAAGGCTGCTCAGGACCTCGGTAGCGGAAGTCAGTTCATTGTCCGCGCGGGTGGTGTCCTTATCCTGCGCAAGCGCGGGAAGGGAGACTGCCGCTGCGAGCGCGCTGATGGCGAAAACAGCGATGGATCGTTTCATGATCGTGCTCCTTTTGTTCCGTGGATTGAGTGTTCCGGAATCGTTCGTCGGAACGGAAAGCTGGGGCCGACTTTGTTTACTGGCGGTCTGATTCGTCGTTTGCCGCCGGGCGCACCTGGGCCCTGTGGTTAGGACTTCCGCCCGGGTGTGGGGGTTGTTCCCCCGTGGCGTGAAATGACGCGCGTTTGCGCACCCGGGTGGAATGTGCAAGTTGTTGCCTAACCGGATGCGAATCGACGTAAGCCGTTCCATGGGCGGCGTTACCCACCGGGAGCGGGCCGGAATCTGTTCGCGCGCAACGTGGCCGGGGGTCGTCCGTTACTGCGGCTTCTTGCCCAGCAGTCCGCCGAGCAGGCCGCCGACGCTGGGCTTTTGCTGACCGGTGTTGCCGTTCCCCAGGAGGCCTCCCGTCTGATTCCTGACGATGCTTCCGAGATCAGCGCGGATCACCGGATTGGAGGTCGTTCCGGAGACGGTCATCGGAACGCCGTTCGTGGTGGTGGAATGCAGCAGATTCCCGGCGATCCCGCCCAGCGCATTGGAAGCGGCGTTGGCGACGCCGCCGATCGCCGAGTTGGAATTGAGCTTCGCGGTCAGGTGAAAGTCCAGTGCGCCGGCTGCGGAGACGGTGCCCTGACCCGTCGCCTCGCCAATGGCCGGAACGACGCAATCGATGTTACTGAGCTGCGTCGAGGGCACGGTGGAGTGCACGTTCGCGCTGAGCTTCTGGATGGTCGTGCCGCCGCTGGTTCCGCCAAGGGCTTTCAGGCCCTGAATTTTCGAGCCGAGATCGAACCCGGCGAGGCGGGTGTTTGCAATCTCGACAGGGCCGCTGATGTCCGGTGCCTTCGCGGTGCCGGCGATCGTGAGGTTAGCGGTGAGCGTGCCGCCGTGCAGGGATGATCCGCTGGGCAGGCGGATGCCGACCGCAGGCAGCAGCGCCTCAAGCTGATCGACAGAGAGATTCGGCGCGGAGAGGTGGACGTTCAGCTCCACGTTATCTCCGGCGGTACGGAAGGTTCCATTCGCGTGCGCGACAGCGGAGCCGGCTTGCGCAGTAATGTCGCTGATGTGCCCGGCCTGGGCGTTCAGATCATCGGAGATGTTGTAGCTGATGTCCACCGGCTGCGGCGCGGGCGAACCACCGGGCGAAAGCTGCAGGTGAAGGGCGTGAATCTTGCCGGTGCTGGTGAGTGTCGTGCCGTCGGAATGAACCTGTGCCTGCACGTCGGCGTCCATGGAGATGCCTTCACTCGCCGGGAGCACACCCGCTTTGACCGGGTTGAAGCTTTTGACATCAAGCTTCGCCTGCACGGGGGTGTTGGCGAGGTTGTCCTGAGCGACAGGCCCGGCGGTGCCGTCGAGGCTCACGGAGCCGTTGCCGGGCAAACTCGCCGTGATCGTGAACGGCATGCTTTGCGTATAGGAGAGGTTCTTCACCGTCACGTCCACGTTGTTGTAGACGAAGGGCTGACCGTGGGGCGGATTGGATGAAACGGTGACGCTGCCGTTCTTGATCTTCAGGTCGCCGATGGTGATCCCGGAGGCGCGACTCTGCTGCGGAGGAGGACTTGCGGGCGTGGTGCCGGGCTTCTGCGGGGTTGCCGGCGGATTGCCGTTCCCTGGCTGCTGCGACGCCGGCGTACCGCTGCCAGACTGCTGCGGATTTGCGGGTGCAGAGTGGCCGAGGCTGGAGTAGTTCCACGTGCCGTTCTTGCCGGAGATGATGTGAATCTCCGGCGAGTCGGCAACGAAGTCGGTGACGTGCACCTGGCGGTGGAACAGGAAGGCTCCGGTTTCGATACCGATGCGCAGCGACTTGGTCTGCAGGAAGGGCGTTTGACTGAAGGACGGATCGTCGGCGATCTCGATGCTGTCCGCTTTAATGCTGCCGGACCAGAGCGAGAAGCTCAGATGGCCGAGCGTGACTTTCCGCCCCAGCGCGCTGGAGATTTGGTTCTCGATCATGGGACGAAAAGTATCTGCGTTGACGAACAGCGGCACGATGAAAACGATGATGACGACCAGAGCCACGACAACGGTGGTCACTCTTACCCATCGCCTGCTCCAGACTGATCGCGCGGAAACTGCTGAATCGCTGCGGCTTTCCATTGCGTCCCCCATTCCCTCGAACTATGAATGGGATGCAGCCGTGGCGTCAATGCGCGGGTTGGTCGCATGAAAGTCTTCCTGCGGGCTGCGCGCCCCTGGCGCGCTGGGCAGGGCTAGACTTGGCTGTTCCGCAGCACAGAACCATCTGCAATTCTCGTCCGGCTCTGCGCGCGGAACGGAGGTGCGTCATGGAACACATCAACGCATTTATGGGCAGCACCTCGCCTCCAACCGCACAGGAGGTTACATCCGCGCTCGGACCCAGTGCTCCGGCGTGGAACCAGTTCGTGGAGTGGATCGAGCAGGAGAAGGGCGTCACGACGGAGGAGTGGAAGTCCGATGCGCCGAAGTACGGATGGTCGCTGCGGCTGAAGAGAAAGGACCGGACCATCGTCTACCTTGCGCCGTGCGACGGGTGCTTCCGCGTGGCGTTTGTGCTGGGCGATCGCGCCATGGAAGCGGCGCGGCACACGCGTTTCCCGAGCAAGGTGGCCGAGACCATTGCCGATTCGCCGCATTACGGAGAAGGCACCGGTGTCCGGCTCATCGTGAAGAAGCCCGCCGACCTGCCGCCGATCCGGAGGCTCGCGGAGATCAAGCTCGCCAACTGATTCCGGAGTCGCTTCCGGTAGGCTGTATTCATGAAAGTTGCCATCCTGGGATTTGGGACGGTCGGGAGTTCTGTTGCCCGCATCCTGTGCGACCTGCAGCCTGCCGGCATTGAGCTGTCGCATGTGTTCAATCGCGGTGTCGCGCGCAAGAAAGTGGACTGGGTGCCGGCGTCGGTGAACTGGACCGAGGACTTCGAGGCGGTCCTGCGTTCGGATGTGGACGTCGTCGTTGAACTCGTCGGCGGCCTGGAGCCTGCGGGCACATGGGTGCGGCGCGCGCTCGAAGCGGGCAAATCCGCAGTCACGGGCAACAAGAAGCTCATTGCGGCGCATGGCATCGAACTGGACCGGCTGGGGCGTTCGAAGGGGGCGCATCTGCTCTACGGCGCGGCCGTGGCGGGCGGAATTCCGGTCATTCCAGGGCTGCAGCAGGGACTGGCGGGAGACCGCATCACGCGGATTGAAGGCATCCTGAACGGCACATGCAACTACATCCTGAGCCGCATGGAAACGGGCGCAGAGTTTGCCGAAGTTCTCGCGGACGCGCAGCGGCTCGGGTACGCAGAGGCGAACCCCAGCGAGGATGTGGATGGCTACGACGCGCGTGCGAAGCTGGTGATCCTGTCGCGCATCGCTCTGCGCGCGGGTCTCGAGGTGGAGTCGGTGGCGTGCCGATCCATCACGCAGGTAGATGCCGTTGACCTGGTGTACGCGCGCGACCTCGGGTGCACGATCCGGCAGATTTCGAAAGCGGAGCTGGCGCCGGAGGGAGTTTCCGCGGTGGTCGGACCGATGTTGGTTCCGCTGCGCTCACCGCTCGCGTGGTCGCGCAGCACGGAAAACATGGTGCTGGTGAGCGGTCAGTACGGCGGCGACGTCGTCTTCTCCGGACACGGGGCCGGTGGGAATCCGACGGCCGTGGCAGTGGTTTCGGATCTGATCTCGCTGGCGCACGGGTCGCGTCCCGTCGATCTGCCGAGCCGGCCGACCCGGCTGAGCGGCGAATTCCAGCTGCGACATTACATTCGGTTCGTGGTGAAGGACGCGCCTGGCATTGTGGCTGAGATCGCCGGGGCGCTGGCGGCGGAGCACATCAACATTGACGCGCTCTTCCAGCGCCCCGGCTACGAGAAGACGAACCTGCCCTTTGTGGTGACGGTGGAGCGCTGTGCCGCCTCGGCGCTGCGGCGGGCGCTGGATCGGGTGCAGGGTGCAGCGTGGCTGGCGCAGCCGCCGCTGGATATGCCGATTCTGGTGGAGTAATCACTGCACAGGAGTCCGGGCATTCCACAAGCTAAGAACCTACTTGTTCTGCATGGGAGCCCCTTCCACGTCATTCGTGGGGACGAGTGAAGGATTGGCGGGAGCACATGGCTCGTCCACGCGAATAACCTACGGCGGCCCGCGGCGGCTCTGGGGCGTCAACCGATGCCAGGATGAAATGGCAACGCGGGCCGCGCGATTCGCCGCCGGATACACTCAACGCAGATGTTTCCGACCGTCATCGCCGTCCTGACTACACTGCTGACGTTCGCCGGATTCGGCTTCTACACGGTCGCTATCTGGAGCGCGCGGGCATGGCTGCGGCGCCGCCGCTTCCCTGCCGGCTTTGCGCCCGGCGTCAGCCTGCTGAAGCCGCTGCGTGGCGTTGATCCCGGCATGTATGAGGCTTTCGCCAGCCACTGCCGACAGCAGTACGCGGGCGAATACGAGATTGTGTTCGGCGTTTCGAGCCTCGAGGATCCGGCGGCGGAATTGGTGCGGCGGCTACAGGCCGAATTCCCCGAACGCACGATCGAACTGCTGCTCTGCCCTGAGGTGCTGGGGCCGAACGGCAAGGTGAGCAACGTCGCGCAACTGGTGCCGCATGCGCGCTTCGACCACCTGATCATCAACGACAGCGACATTCGCGTCGGACCGAATTATCTGACACAGGTAATAGCTCCATTCGGCGACACGAGCAGCGAACAGCCGGTCGGACTGGTGACGGCACTCTATCGCGGGCGTGCGCACGCGAGCATCGGATCAAAACTGGAGGCGCTGGGGCTCGCTACGGATTTTGCTCCAGCGGTGCTGACGGCGCGCTATCTGGAGCGCGGGCTGCACTTCGGGCTGGGATCCACGCTGGCCGTCTCGCGCACCGCGCTGGAAGCGATCGGCGGCATGGCGACGCTGGTCGAGTACATCGCGGACGACTACGAACTCGGCCTGCACGTGCACCGCGCTGGCTACCGCGTGGAACTGTGCGACGCGGTGGTCGAGACGGCTGTTCCTGCCTACCGATTCGTCGATTTCTGGGATCATCAGCTGCGCTGGATGCGCACGGTCCGCGAGTCGCGGCCCTGGGGATACTTCGGCTCGGTGCTCTCCAATCTGCTGGCCTGGGCGGTTCTGAATCTGATCGCGTCCGGCGCCAGTTTGCCGTCCATTGCGCTGTTCAGCCTGGCGCTCTTATTTCGGACATCGCTCGCGCTGGGAGTCGGTGTCGGCATTCTCGGCGATCAGCAGGTGGTCCGGGACTTCTGGCTGATTCCGATCCGAGACTTGCTGACGCTGGTGCTCTGGGCGTGGAGCTACGCCTCGAATACCGTGAAGTGGCGCGGCGAGGAGTTCGTGGTGCGCAAGGGAAAGCTGGTTCGCAGGACGCCGGAGGCCGTGGCGGCCTCGACGGCGCCCGCGATGGAGAAGAAGCAGAGCTAGTGTCCGGAGGGGGGCACGTATTCTTTGGGCAATGCCGCCCCTTCGCCGAAGAAAAACTGATCCATCTGCTCGACGAGAAACTCCTGAGCCTGTGGCGTCCAGGGTTGCAGGCGGTACTCGTTCAGCAGCATCTTCTGCCGCTCGACCCACTCGTTCCAGGCCTTCTTCGAGACGTTGTTATAGACCTTGTGGCCAAAGTCGCTGTCGAACGGAGGCTCGTCGAGACCCTCCATCTCCTGCTTGTAGCGTGAGCAAAAAACCATGTGCGGCATCGTCGTATCTCTTTGGTCATTGTAACCGGGGCCGGCATTGTTTCTGCTGAGTCCCGCGACCACCTATGGGCAACCCGTTGTGCGGTTTACGATTCGGAGAGTCTGGGCGACGCTTTCGGGCAATTGTCGTCAAACGATGAGGTGCTCGTTATCGCCGCAACCGCTCCGTTTAGAATCGGTCACAAGATTTCCCATCCCACGATGCAGAAAGCCAAAGAATGATCAGGTACCCCGGGCTGAAGTGGTGGCCCCTGTTCGCACTGGCCACGCTGGCCTGTGCGGCGCACGCACAATCGGACCAGGACGCACGGACGATTGTCCGGAAGGTCGTCGACAACGAGCTTCGCATCGAAGCGGCCGATCACAGCCGCTGGATGTACAAAGACTCCTACAAATCTCCGACGACGAATACAGTCAAGCTGGTGATCCAGTGCCCCGAAGCAAACCTGTCGCAGCTGATCGAGATCAACGGACATCCTCCGAGCGCGCAGGACCACCAGAACGACCTGAGCCACATGCAACAGCTGATCACGGATCCGGGGCTGCGAGCGAAGCAGCGCCGTGCCGAAGCGCATGACGGCCAGCAGGCCGACGACCTGATGAAGCTGCTGCCCAACGCGTTCATCTGGCACATTGTGAATCGCAACGATGGAAGGATCACTCTGGCTTATCGTCCTGATCCCAATTTTTCGCCACCCAGCATGAGCGCGCGCGTGCTCTCGGCCATGTCAGGGACGCTGACCGTGGTGGAACGCGAGATGCGTCTGAAGACCCTGAACGGCAAACTGATGAGGCCGGTGGATTTTGCCTGGGGGCTGCTGGGACGCATCGAGGCGGGCGGCACGTTCCAGATCATTCGCGATGAGGTCGCTCCCCAAATTTGGCAGATTACCCAGACGCACGTGCACATCGCCGGCCATGCCCTGTTTTTTAAAACGATCGGCGATCAGGAAGACGAGATCACCA
>DATEPN010000580.1:0-4059 GCA_035273225.1 Acidobacteriaceae bacterium | reverse complement strand
CTGGGCATCACCAAAGTTGCGTATGTCGGCCGGCACAGCCATCTGGCTGTCGTTGATTCATCGCTGGCGGAGAAGGCATGAAACGCCTGCCCCTGCTGCTCCTGTCTGCTGCGGCGCTGCTGGCCGGGTCGCTTCTGCTGGCCCAGGTTCACCCCTTCGGCGATCCTCTGTCGGCGATTCCGGCCTCAGCCCCGCAGACGGAGCAGATCCCGCCGGAAGTTCGCGTCATTATCAGCGAGAAATGCGCCGACTGCCACTCCAGCCCGGCGCATCTCCCGCTCTACGGCCACCTGGCGCCGGCATCCTGGCTCATCGAGCGCGACGTGGTGCGCGCCCGCGCGGCCATGGACCTCTCACGATGGCGCGCCTGGTCCCCGGAAGAGCAGGAGACGCTGCGTTCCAAAGTTGCGCAGGCGGCGAAAACGAGATCCATGCCGCCGCCGCAGTACCTGGCGATGCATTGGAACGCGCGTCTCACCCAGGGCGACATTCAGATCCTCACCCGCTGGGCCGCCGCTCATCCTGCTCCGGTCGCCGTTCCTCAGACTGGAGTGCCCGGCAACCCCCAGCGTGGCAGACTCGTCTTCGAGAAGCGCTGCACCGGATGCCACGCGCTCGACCGTGATCGCGAGGGCCCGCATCTCGCCGGGGTCTATGGGCGTCCGTCAGGAACAGCGCACGGATTCGACTATTCCGACGCCCTGCGGCAAGCCCACCTCGTGTGGAGCGACGCCAGCCTGGACCGCTGGCTCACTGATCCCGATGCGTTCCTCCCCGGCAACAACATGGAATTCCACGTCGCAAACCCCCAGGAACGCGCAGACTTAATCCGCTTCCTGCGGGACCAGGCCAGCCGGTAGCGCGCAGTTGAACCTGTCTGTACTGCGTTGGTTCTTTGGGCCGAAACGGCCCTTCCGTGCCCCGGCAACCCGGCCCAGCGGTAACCAATCTGCATCTGCAACCCGGCTCCCAACCCTTTCCCGTTGTGTGACATAAATCACCGCAAATCGTCCGCTCGGCTCTTATCCTTCCCAATATAGGAGCGAAATGGTCGCAATTGCGCTATCATCGTTTTTTGGAGCCGAGACAGAGGACGACTTCGACCTGTCCGGAACGTGGAAGTTGAGTCTCCTGAGCGAATTGCCCATTGGCACCACCGGCGTCGTCGAGTCCCTCGACCTGCCCGGCGAAATCCAGCATCAGTTGATGCACATGGGATTCGTTCCCGAGGCCAGAATCACCGTCGTGCGCCGCGCTCCGGCCGGCGACCCCACCGTCTACTCCATCGACGGATTTGAGGTTGCCCTCCGCCGCGATACCGCCCAGGCGATCCAGGTTCGGGAGTATCAGACGAAATGAGCAGTTGCTGCAACACGGAAACTGTCGATCTCCCGATCGAACCACGTGTCCCTGGCCGGATCCGCACCGTCGCCCTCGTCGGGCCGCCGAACTCCGGCAAGTCTACCCTCTTCAACCGCCTCACAGGGTTGCGCCAGAAGGTCGCGAACTACCCCGGCGTGACCGTCGAGCAGCGCGTCGGGAAGCTGAGCGGCATCGACCGCTCCGACCTGACGCTGATCGATCTGCCCGGCATTTACGGCCTCGACACATATTCTGAAGACGCCCGCGTCGCGGTGGACGTGCTCCGTGGCGAAATGCCCGGCACTCCCGTCCCGGACGCCATCCTGCTCGTTCTCGATTCTCTGCACCTCCGCCGTCAGCTCATGCTGGCCGCTCCGGTGCTCGCCCTCGGCCTGCCGACCCTGATTCTGCTCAACATGAGCGATCTCATGGAAGCGCGCGGCGGCCACATCGACACGCTCGCGCTCGCCAAAGAGCTGGGCGTCCCCGTCGCGAAGATCAGTGCGACCCGCGGCACCGGCCTCGACTCCATCAACCATTTCCTGAACCGCAAGGCGGAGCCCGACACGCCGGCCGCCGCCAATACCATCGAGCTGCCTGTCCTCGGCAACGCACGCTCGTACCGCCAATGGGCTACGGGCATCAGTACGCGGACCAAGTACAAGGCGCCCGTTTCGAATCAGACGACGAAGCGCATCGATCACGTCCTGCTGCATCGCGTCTGGGGACCGCTCATTTTCCTCGCCGTCGTCTTCGCTGTCTTTCAGGTTGTCTTCTCCATCGGCCAGCCGCTTTCCGACGCGTTCAGCGATGTCCTGAACACACTCGGCGATCGCGTTGCTCCGCTTCTCGGTCACGGATGGCTTGAGTCTCTCGCCATCGACGGCGTCTGGCGCGGCGTCGCTTCGGTTCTGGTTTTCCTCCCCCAGATCCTCCTGCTCTTCCTGTTCATCGGGGTTCTCGAAGACTCCGGCTACCTGGCCCGCGCGGCTCTGATCGCCGATCGCGTCATGCGTTCGATCGGCCTCAACGGCAAGGCCTTCATTCCGCTCCTCTCGGCGTACGCCTGCGCTGTTCCGGCCATCATGGCGACGCGCACCATCGAGAACAAGCGCGACCGTTTCGCCACGATTCTGGTCACGCCCTTCATGACCTGCTCGGCGCGGCTGCCCATCTACATGCTGATGATCGCGGCTTTCATTCCGAACAAGCCGCTGCTCGGCGATCTGCTCGGCATGCGCGCTGCCGTCATGATGTCGCTCTACGTCCTGGGATTCCTGGCCGCGCTCGGCACGGCGCGCCTGCTCAAATCGTCGATCCTGAAGGCGTCCTCAGCCCCGTTCATCCTGGAGTTGCCGCAGTACCGCCTGCCCACCGTTCGTTCTCTGGGCCTGCGCCTGATCGATCGCGGCAAGGTCTTCATGCGCCAGGCCGGAACTGTCATTCTGGCCGTCACGCTGGTGCTCTGGATCCTCAGTCACGTGCCCTTCCACGCCACGCTGGACACAAGCTTCATCGGACGCCTCGGCCACTTCATCGAGCCGGCGATTCGCCCGCTCGGCTTCAACTGGAAGATCGGCATCGGCCTGCTGACGTCTGTCGCGGCTCGCGAGGTGATCGTTGGCACCCTCGGCACCCTCTACGGAGCCGACCCCGCCACGCAGTCTCTGGGGTTGCAGGCGGCGCTGCGCCACGACCTCACGCTCGGCGGAGCCATGGCGCTGGTCGTCTTCTTCGCCTTTGCCCTGCAATGCACCTCGACCCTGGCGATCGTCCGCCGCGAAACCAACAGCTGGAAGTGGCCGGCCCTGCAATTCGTCTACATGGGCTGCCTCGCCTACGTCGCCTCCCTGGCAACGAACCAGATCATCCTGCACTTTATCCGATAGCAAAATAGAATTCCTCTATGGCGCAGGACATCACAGAGATTCTGAAACAGGCGATGGCTCTCCCCAGCGAAGCCAGAGCGGCCCTCGCCGGCGCGTTGCTGGACAGCCTGGACAGTGATACGAACGAATCCGCCGAGGCCGAGTGGGACATCGAGATCGCCCGCCGGGTTCAGGAACTGGATTCGGGCGCGGTACGGCCGATCAGCTGGGCCGAGGCGCGGCGGCAGATCGCGGACGCGCTGCATGGGCGATGACCTCGAAATCCACCCGGATGCGCTTGGGGAGATTGCGGCAGCGGTCGCATGGTATCGCGCCCGGTCACAGAGTGCTGCTTCGAATTTTGTTGAAGAGATCGATAACGCGATTTCCCTGATCGCGCATTCTCCAAACCGGTGGCCAACCGGGAACTACGGCACCAGAAGATTCATTCTCCACAGGTTTCCATTTGCGCTCGTCTACCGAAGAATAGGTGCGCGTGTTCAAATCCTGGCCGCCGCGCATGCGCATCGGCGGCCGGGTTACTGGCGCGACCGCCTGTAACAGGCGTTCTACGCCGCCTTCTCCGCCGCAAATTCCGCCGCGAACCGCCGCATCCGCTGAGCAATCTCCGGCCCCGCCAGCGGGTGTCCGTGTCCCGGCGCAACCAGAGTCGGCCCATACTCGGCCAGGCGCCGGATCGATTGCGCCGCCATCCGCGGATTCCACGTGAAATACGCGGGCGGCCCGTGCAGTTCGGGCTTGTGCGTGATCGCCGCGTCAAAGAACGACTCTGGCTTCGTCGTGCAGAACGCATCGCCCGCCAGCAACA
>DATEPN010000579.1:0-3232 GCA_035273225.1 Acidobacteriaceae bacterium | reverse complement strand
GCCTGCTGGATGTCTTCAGAGCAGACCAGGTGCAGATCGGGGAGGATTTCTTCCACGCGCAACAGATAGGGATCGCCGTGCCGTTTCAGTGCAGGCGTTTCGCAGTGCGGATTCTCGCCCTCGCGGTACACCGCGATCGAGCGAAAAATGCGGCTGTAGGGCAGATTCCACCGGCAGCAGAACTGCCGTACCTTGTCGGGCTCGTCGTCGAAGGAACAAGCCCCCTCGAGTGCATTGGCTTCGTCAACCGGACAGCGCGTCACAAACACCAGGGACAAGGGCAGCTCCAAACCTGGAGATTCAGCGGGCGCGCGACAGGGCAGCGCCTGCTCTGGTTTGGATGCAGCCTGGCCCTGGCGTTACGCGCGCGCGAAGCGGTGCACGCCGGTTGGATCGCCCGGCGGAAACCGCGGCGGAGGCGCGCTGGAGCTGGCCATCATGCGCCGGACGCGTTCCGCCGCGAAGCCGACGTCTGTGACGTAGCTGCGCCATGCCGCAGTCGTCCAGCCGTGGCGTTGCAGCACCTCGAGGATCTCTTCGCCCTTCAGGCAGTCCGGCGCCTGGACGTGGCGGATGTGCTGCATCACGTCGCCGCCTCCAAGCGCCTTGCTGAACGCAGTCGTCGTAATGTCGCTGAGCCAGTGCTCCACCGCGCCATGCTCCCGCGTTTCGGCGGCCAGAGCGTCGACGGTTCCGGCGGGCAGATAGAGCAGCAGGCCTTCGGTGATCATCAGCGCCGGCTCTTGTCCCGCGGCGTCGATCATCGCGCGCCGCTGCGCCGCCTCGTTCAGGTCGGCAGTGAGCCGCTCGCGGCGACAGCGCGGCGTTTCGCCGGCCATGTGCGCTTCCTTGTAATCGAGCATCTCCGGGAAGTCGACTTCGATCCAGCGCAGGTTCGGCGGCAGGTCGAGCCGCCACGGGCGCGTATCGAGCCCGCAGCCGACGCTCATCACGGTCGCGATCGGATAGGCGGTGAGCGCTTCCAGGAGCAGGTCGTCGAGCAGACGCGTGCGGATCGCCATGCCGAAGCGCGCCATCGCAGGATAGGGCAACCCATTCAGGATGGCGACGCCGCGCTCGCCGGCCAGGCGCGCGGCAAAGGGATCGCGCACAAAGGCGTCTTCCTGCTCGGTTTCATGCGCGCGACACGCCGCCACCATCAGGGCCGTGTCGCTGACGTGGGTAATTTCACCGTTCGCAGCCACGAAGCTGACTCTACCCGCGTACGAATCTTTTGGGAAGGCGCGCCGCGGTGGGTGCGAGCGCACCGTGTCCGCTATGATGGCTGACGCCCCACGACTGGCGCGCAGAGGAGTCCGATGGGAGAGGAGAAAAAAGCCGGCGTCAATCGCAGGCGGTTTGTGCAGAGTTGCTTGTCCGTGCCGGCCTTCGCTGCACTGCCGGCCATCCCGAACCTCGCCGCGGCCGACGCAACCGACGATCGTGCCATGTGGCTGCGCATCGTGACGAAGATCTCCACCCCCGTGCTCGAAGCGCTGAGCCAGCGCAGGCTCAAAGAGAAGATGCCGGTGGAAGCGCCGCACGGCAACGTCGCCGACCGGCGACAGTTTACGTATCTGGAAGCGATGGGGCGTCTGCTCTGCGGCCTGGCTCCGTGGCTTGAGAGCGGCGCGAACTCCGGCGAAGAGGGCACGACACGGGCACGCTTTGCAGACTGGGCGCGCATGGGCATCCAGTCCGCGACCGATCCAGCCTCGCCGGACTTCATGAATTTCAGCAAGGGCAGCCAGCCCGTCGTCGATACGGCCTTTCTGGCGCTTGCCATCGTGCGCGCGCCCAACGAGCTGTGGCACAAGCTGGACAGCAAGACGCAGCACCAGGTCATAGCCGCGCTCGAGTCGTCGCGCACCATTCGCCCCTTCTACAGCAACTGGCTGCTCTTCTCCGCAATGGTCGAGGCGGCGCTCGCGATGATGGGCGCCTGGTGGGATCCCATGCGCGTCGACTACGCCATCCGCAGCCTCGATTCCTGGTACAAGGGCGACGGCGTCTACGGCGACGGACCGCCCTTTCACTGGGATTACTACAACAGCTTCGTCATGCATCCGCTGCTGCTGGCGATCCTCGACACGGTGTCGAAGAGCAACCAGACCTGGGATGCATACCGTCCGGTGATGCTCGAACGAGCGCGCCGCTATGCCGAGATCCAGGAGCGGCTCATCGCGCCCGATGGCAGCTTTCCGCCGATCGGGCGGTCGCTGCCCTACCGCTTCGGTGCCTTTCATCTGCTGGCGGACATCGCCCTCCGCCGCGAACTGCCGCCGTCGATCGCACCCGCCCAGGTGCGCTCGGCGCTGACGGCCATGATGCGCCGCATGACCGACGCGCCGGGCACGTTCGACGCGCAGGGCTGGCTGCAGATTGGCTTCGTCGGGCACCAGCCGGAGATCGCCGAAGCGTACATCTCAACGGGCAGTTCGTATCTGTGCTCGGCGGCCTGGCTGCCGCTGGCATTGCCGGCGAGCGATCCTTTCTGGTCCGTACCCGGTGCGGACTGGACTGCAAAGAAAGCGTGGAGCGGGCAGCAGGTGCGAGCCGATCATGCTCTTGAGGAGAAAGAGCACGTATCGGCGCACTGACACGTCCGTCCGTCGTTGATGCTCTGCCGTATACTGCGCAGCGATGCTCGGGAAAGCCGTGAAACACGGGCTGATCACAATTGCCTCGCTCTTCCTTGGCTGCATCGCCGGCATCATCGGTGCGATCGTCACATGGCCGTTCTGGGGATGGTTTGAGAAGACCACCGGCATTGAATCGCTGGGGCACAGCGGCCCCGCTGACTGGGTGTTCGCATTCATGATGGGTCTGGCTGCGGTCGCGAGCTTTGCCGCTCTGGAGTGGGCCTGTCGAACCCGACCAGCGGTAAGATAAGCGCGAGCTTCCCGACAGCAGAGGGCCTCGCCGATGCGTGTTGCACTCCTGACCACCTTTGCCGCCAGCCGAAAAGAGCCGCTCGCCTCGATGCTGGATCGCATCCACCAGGGATTTGTGGACGCTGGGCTCGAGCCGGTCCTTCACTTCAATTTTGCCGACGGCGGTGTGGTGAGCTTTTCCAGCGTGGACCGCGTGCTGAAGCGCCATTCGGAACTGGAGCGCTTTGTTACCGAGGCTCCGCCGGCGCCCGGATTTCCAGGAGCGCGGCGGCTCTCGAACGGGCCGCTTTCGCCGGGGGCGCATGAGGTTGTCCCCTATGCGACGCTGCACGAGATCG
>DATEPN010000578.1:0-3450 GCA_035273225.1 Acidobacteriaceae bacterium | reverse complement strand
GGCGTTGAACACCTTTGCGTACAGGTTGAATGCCTCTTCGCATTGGCCGCTGAAGTGGAGATAGGACGAGATTTTCATAACAGAATTCTCCTGGTGCGTTTCGCGTGGATTGGAGTGGGGCCGCTTCGGGCTAGTCGGCCGCAGTGACTTCCTGGGGTCGTGAAGGGGCCGGCCGCTCATCGGCGCTTGGTCCCCAGCTTGCGGGCACCGGGACGTTGAGCAGGCGAAGATAGACGCTGAACTGCCCGCGATGCTGATACCAGTGATTCAGCATAATGTCGCGCACGAAGCGCTGGCGCGGGATGGCCGCGATCTCCTGGTCTCCAGCTAACAGACGCCAGGTTTCGTTCATGGCGGCGTCGTCGAAGGTGGGAAGGACAGCCCGTACCGTCGCGATGCTGTCGTCCAGAGCAGCGAGGACTTCTTCGCGAGTGGCGGGTTGCGGAGGCAGGGCGAAGTTCGGCGCCTGCCCTGAGGGCGGCTGCACGAAGCGCACCACCGCGCCGGGAACAGTAGCCAGGTGAATCGCGAGCTGCCCGGCTGACATGGATCTCTCATGCGGTTTCCAGGTCAGTTTGTCTTCCGGCAGGCGCTGCAGGAACCGGCGCGTGACGGCGGCCTGCTCCTCGAATTCGTTGAGGAATGTCTGAGCGATGGACACGGTGAAGCTCCCTGGTTTTGGAATTGATTGTCTCAGCGGTTCTTCTGGAACGGGATCAGGGCGGCGATGCGGCTGTCGCGGAGCCAGAGCGATCCCCAGAGCAGCACGCCGAAATACACCGGGAAAAGTGTGTAGGTGAAGAGCGGATTTTCGAGCCGCAGGTTGGTGGCGACGGCGCCGCCCAGATACGCGGTGAGCAGGATGGCTCCCAGGAAGGCGGTGCGCGGAATGATGAACAGAATGGTGCTGGTGAGCAGAATGACGCCGAGGACGGGTGAGAGGTGGAGCGGCCATCCGCTGCGTGCAAAAGCTTCATGCACCTGGACGGGATTGATGAGTTTCATGATCGCGTCGAGCAGCATGAACGCCGCGACAAGGCCGGCGAGGACGCGGCCGGTCCAGAGGCGCCCGCGCGATGCGGTACTGCCGGAAACGGAAAGAGCGTTGGCTGCAAGGGTGGAATTCATTGTTTCCTCCTGGGGTCACTGCGGGCCTGGGAGACAATCCACTTTCAGGGGCCGATGACGGAAAAGCCATTACCGCTTGCCGGGCTTTGCCGGCGGACCGCCCAGCCACGGCAGCAGCGGCCTGGGGTCCCGGTCACGCCAGCGGCGGCGGGTTTCTTCGATCACCGCCTCCCGGTTTTTCGCCATCTCGGCGATCACTTCGCCGGGAGCACCCGTTGGTTCGTGACGTGCTCCCCATATGAGCATTTCGAGGAGAACCGGCGCAAGGTCGATTCCCTTTTCAGTGAGCCGGTAATTCATCCGGCGGCGATCCTTCTCGTCCGGTTCGCGCTCGACGATGCCGGCACGGCAAAGGTTGCGGAGACGGTCGGCGAGAATGTTTGTGGCAATTCCCTCGCCGGCATTTTCAAAATCATGAAACGTGCGGAACCCGCGAATCATCAGGTCGCGGACGATCAGCAACGACCAACGATCGCCGAAGACTTCCAGCGACATATTGACCGGACAACCGGACCGGTGACGGATTCTGTGGTTCCCGGCCACAAGAGAAACATTAGGATATTTACTTGTTTTTTGCAAGTAACTTTCTGTGGAAATTTCGAATTTTCTGCGAGGGGGCTTCGCCGTTTGCGAGGCCGCTGCCGAAGCTGGCCAGCCAGGCCTATACTGCATGGCATGAAAACGCTGCCAGGTGCATTGATCGTCTGCCTGGCCGGGACAGCCTGCGCGTATCCGCAGCGACCCCAGGGGGCCCCGACCGTAGACGGATTCGTCACGCGCGTCATGTCCCCAAGCGATTTTTCGGTGAATGGGATTCGGGTGGTCTGCGGCCCCGAGACTCAGACGTATCGCAGCGACGACAAGAGTGCGGCGGGAGGCTGTCCGGCGGAGATGCCGTTTATCGGGCAGGAGATGACGATCTTCGGGAGGCTCGATCCGAAGAACAGTGTGGCTGACGCCGAACGCATCGAGCTCCAGGTGCCCGCGTCCGAGGAGGTCTCCGGCACCGCTGTCGTGGAAGCGGTAGCGGACTCCGCGACGGCGGCAGCGACTCCTGAACTCTATGCCGATGGGTACCGGATCCAGCTGGCGCCGGGGGCGGCGGTCCGGTTTGATCCTTCGCTGCGGTCGATGGGAAGCGTGAAGGCCGGCACCTGGATCGACTACAAAGCCCATCTGCGCCCTGATGGCGTGCTGGTGGCAACGAGCGCTGGTTTCCAACCAGGGCCTGACGGCGGCGGCAAGCCGACCAGCAGCGACGTGAACCACAGGAGGCTGCCGTCCTGGCCGGACACGATGATGCAGCAACGAGTTCGGGAGATTGCCGAGAAGCTGATTCCCGCTTATCAGCGGGAACTGCCGGAAGACGATCCTGCGCGCATCAACTTCCGCTTCGACGTAGTGGACAGCCGATCGATGGGAACCGATCCGATCCCGCTGCCGGATGGGCTGGTGCTGCTCACGCGCCAGGATGTTCAGCTCATGCAGAACGACTCACAACTGGCCGCGTTGCTGGCGGACTCGATCGCCTGCATTCTCGAGAAGCAGACCTGGCGGCTGCGGATCGCCGCGAATGCCGCAGTGTCGGGAGATTCGATTCTTCACGCAACGGAAGCATTTCTCGGCAAGGCGAAGCAGGCGGGGTTCAGCGGATCCGCTAACGAGTTGCGGGATGCGCTCGGGCGGGAATACGCGCAGAGCGCGCGGGTGGGACTTGAGCTGATGCATGAGGCGGGCTTCGAGATTGAGCAGGCGCCGATCGCATGGTGGATGCTGGCCAACCATGACAAGCAATTGACGGCAACGACGCTTCCCTACCGGTCGGCGACCCTGTACCGGGTGCTGGGGGCGCTTTGGGACAATCCGGCTGTGGATCGCCGCGGAGGATCGGCGGGCGCAGGTAACGGTCCGGCGGCGGAGCAGTAACCAGCGCTTTCTTTTCTAGCTATTTTGTGTAGCGCTCGGCGCGGGCCATCCTATACTGGCCGCGATGAAAAGAGCTCCTGCGCTGACTTTTCTTATCCTGCTTCCCGTGTCTGCGGGGATCGCCCAGCAAATTCAGGAACATCCCGCCGTTGAGGGATTCGTTACACGCGCCGCTTCGCCGTCGGACTTCGACGTGAACACGATTCGGATCCTCTGCGATGAAAAAACTTCGAGCGGGTGGAGCAACAGCAACACGTCGTTCGGCGGATGCCCGAAGAAGGCTCCGCAACTCGGTGAGTCGATCACCGTTTGGGGCCAGCTGCACAAGGACCAGAACACCCTCAACGCTTCGCGGATTGTCGAATCTGTACTGAAGATCGGCGGCGGAGTGGGAGG
>DATEPN010000577.1:0-13642 GCA_035273225.1 Acidobacteriaceae bacterium | reverse complement strand
GTGGGCGCGGGCGGATCGCAGCCCGGAGGTCTCCCGCAGCATGCGACGACGTACCTGCAGGGGCTGGTCGCGGATCTGAAGGCGAGCGGCGGACGCAGTGTGGTGATCCCTGGCGAGTATGCGCCGCCGGCTGTGCATCTGGCGGCGTTTGCGATCAACCAGGCGCTGGGGAATGTGGGCAAGACCGTGGTCTACACCGATCCGGTGAACCCGATGCCGTCCATCCAGAGCGACGATCTGAAGGCGCTGGTCGCGGACATGAACGCCGGCAAGGTGGAGTGGCTGGTGATTCTGAACGCGAATCCCGTATACGCCACGCCGGTGGATCTGGATTTCGAGAGCGCGATGAACAAGGTGAAGGTCGTCGCGCATCTCGGTTCGCATCAGGACGAGACGGGACAGCTGGCGCACTGGCACATCAACAATCAGCACTATCTGGAGATGTGGTCGGATGCGCGGGCGTACGACGGCACGGTGAGCGTGGTGCAGCCGATGATCGATCCGCTGTACGGCGGGCACTCGGCGCATGAGTTCATCCAGTCGATGCTCGATGATCCGGACATCTCGGCCTACGACGCGGTGCGCGGCACGTGGAAGCAGCAGCTGTCGAAGGGCGATTTTGAGTTCAACTGGCGCAAGGTGCTGCACGATGGGTGGATTGCCGACACGGCGTTCCAGGCGAAGAATGTGACGGCGAAGGGCGGCGCGGCGGGGCAGCAGAATGCTCCGGCGTCGAACGGCGGGGTTGAGGTTGTTTTCCGGCCGGATCTGCACGTCTACGACGGGCGGTACGCGAACGTGGGCTGGATGCAGGAGATTCCGCGTCCGGTGACGAACCTGTCGTGGGACAACGCGGTGCAGATGAGCTTCGCCACGATGGAGAAGTTCAAACTGGCGGAGAACGACGCGGTCGAGGTCAGCGTCAACGGCAAGAAAATCATCGGCGGAGCGCTGGCGGTTCCGGGGCAGGCCGACGAGGTGGTCGTCGTGACGCTGGGCCAGGGACGGCGCGTGGGCCGCGTGGCGGGCGGCGTTGGCTACAACGCGTATTTCCTGCAGCAGTCGAGTTCGCCGTGGATGCTGACCGGCGCGAACGTGCGCAGGACCGGCGACATTTACGACATCTGCGTGACGAAGAGTCACCACATCGATCAGCGCGCGGTTGCGCACGGCGGCGACGGCAGCGGGACGCATTCGATCGAAGGCAATGAGGCGTTCGATCGCGGCATCGTTCGCTACGCGACCCTGACCGAGTACAAGGCCGATCCGGAATTTGCGCACACGGGCGAAGGCCGCAGCGTGCCGGAGCCGAACGAGAGCATGTTCCCGTCGTACCGCTACGACAAGAACGCGTGGGGCATGTCGATCGACCTGAACTCGTGCGTGGGCTGCAATGCCTGCGTGACGGCGTGCTACGCGGAGAACAACATTCCGGTGGTCGGGCGACACCAGGTGAAGATCGGCCGCCTGATGCAGTGGATCCGCATCGACACGTATTACGAGGGCGATCTGGCGGCGCCGCGGGCGCACTTCCAGCCGATGACCTGCCACCACTGCGAGAACGCGCCGTGCGAGCAGGTTTGCCCGGTGGGCGCGACGGTGCACTCGCCCGAAGGGTTGAACATGATGGTCTACAACCGCTGCGTGGGGACGCGGTATTGCTCGAACAACTGTCCCTACAAGGTGCGGCGGTTCAACTTCCTGCTGTACTCCGACTACGAGACGGAGAGCCTGAAGCTGATGCGCAATCCGGACGTCAGCGTGCGCAGCCGCGGGGTGATGGAGAAGTGCAGCTACTGCGTGCAGCGGATTCAGGCGGTGAAGATCGAGGCGGACAAGACGAACCGGGATATTCGCGACGGCGAGATCCAGACGGCCTGCCAGCAGGCCTGCCCGACCAACGCGATCCTGTTCGGCAATATCAACGACAAGAACAGCCGGGTGTCGAAGATCAAGGCGGACAGCCGCTCGTACGGCGTGCTGGCCGACATTAACACGCGCCCGCGGACGACGTATGTGGCGGGCGTGCTGAACATCAACGAGGACCTGGCCAAGGCGCTGAACGAGTACACGAGCTAAGCCGGCAGCCGGTAGCAGGTAGCACGAGCAAGGGAATCTGAGGGCGAAGGCAAACAGACGATGGCGACGAAAGACGCACCCGTCAACAATCCGATGCTGGACCCGGTAACCGAAGAGTTGCGGGTCATCGCGCCGGGACATACGTTCAAGTCGGTCACGGAGAAAGTTTCGCGGATCGTACTGACCAGCCATACCCCGCTGGGCTGGTGGTTCGGATTCATGCTGGCCGGCTCGATCGTCGGGCTGCTGATGTTGTGCGTGACGTGGTTATTCCTGCGCGGCATCGGCATCTGGGCGGTTACCATCCCGGTGGCGTGGGGCTTTGCCATTGTGGAGTTCGTGTGGTGGATCGGCATCGGCCACGCGGGGACGCTGATTTCGGCGATTCTGCTGTTGTTTAAGCAGGGCTGGCGGAATTCCATCAACCGCTTTGCCGAGGCGATGACCATCTTTGCAGTGATGTGCGCAGGCATGTTCCCGGTGCTGCACCTGGGTCGTCCGTGGCTGGGATACTGGTTGTTCCCGTATCCGAGCACGATGAACTACTGGCCGCAGTTCCGCTCGCCCCTGATGTGGGACGTGTTTGCCGTTTCGACCTACGCGACGATTTCGGTGGTGTTCTGGTACATCGGCATGGTGCCGGATCTGGGGACGCTGCGCGACCGGGCGCAATCGAAGTTTGCGCAGTTCTGCTACGGCATGTTGTCGATGGGCTGGCGCGGGTCGGTGCGGCACTGGGTGCGGTATGAGACGGCGTCGCTGCTGCTGGCCGGCCTGGCGACACCACTGGTGCTCTCGGTGCACTCGGTCATCTCGCTGGACTTTTCGGTGGCGCTGCTGCCCGGCTGGCACACGACGATCTTTCCCCCGTATTTCGTGGCGGGCGCGATTTATTCCGGATTCGCCATGGTGTTGACGCTGGCGATCCCGATCCGCAAGTTTTATCACCTGGAAGACCTGATCACGATCCGCCACATCGACAACTGCAACAAAGTCATGCTGGCGACCGGACTGATCGTGGCCTACGGCTACTCCACAGAAGTGTTCATGGCCTGGTACTCGGGCAGCCACTGGGAATACTTCATGATGTGGAACCGCATGTTCGGGCCGATGGGCTGGTCGTACTGGGCGCTGATCACCTGTAATATCGCGCTGCCGCAGCTGCTGTGGTCGCGGAAGCTGCGGGTGAATGTGGCGTTCACCTTCATCATGTCGCTGATCATCAACACGGGTATGTACCTGGAGCGGTTCGTGATCGTCATCACCAGTCTGACGCGCGACTATCTGCCGTCGTCCTGGGGCACGTATCGAGCGACGCGGTGGGATTACGGCACGTTTTTGGGAACGCTGGGATTCTTCACGTTCTGCTTTTTCCTGTTCGTTCGCTTCCTTCCCATGATTCCGATGTCGGAGCTGCGGCTGATGCTGCCGCAGGCCAAAGTACGCGAGAAGCGCGATTTGCTTCCGGAGGCAGGTGACTGATGCCTTTACCTGAGGGGCTGTACGGCCTGATGGCCGAATTCGATTCTCCAACCGATCTGGTGCATGCCGCCAAGGCGGCCTACGGAGCGGGATACCGGCGCATGGACTGCTACACGCCGTATCCGGTGGAAGAAGCGGCGGAGGCGGTCGGGTTCCACCGCGACGAGGTATCGCTGGTCTGCCTTTTGGGCGGACTGCTGGGACTGGTGGCGATGTTCCTGATGGAGACATGGATCTCCGTGTGGGCCTTTCCGCTCAACATCGCCGGGCGCCCCTATTATTCGTGGCCTGCGTTTGTGGTGCCTGCTTACGAGTGGACGATTCTGTGGTCGGGCTTGTCGGCGGCCTTTGGCATGCTGGCGCTGTGCGGGCTGCCGAAGCTGTATCACCCGGTCTTTAATGCGCCGAACTTCCGCACCGGAGCGACCAGCGACAAATTTTTCCTGTGCCTCGAATCAACGGATCCGAAGTTTGACGCGGGCGACTCGCGCAGTTTCCTGGAAGCGCAGGCACCGGTCTCGGTGGTGGAGGTGGAGTATTAAGGCCGCAGGGAACAGGCAACGGGGAACAGGCAACAGCATGCTGCGGCGGGCCGCGACGATTGCAGGCGCGCTGGGGCTGCTTGCGTTCGTTGGCGGCTGCCGGCAGGATATGCAGGACCAGCCGAGGATGTTTCCGCAGCGCGGGACGACGATGTTCGCCGACGGGCGCTCGGTGCGGCCGCAGGTGGAGCACACGGTGGCGCGCGGGCAGCTGTATGAGACGGACTACTTCTACACCGGACTGATGAACGGCAAGGAAGCCGACATGATGCCGTTTCCGGTGACGATGCAGGTGCTGGAGCGCGGACAGGAGCGGTTCAATGTGTACTGCTCACCGTGCCACTCGCGGGTGGGCAACGGCGCGGGCATGATCATACAGCGCGGCTACAAGCCGGCGGGGAACTTCCATGATCCGAAGCGCATGGGCCAGCCGCTGAGCCACTACTTCTATGTCATGACGAACGGCTTCGGCGCGATGCCGGACTACAAGGCGCAGATCGCGCCGGAGGATCGCTGGGCGATTGCGGCCTACGTTCGCGCGCTGCAGCTGAGCCAGTCGGCGACGACGGCTGATGTGCCGGCGGGCGCGCAGGTGCAGAACCTGAAGGACGTGGCGCGGAGCGAGGGATATCCGGAGGAGTATGCGGGGCCGTGGCCGATGCCGGCAACGGCGGTGGACGCGAAGCCGCAGACGCAGCTGTACGCCGGCGCTCCGGGGACAAATCCGAATCCGCCGGGACCGGCAACGAAGCCGGAGATCAGGACGAAGCAGGGCGAGACGAACCGGCCGCCTGCCCGGCCATCAGGAGCGCAATAAGGCATGGCGAACGAACACTTCAGTAAAGGATTGTCCGCGAACCTGAACGCGCCGCCATTTGTGGCTGCGTGGCGCGCGCGGGCGCTGATTGTGGGACTGGTGTGCTCGGCTCTGGCCGTGATCGTCGCCTTCCTGGGGCACGCGGATCTGGGCTGGGAGCACTTTCTGCGCGGCTGGCTCGATGGCTTCGTAATGTGCTTCGGCTTCTGCTTCGGCGGGATGGCGCTGCTGGAAGTGCAGTACCTGTCGGGCGGCAAGTGGGGGCTGATCGTGCGGCGTCCGCTGGAGGCGATGACCCGGACGTGGCCGCTGGTGATCCTGATGTTCCTGCCGGTGGCGTATTTCGGAGCGACGCAGGGGCACCTGTATCCGTGGGCGCAGTATGCGGACTGGGCGACGGCTTACAAGAACGGACAGATTTCGGCGGAGATGGCGCACTACATCCACTGGAAGAGCCCGATGCTGAACGCGAAGAACTACTGGATCTTCTCGCTGCTGTGCTTTGCGATCCTGTCGTTCTATTCGATGAAGCTGAATGCGTGGTCGGTGAAGCGCGATGCCGATCCGCTGCCGAACGTGGGCTACTGGCGCACGAAGTTCGAGAACCTGAGCGGCTTTGGCGTGGTGCTGTACTCGGCGCTGCTGTTTGGGCTGGTCATCTACTGGGTGATGTCGATTGACCCGACGTGGTACTCGACCATCTACGGTTTCCAGTACCTGGTGGGGCAGCCATTCTATGTGCTGCCGCTGGCGCTGCTGACGCTGATGTGGCTGGGCAAAGCGGAGCCGATCAAGAGCACGTTTCGCGTGGTCGAGCAGCATGATATCGGCAAGCTGTGCTTCGCGCTGACGATGCTGAACATCTATTTCGCGTTCGGCGCCTTCCTGATTATCTGGTCGGGCAACTCGCCGGAAGAGATTCCGTGGTACCTGGATCGCATTCGCGGGAACTGGGGTGTCATCGCGACGCTGGACGTCATCTTCCACTGGCTGATTCCGTTCACGCTGCTGCTGTCGCGGGATCTGAAGCGGATCCAGAGGAAGATGACGGTGGCGTGCTGGGTGATGATCTTCGCCGGTTTCTGGGACATGTTCTGGCTGATCGAGCCGTCGTTTAAGGATGCAGCGCGCAACCTGCACTTCAGCTGGGGAATTCTGGAGTATGCCTTCATGCCGGTGGCGCTGTTCTCGTTCTGGCTGGTGTACTACTTCCAGGAGCTGATGAAGCGTCCGGTGATCGCGACCAACGATCCGCATCTGGCGGAGATTCTGGAGGCGCAGCATGCCCACGCCTGATTCGCACAATGAACCGAAATACGATCCGAAGGCGCATCAGGGCGATCCCTCAGTACGCGAGGGCTTCGAGGTTACCGATGCGAACGTCGGCGGCATCGCCGGGTTCGTCATCGCGCTGTTCATCTCGGTTGTCGTGTTCTTCGTCTTCTGCTTCGGGATGGGCAAGGTGATCAACAACGGGCTGGATCGCGCGGACGGGCCGGTGAGCAAATGGAATGCGCCGAATCAGATTGCGCCGCGCAAGGCGATTCAGTCGAGCCCACAGCTGCAGCAGGAGCAGCTGGCGAAGCTGACGCAGCAGTTCCCGACGCCACGGCTGGAGACCGATGACGGCAACCAGGACCTGGCGGACCTGCACGACCGCGAGGAACTGCTGCTGAACCACTACAGCTGGGTGGACCGCAGCAAGGGCACGGTGCGGATCCCGATTGAGCGAGCGATGCAGATCATCGCGCAGAAGGGATTACCGGTTGCGCCAGAGGAGCAGCAGCAGCAGGCGATGATGGGCGACTCGCGGCCGACGGTGCAGATGCCGCTGACCGACGGATTTGCGCCGACAGCGTACGAGCAGCAACTGCACGGGGAAACGATGCAGCCGGGTGAGCAGAGCTCGGCGAAGACGAACAACAAATGAGCCGGTGGCCTGTAGCCGGTAGCCAGTAGCGAAAACAGGGATCAGGGGCAACGAAGTCGGAATGCGGAGTGGGATCACAATTCGGGCACGATGGGGAACGGCGGCGCGGCTGGTTCTGATGGGACTGGCGCTGGCGCTGACGGGCGCTGCTGCGCAGGCGCAGAGCCAGTGGTTTGGATTGCAGAAGCCCGGAACCCCGGCCGATCAGCAGCCGCTCATCCTGAAGAAGATCGACATCCAGCAGAAGCTGAACACGCAGCTTCCGCTCAACCTGGAGTTCCGGGATGAGACGGGCAAGACCGTGCACCTCGGCGATTACTTCGGCAAGCGTCCGGTGATTTTGTCGCTGGTGTACTACCAGTGCAAGATCCTGTGCCCGGAGGAGATCGACGGGCTGGTGGGCGCGCTGGAGGCGGTGAAGTTTACTGCGGGTAAGGATTTCGATGTGGTGTTCGTGAGCATCGATCCGACGGAGACTCCGCAGATCGCGGCGCGCGAGAAGGCGTTTTACGTGAAGCGCTACGGGCGGCCGGGAAGCGCAGAAGGGTGGCACTTCCTCACCGGGCAGGAGCCGGCGATTCGCGCGCTGGCGACGACGGTGGGATTTGGCTACGTGCCGATGAAGGGGCCCGACGGCGTTTCCACGCAGTACGCGCACGCGAGCGCGGTGGAGCTGGTGACGCCGCAGGGACGGCTGGCGCAGTACTACCTGGGCGTGGAGTTTTCAGCGAAGGACATTCAGCTGGGCCTGGTCGACGCTTCGCACGGCGCGATCGGGTCGCTGGTGGACAACCTGCTGACCTATTGCTTCCGCTATGATCCGGCGATGAATCACCACACGCTGCTGTACGTGCGGATCATCCAGGCGGGCGGGGTGCTGACGGTGCTGTGCCTGGGGCTGTTTCTGCTGATCAATTTCCGGCGCGACATGCGCGAGGCGCGGGCGCAACGCAATTTGTTGGATGGAACACATCTGGGAACGAGAGTGGGATAAAGGGCGACGATGCATTTCATCAGTCCAGTACTTTGGCAATTTCTGATTAAGTGGCTTACGTACTTCGCGGTGTTCCCGCCGGAAGCGTCGACCATCGCGCCGTACGCGGACGCGCTCTATTTCTTTCTGATTCTGATTTCGACGGTCGGACTGGTCGCGGTCGCCCTTATCGTTGTCACCTTCTCTATTCGCTATCGCAGGGAGATGAGCCCGGTCGCGACGCCGATCGAAGGCTCGACGCTGCTGGAAGCGACCTGGACGATCATTCCGCTGATCCTGTTCATGATCTGCTTCGTGTGGGGCGCGCTGCTGTATTTCCGCATCTACAGTCCTCCGCCGAACGCGATGAATATCTATGTGGTCGGCAAGCAGTGGATGTGGAAGGCGGAGCATCCGGGCGGGCAGCACGAGATCAATGCGCTGCATATCCCGATCAACCAGCCGGTGCAGCTGACCCTGATCTCCCAGGACGTGTTTCACAGCTTTTCGGTGCCGGCGTTTCGGGTGAAGCGCGAAGTGATTCCGGGCCGTTACAACACGGTGTGGTTCGAGGCGACGAAGGTCGGGACGTATCACCTCTTCTGCACGCAGTATTGCGGCACGCTGCACTCGCAGATGATCGGCGAGGTGGTGGCGATGACGCCGGAAGACTACCAGGAATGGGCGGCCGGCTCGACCAGCGGTACGTCGCTGGCGCAGAACGGGGAGCGGTTGTTCGCCAGTCTTGGCTGCAATTCCTGCCATAACCCGACAGCGAATTCGCACGGCCCGAACCTTTCGCACGTGTACGGAACGCGCGTACAGCTGCGCAATGGACAATGGGTGACCGTGGATGATGCTTTTCTGCGCGATACCATCCTGAATCCCACGATGCATGAGGTTGCCGGGTATGCACCCATCATGCCGACCTATCAAGGCCAGGTGAGTGAAGAGGGCCTGATCGATCTCGTCGAGTACATCAAGCGTCTGGATACGCAGTACCGGATCGACCAGACCATCGAAAACAGTTCTTCGCAGCCCGTGCAAACGGGCACGACGCCGGCAGGAACTTCGGCTCCGCCGCTGGCGCCAGGGGCGGTGAAACCATGAGCACTATCGTTACTCTGCCGGATCAGTCGACGGCTACTCTGCCGCGGGTCTCGTATCTGAACAAGGAATACGGGCTCAAAAGCTGGCTGCTGACGGGCGATCACAAGCGGATCGCCATGCTGTACCTGATCTCGATCACCTTCTTCTTCTTCATCGGCGGGGCCATGGCGGGCCTGATCCGCATGGAGTTGCTGACGCCGGTGAGCGATCTGCTGGCGGCGGACACCTATAACAAGGTGTTCTCGGCGCACGGCATCATCATGGTGTTCTTCTTCCTGGTGCCCTCCGTTCCGGCGACGGTGGGGAACTTCTGTATCCCGATCATGGTGGGCGCCAAGGACCTGGCCTTCCCGAAGATCAACCTGCTGAGCTGGTATCTGTATATAGCGGCGGGCATTCTGATGATCTGCTGCCTGGCCTTCGGCGGCGTCGACACAGGCTGGACCTTCACCACTCCGCTGAGCACGCATTACCTGAATACGCACGTGATCACGGCGGGGCTGGCGGTATTCATCGCCGGGTTCAGTTCGATCTTCACGGGGCTGAACTTCATCGTGACGATTCACCGGATGCGCGCGCCAGGCATGACGTGGTTTCGGCTGCCGCTGTTCGTGTGGTCGCATTACGCAGCTTCGATCCTGATGGTGCTGGGCACGCCGGTGCTGGCGATCACGCTGGTGCTCATCGTGCTGGAGAGGTTGATTGGGATTGGCGTCTTCGACCCGGCCAAGGGCGGCGACCCGCTGCTCTTCCAGCATTTGTTCTGGTTCTATTCGCACCCCGCCGTGTACATCATGATTTTGCCGGGTATGGGCGTCATCTCCGAGGTGATCAGCACCTTCTCGCGCAAGCGGGTCTTCGGCTATACGGCGGTGGCGTTTTCGTCGGTGGCGATTGCGGTGTTTGGATTCTTCGTCTGGGCGCACCACATGTTCATCATGGGCATCTCCAACTACTCGGCGCTGGTGTTCTCGCTGCTGACGATGCTGGTGGCGGTGCCTTCGGCGATTAAGGTCTTCAACTGGTCGGCGACGCTGTACAAGGGCTCGATTACATTTGAGACGCCGATGCTGTACGCGTTCGGCTTCCTGGGGCTGTTCACGATTGGCGGACTGACGGGCGTCTTTCTCGGCACGCTGGGCATGGACATTCACCTGACGGAGACCTACTTCATCGTGGCGCACTTCCACTTCGTGATGGTGGGCGGCATGCTGATGGCGTATCTGGCGGGCGTGCATTTCTGGTGGCCGAAGATGACCGGACGCATGTATCCGGAAGGCGTTTCGAAGCTGGCGGCGGTGATCACGTTCGTCGGGTTCATCCTGACCTTCTTCCCGCAGTTCATCCTGGGCTATCTGGGCATGCCGCGGCGGTATGCGGCGTATCCGCCGGAGTTCCAGGTGCTGAACGTCTTCTCGAGCGCGGGAGCCAGCGTACTGGGCGTCGGGTATATGCTGCCTCTGCTGTATCTGACGTGGTCGCTGAAGTACGGCAAAATCGCAGGGCCGAACCCGTGGCAGGCGACGGGGCTGGAGTGGCAGATTCAGTCGCCGCCGCTGACGGAGAATTTCGCCGAGACGCCCATCGTCACGCACGAGACTTACGATTACGAGTGGCTGGAAAGCACTAAGGGGAGCGAGGTACCGACCGTTGGATAGCCAGACGCTTGCCGCGCAGACGGCAGAAACGCCGCACGGGCACGAGGGGGAGCATCCGCCGTTTCTGCGCCACCACTTCGAGAGCGTTCCGCAGCAGCGGGAGGCGGCCACGTTCGGCATGTGGCTCTTCCTGCTGACGGAAATCATGTTCTTCGGCGGCTTGTTCTGCGCCTATCTGATCTATCGCAACTGGTATTACCCGGCGTTTGTGGCGGGCAGCCACACGCTGCACATCTGGGCCGGCACGACGAACACGACCGTGCTGATCATCTCCAGCTTCACGATGGCGATGGGCGTGCACGCCGCGGAAACCCGGATGCGCAAATCGCTCGTCACCTGGTGCATCCTGACCATCATCCTGGGGTGCGCGTTCCTCGGCATCAAGGCGTATGAGTGGCACGACGAGTGGGTGGAGCATCACGTGCCGGGACTGAACTTCAGCCCGCAGTCGTTCCTGCACGGTAGCGAGGCTTATCCCGACGACAAACTGCCGCTGGATATGGCGGAGAAGACGCAGGTGTACTACTCGCTGTATTTCGCGATGACCGGGATGCACGCGCTGCACATGATTATCGGCGTGTCGCTGCTGACTCTGCTGGTGATCCGCGCGTATGGCGGGGCGTACACAACCGGGCATGTGAACCCGGTTGAGAATTTCGGGTTGTACTGGCACTTCGTCGATATTGTGTGGATCTTCCTGTTCCCGCTCTTATACCTGATCAGTCGACATCAGTGACGACGGAGCGCAACGGGAAGAGTCTCGGGCAAGAGAACTCAGACTGAGGATCAGCAATGGATATTCAGCACGAACTGCATTCGCATCCATCGGAGCCGACGCACCACGAGGAGCACATCGTCTCGCCGAAGGTCTACTTGACGGTAGGGGCAGCACTGCTGGTGCTGACCGCCACGACGACCGGGGTTTCCTACCTGGATCTTGGGGACTTCAACGCGGTTGTGGCGCTGGCCATCGCCTGCACAAAAATGACGCTGGTGGTGCTCTTCTTTATGCACATCAAGTACAGCTCCAAGCTGACGATGATGACGGTTGCGTCCGGGTTCTTCACGTTTATCGTGCTGATCATGATGACCATGACGGACTACATCAGCCGGGCGTGGGGGCGCTGGTAGAGGAACAGGGTATAGGGGAAAGGGTTTCGGGTGTAGGGAAAGCAAAAGGGGAGTGGCTGAGGCCACTCCCCTTTTGTTTACGAGGAGGAGGGTTTACATGTTGGAGGCGTTGCAGGGGTTGTAGCCCAGCGTCGTCGGAGTTGCTGGCGCGGGCGGGGTGGGAGGCGTCGCCCAGGGCTTCGCGGTGAAGTCGAAGAAGTCGAGCAGGTTGGGCTGGGCGGCATCGCGGGCGGTGAGGTGCGCGGTGCTGCCGATGAAGCGGTTCTCGACGAACTTGATGATCGCTGTGTGGTCCATCGGGATGTGCGAGACGTAGTGGCGCCGGGCGAAGGGCGAGACGACGAAGTTCGGGACGCGGAAGCCGATTTGGGCGGCGAATCCGTTGACGGCCGGAGCATCGGTGGAGAGCGCGCCCGGATCGTTGGAGCGCAGATCGCAGTGGGTCGTGGGCGTTCCGCCGCTGGGCAGGCAGGGCTTGTAGCTATCCGGATTGACGGAGATCGACGAGATGTCCGGGATCGTGCCGAGCGAGGCCGCGGTGTTCTGGTTGGAATGGCCAGGCACCGGCGGCACGTGATCGAGCGGGCCTCCACCTTCGTCGTAGGAGAAGAAGAAGGCAGAGCTGCTCCAGGACGGGCTGGTCATGAGGGCGTTGATGACCTTTGAGATTTGCAACTGACCGGCGAGAACGGATGCACCGGAGCCCGGGTGCTCGTCGTTGTTGCCGTAGCCGGCTTCGATGAACGAGAAGGCGGGCAGCGCGTTGTTGGCAACGTCGGTGTAGTACTGCGAGAGCGGCGCGATGTGATGCGTGTCGATGCAGAAGGAGTTGGTGGAATCGCCGACGACGCTGGAGGGCTGCATCGAGCCGGTGCACGCCGCTCCGCTGGGGTTCGCGTAGACGTAGTTGCGGGAGCTGGCAAAGTTCGCGAAGTCGGTGCCGGGGAACTTCGACCCGCTGCAGTTGCTTTCGCTGAGGCACATGCCCTGGGTGACGGTGTAGTAGATCTTCCACGAAACGCCTGCCGATTGCAGCTCGTCGAAGATGGTCTGAATCTGCAGCTGCGGCAGGTGATCGTCGGAGCCGGGATCGTGGGTCAGGCCCTGCGTGGTGCCGCCACTGAACGTAGCGATGCGGTTGTCGATGCTCTTGCTGGCGATCGGTGAGAACCAGCGATCGGAAACCGCGAACTGCGAGGCCATGTAGTAGTAGTAGTTCAGGAACTGCTGATCGTAGTACCCCATGGCGCGCTTGCCGGCGGTGTCGGTAAAGCTGCCGGAGCAGGTTCCGCTGGCGGCGCAACTCTTCGCGAAGCCTTCGGCAATGTGGACAAAGCCGTCCATGTTGATGGGGCGGCTGGTGGAGAAGGTCCAGCGGCTGACGTCGCCGTAGCTCTCCAGCCATGCGCTGCTCATGTCGTCGACACAGGTGGTGGCGAGTTTGAAGGGGTAGTAGGTGGTGCCTTCGTCGGTCTGATTGCTGAAGGTTGTGAGCTTGTCGTCGATGCCGTCGACGTCGTACTCCTTGCCGTCATCGGCGATATTCCAGCCGTTCGCCTTGCGATACGGGTTGAGCATCCCGAAGTAGTTGTCGAAGGAGTGGTTCTCCTGCAGCATGAAGACGACGTGCTGGATGGAGTCGAGCCCACCGCCGCCCGAGGAGACCACGGTGACTGTGGCATCGGCCGTGGCGGTGCCCGCCGAACTGCTCGCCGAGGCGGTGTAGGTGGTGGTGGAGGACGGGCTGACGGTGATGGTGCCGCCGGTCGACGACAGCGTCCACGAATTGCCGCCGCCGGCGACGGTGACGCTGGTCGCGTTGCTGGCGGTTACGGTGAGCGTGGAGGATTGGCCAGCGGAGATGGAGGTCGGGTTCGCCGTCATGCTGACGGTGGGCTGCTGCGACGTGGAACTGACCAC
>DATEPN010000576.1:0-8379 GCA_035273225.1 Acidobacteriaceae bacterium | reverse complement strand
GGAGCCGCTGCGGAAAGCTCTTCTCATACCGGGTCAGGCCGGGGCAAGCCATCGTACGAATTCCCTTGAATCCGTAGGACTGCATCTCGCGCAGCGCCTCGTCCGCGCTCCAGCCCTGCTCTTTCATCCGATAGGCGGCGATCATCATCCCGGTGCGCGCATCGCCGAAGCGGCAGTGCACGAAGATCTTCTTGTCGGGATTCTCCTCGACCACCTTCAGGAAACGCGCGAACACCGCGTCTTTGGGGAAGAGGCAGATCCATGCAATGGAGATATAGCGCATCCCCAGTTTCTCGGCCAGTTTTCTGTTCTTCTCAGAATTGCCATTGTCGACGATGATGTTGATCCCGAAGCGAGCGAGATTCGCAAACCCCTTTGCCGAAGGCTGCCCGCCACGATAGAGGTTCTCCGTGACCTCTCCGAACCGCGGAACGCCTTCGAGCCGGAGGCGCTTCGCAACCGTTCCCCTCCCCGCGTCTGCAGACCCGCCATCCGCCGGAACAGACCCGGACTGCAGGCACGCCGTCAACGCCAAAACCGAGCAAATCGCCAGGAACCCGCCCATCGCTCTCTGATGGATGCGCATGGCAGGTTTCACGCATGGCGAAGGAACGCTTCCGGCTGCGCCAGCCCTAATCGGCGCCGGCAAATTCAAAGGGACCACCGGGGAGCGGCCGGCGCGTGCGGCGGTGCAGGGAGAGCGCGATCCCAAGCGCGAACATCGCAGCCACGGCCGCGAACAGGAAGATGTTCGAGTAGCCGAATCCTGCGACGATCAGGCCGGCGAGCGGTCCGGTCAGGCCCAATGACAGGTCCGCGAATGCCGTGTAGACGCCCAGGGCCGACCCTCGGTTCTCCGGAGAGACGCAGTTGACCGCCTCGACTCCGAGCGACGGGAAGACCAGCGAGAAGCCAAAACCGGTGAGAGCCGCTCCGGCAAACGCCATGGCCGGAGCATGAGCCAGCCAGAGGAAGAGCAGTCCGCCAATCTCGCCCGTCAGGCAGGCAAAAGAAACCCGGAAGCCGCCGAAGCGGTCGATGACATGGGCGAAGAGCAAACGTGCCAGCACGAAGGATGCCCCAAAACTGGTCAGCGCGTAGGCGGCGTTGCTCCAGTGGTTATGGGCATAGAAGAGCACCATGAAGGAGGCGATGGTGCCGAATCCCGTCGTCGCCAGAGCCAGGCTGAAGCCGTGCGGCATCACTCGGCTGAGGACCTGCCGGAAGGCGAGCGGTTCGCCCGCGGCCACCGGAGCTTCGCCCAGCGGCCAAGCCGTCAGCACGCCGATGCCGGAGGTGGCGGCGCTGACCAGGCCCACTCCCTGCAGTCCCCACGCATGCCAGATCCAGACGCCGACCGGGGCGCCGATGGCCAGTCCACCATAGGAGCAGATGCCGCTCCAGGAGATGACCTTTGCGGTATGCTCCTGTCCGACGCGGGCGATGCCCCACAGCGATGCACCAGTCGCCAGCCAGCTTTCACCAAATCCTAAGATGAGCCGGCTCAGAAGGATAATGGCCAGGCAAGCCAGCGGAAGCTGACGGAAGAACCCCGCGGAGAAGAGGCAGAGGCCCGCCGCCCCGCAGGCGAGCAGACCGGAGAGCACCGTCCGCCGCGCGCCCACCGTATCGGCCATGCGACCTGCCTGCGGGCGGCTCAGAACCGTCGCTACATACTGAAAGCTGATCGCCAGACCGGCCAGGATGGTATTGAAGTGCAGCCGCAGGTGGACTACCCCAGGCAGGACCGCCATCGGCAGGCCGATCGCAAAATAGCAGAGGAAAATCTGCAGCGAAGTGGGCAGGATTCTGAGTGTGACGCCCCTCGTCGAGTGCGCCTCAAGGGCTGTTGCTGAAACAGACATTTCCTGGAGTTATGGTACACGGCAGCTGCAACCAGCCGGGTGATCGCTATCCCCCACAGGGGTTACTCCCGGAACCGCAGCGGGGAGTACAATCGGAGTTACGCGTACGGCCGCGTGGGCGACCCCAGGAACATTGTCGAATTTTTCCGGCCTGAATGCTGACTCCGCAGGCCGCTCATCGGCGTCTAATGGTGCAGAGCGCAGGGCGCAGGCCTGTCCTGCATGGCTACGCGTTTCGAAGAGAGAGGTCTTCCCGAAGGTGAACTCAACCGTTAAGCAAATCCTGTTCTGGGTGCTGATCATCGCCTGTCTGCTGGTTCTCTGGCAGCTGTTCCAGAAGAACAACGTGATGGGCGGTCACGAGCAGGAGATCAATTTCACGCAGTTCCTGGGCGATGTTGAATCGGGTCAGATTGCGGACGTGACCATCACCGGCTCCGAAGTGCATGGGCATTTCCGGGCCGACAAGGGCGCGTTCCACTTGTTTGTTCCGGCCAACTACCCCCACCTGTTCGACGTCCTCGACCAGAACAAGGTGAATGTCACGGTGAAGAACGACAACGGCAACAGCTGGTGGGCCTGGCTGCTGCAGTTCTCGCCGCTGATCCTGATCGCGCTGCTGTGGTTCTTTATGATCCGCCAGATGCAGAGCGGCGGGAACAAGGCGCTCTCGTTCGGCAAGAGCCGGGCACGCCTGCTCTCCATGCAGCAGAAGAAGGTCACCTTCAAGGATGTTGCCGGCGTCGATGAAGCCAAGGAAGAGCTGAAAGAGATCATCGAGTTCCTGCGCGAGGCGCAGAAGTTCCAGAAGCTCGGCGGCCGCATTCCCAAGGGCGTGCTGCTCGTCGGACCTCCGGGAACCGGCAAAACCCTGCTGGCCCGCGCTGTGGCCGGCGAGGCGAACGTGCCGTTCTTCTCCATCTCCGGCTCGGACTTCGTCGAGATGTTCGTGGGTGTGGGCGCCAGCCGCGTCCGCGACCTCTTCGAACAGGGCAAGAAGAATGCCCCCTGCATCATCTTCATCGGCGAAATCGATGCGGTCGGCCGTCATCGCGGCGCCGGCCTCGGCGGTGGACACGACGAGCGCGAGCAGACGCTGAACCAGCTGCTGGTTGAGATGGACGGCTTCGAGTCGAACGAGGGTGTGATCCTCGTCGCGGCGACGAACCGGCCTGACGTCCTCGATCCGGCGCTGCTGCGGCCTGGCCGCTTCGACCGCCGCGTGGTGGTGGGGCGTCCTGACGTGCGCGGCCGCGAAGAAGTCCTCCGCGTCCATGCTCGCAAGGTGCCGATCTCCGACGACGTCGATCTTCGCGTTCTGGCCCGCGGAACACCGGGATTCAGCGGCGCCGATCTGGCCAACATGGTCAACGAAGCTGCCCTGAACGCCGCCCGCGCCAATCGCAAGTCGGTCCTGATGTTCGACTTCGAGCAGGCCAAGGACAAGGTGCTGATGGGCGCCGAGCGCAAGTCGATGCTGCTCAGCGACGAGGAGAAGCGCGTCACGGCGTATCACGAAGCCGGACATGCTCTCGTGGCTGCCATGCGCGACAACGCCGATCCGCTGCACAAGGTAACGATCATCCCGCGCGGCATGGCGCTGGGCGTGACCATGCAGCTGCCGGAAGATGACAAGCACACGGTGACGAAGAACTACCTCGAGACGCAGCTGGCCATTCTGATGGGCGGCCGCATCGCCGAGGAGATCTTCCTGCACCAGATGACCACGGGTGCCGGCAATGACATCGAGCGCGCCACCGACATGGCCCGCAAGATGGTCTGCGAATACGGCATGAGCCGCCTGGGGCCGCTGACCTTCGGCAAGAAGGAAGAGCAGATCTTCCTCGGCCGCGAGATCGCGCAGCACCGGGACTTCAGCGAGGAGACGGCGCGGCAGATCGACACCGAGGTCCGCAGCCTGGTCGACGAAGCCTACCGCTCCGCGTGGGACATCCTGAACAACCACCAGACGATCATGCATCGGCTGGCTTCGGCGCTGCTCGAACGCGAGACGCTCGACGCCAACGAAATCCGCATGATCATCGAAGGCAAGGATCTTCCTCCGCTCAAGCCGAGCGGCGGCAATGGAACTGCCGTTGCCGATGTGCAGCAGGTGCTCAAGCCCGAACCGGGCCGCACCGGCGGCCTGCCGGAAGGCAGCCCCTCGCCGGCGTAATCGGGAAGCCAGGCAAAACGGAAAGGCAGCCTGCGGGCTGCCTTTTCTGTTGCCAGCGGGTGCCCTTAAGACACGGTTGTGCCGAACACCTTTCCAATTCCTGCCGTAGCTGCCATCGCGAGCGCGCCCCAAAGTGCAACTCTGCCACTGCCCGCCCATGCCGAGGCGCCGCCGGTTCGAGCAGCCACTGCGCCGAGCCCCGCCAGGCACGCCAGCGACACGGCTGAAACGGTGTATGGCAGATGACCCAGCGGCGCAAAAACGACTACCAGCAGCGGCAGCGCTGCGCCAACGGCGAATGTCGCTGCCGAAGCGCCGGCAGCCTGCAGCGGACGCGCGGTCATCTGTTCCGTAATGCCAAGCTCATCCCGCGCGTGAGCGCCGAGGGCGTCATGCGCCATCAGCTGCAAGGCAACAGTCCGGGCAAGCTCCGGATCGAGGCCGCGCTGCACATAAATCTCGGCCAGTTCCTTTTCTTCCGCCGAGCGCTGGTTCGCCAACTCCATTTTTTCAGTAGCCAGATCAGCGCGCTCTGTATCGGCCTGCGAACTAACCGAAACGTATTCGCCTGCGGCCATGGAGAGTGCACCGGCGACCAGACCGGCGATGCCGGAAAGAAGAATTTCGTGACGTGCAGAACCCGCGGCAGCCACTCCAACGATCAGACTTGCCGTCGAAACGATGCCGTCGTCTGCGCCTAACACGGCTGCACGCAGCCATCCGATTCTCTCGCTGCGGTGCCGTTCACGATGTGGCATTGACCCTCCTGGCCGTGAGAATCAGCTTCTCTGCGAGAATAGTGCAGAATGATCCCGCGCTTTGCTGCCCCGGCTGCCGCGCTGTGCCTGTTCATCGCCGGATGCAACTACCGCCCGGTCGGCTCTGCATCGCATCTGCCCGACGCGGTGCACACCGTCGCTGTCCCGTCGTTCCGGAATAGCACCCAGTCCTACCACACCCAAGCCGCCTTCACGCGTGCCGTGATCCGCGAATTCACCAGCCGCACCGCCTATCACATTGTCGCCGGCGACGATCCGGATGCCGACGCCACGCTGACCGGGACCATCACGCGTTACGACATCATCCCGCTCACCTACGACAACATCACCGGCCAGACCTCCAGTTACCTGGTGACCATCACCGCCAGCGTCGAGCTCCGGGACCGTGAGGGGAAGATCCTGTGGCAGAACCCGTCCTATATGTTTCGCCAGCAATATGAGCAGACGCAGGACCTGGCCAGCTTTATCCAGGAAGATTCGGCGGCGACGCGCCGCCTGGCCTCGGACTTCGCCAGCGCGGTGGTGGCGGATATCCTGGAGTCCTTCTGACCAGGCCTCCTGATTCGTTGGACCTCCGAATTATTCACAGCTGGCCTGCTTGACACTGGCGAAAAGCTCCCGCTATATTCGGCGTCGCCTGTAGTAAATCGACTTACTGGAATTGAACGCCTCTTCAGTAAGCGGGACCCCCACGGAGGCACCCCATGCTTCGTCCTGCCAGTTCAAGCCACCGGTTTTCGTGTTTCTCATCCAGCCTGAAAACAGCCAGCGCGTTCGTTGCGCTGGCCCTTTTTTGCGCTGCTGCCGCCCAGGCGCAGGTCGTGAAGACCTACGACTTCGAAGACGGCACCGCCCAGGGATGGCAAGCGTTTGTCGGGACGGCGCCGGTCAACACTACGGCTGCGGCGTATTCAGGAACACACAGCATACTGACCAGCACCAACGCCAGCGCGGCCGGCGGCCCCTCGATTGATCTCACGAGTGTCCTGCAGGCCGGCGCGAAGTACACGATCACCGGATGGGTAAGGCTCACGCCCGGCGAGACCGCGACGAACGCGAACTTCACCGTGAAGCGCACCGATCCCACCTGCGCGAATGCGACCTGTTACGACAACACTGGACCGTACACGGTCGCGGTATCCGACAGCGGGTGGGCGCAGATCGGCGGCGAGTTCGATGCCGCCGCGACGGAAACCGCCCTGACGCTTTACGCGCAGCTGGTCGGCGCTACCGGCACACAGTCGTTCTATCTCGATGACGTCGTCATCACGCAGATAGCTCCGCCGCCGGGCGGAACGCCGATCGTCGCGTACACCTTTGCGAACAGCAGCACCGACGGCTGGCAGCCCTTCGGCCCGGTGCAGCTCCAGAGCACGCCGCCTCCGATTCAGGACCCCACCGGCGATGCCGACGCACTGCTGACGACGAATCGCATGGATACATGGCAAGGACCGAGCGTCGATCTCGCGGGCGCGAGCGGACTGGTCGCTGGCGCGACGTATCAGGTGACGGGCTACGTGCTCCTCGCCAATGCCGACGCGAGCAATCCGACGGTGACCCTCTCGCTGAAGCGTACCGACTGCGCGGGCACGACCTACAGCAACATTGCGAGTTCCGACCCGACGTCCAGCCCGCTGTCGAATACTGCGTGGACGAAGGTGCAGGGGACCTTCAGCTTCAGCGATATGCCCGGAGCGCCCTCGAGCCTCGTGCTGTACGCGCAGTCCAGCAGTGCGACCGATTCGTTCTACCTCGCCCACGTCACCGTGAATCAGCTCACGGCGGCGCCGCCCGATCCCAGCCAGCAGGACAACTCCGGCATCAGCAGCACCTTTGAAGACGGCGGCCTCGACGGCTGGGGTTCGCGATCCGGCAGTTCCGTGCTGACGAATGCGACCGACACGGCGCACTCCGGCACGCACAGCCTGCTGGTGACCAACCGCGTCGCCAACTGGGATGGGCCCTCGATCAGCGTCGACAACAAGATGTATGTCGGCTCGGTCTACAACATCAGCGCCTGGGTGCGGCTGCAGCCGACGGATGGCTCGACGCACACCATCAACATGAGCCTGCAGACGGTGTATCAGGGCGGCAAGCCAACCTTTCCCAGCATCACTCCGTATCCGGGTATCTCGGTTCCGGCCGATGGCAACTGGCACCAGGTCAGCGTGAAGAACTACACCATGGGTAGCAACTACGATCCCGGCCAGGCCAGCCTCTATCTGCAGACCGTCGGGGCCAATGGCTCGACGGATTTGGTCAGCTTCTACGTCGACGATTTCCAGCTGAATTATGTGACGCCGGTGAGCATTCAGACGGACATCCCGTCGATCTACCAGACCTACTCGAGCGACTTCCCCGTCGGCGCGGCGATTGACTCCACGGATCTTTCCGGAGCGCACGAGAAGCTGCTGACCATGCACTTCAACAGCATCACCTCCGGCAACGAGATGAAGTGGAGTTCCATCGAGCCGTCACTGGGCACTTTCAACTGGGCGCCTGCCGATGCCGAAGTGGGCGAGGCGGTCTGCCACAGCATCCGGATTCGCGGGCACAACCTGGTCTGGGCCTCGGGCAGCCAGACGCCGACCTACGCCTTCGGCGACGGCACGAACTCTGCCGCTAACCAGGCTCTCGTCACGGGGTACATTCAGGAGCACATCCGCTCCGAGGTGCAGCACTTCGGCAATAAGGTGTACGCCTGGGATGTTGTGAACGAGCCGCTCGATCCCCATCAGCCGGACTGCCTGCTGCACGGGCCGTTCTACAACGTGCTCGGCCCTGAGTACCTCGATGTCGCCTTCAGGGCGGCGCGGCAGTACGCACCGAATGCGAAGCTCTTCCTCAACGACTACAGCACCGCCGATTCGAACCGGCTGGCGTGTCTCGTGAAGGTCGTCGGCGATCTGCAGTCGCGCGGCGTGCCGATCGACGGCGTCGGGCACGAGATGCACAACGCCATCAACTACCCATCTCCGGCGGCGATGGCGAACGCCATCGACACCGTGGCGAAGAACTTCCCTGGCATCGACCAGCAGGTGACGGAGCTGGACGAGAGCGTCTACAACGCGGGCGACTACTCGAACTACGGCAACAATGTTCCGCCCGCGATTCTCGCCGAGCAGGGCTGGCTCTACAAGGCGTACTTCGATCTCTTCCGGGCGAAGGCGCAGGAGCACGAACTGGGCGCGGTCACGATCTGGGGCATGGCTGACGACGACACCTGGCTCGACAGCTTCCCGGTCGCGCGGACGGACTATCCGCTGCCGTTTGACATGAAGCTGCAGGCGAAGCCCGCCTACTGGGGCATCGTCGATCCCACGCACCTTCCCGGCGCCGGCATGACCTTCCACCTGACCACGGCCGAGGGCACGACGGGCCACGTGCGCCTCTTGACCATCACGGCCACGAACGGCGATGTAGGTCCGGCCTACGGCACGCAGATCAACTCTCTTACTTTGACCAGGACCTCGGGGGTCGCCTGTACGCCGAAGATCACCGCGGGACCGGCACTCCCGGTGGTGCTGGGAGACATCCCCACCAGCGGTTCGGCGAGCGC
>DATEPN010000575.1:0-4331 GCA_035273225.1 Acidobacteriaceae bacterium | reverse complement strand
ATGACGGAGAGCAGGGCGGCGCGCTGACCGTCGACGCGGACGATGTTCGTTTGCGGCGGAAACCCGTTGCGTACATGGGCCACATCGTGGATGTAGACCATGGCGCCATTGACCTGATGAATGGGCAGGTCGTTCAGTTCCTGAATCGTCTGCGGGGCGCTGTTGGTGTTGAGGGTGTATTCGAACTGGCCGATCTTCATCGTGCCGGAGGGCAGGATGAGGTTCTGGGCGCCGATGGTGTTCACCACGTCGGCGGGAGAGAGGCCTTTGGCCTGGAGCGCGGGCAGGTCGAGGTCCACCTGGATCTGGCGCTCTTTGCCGCCGTAGGGATAGGGAAGTCCAGCGCCGGGGACGGTGACCAGCTGCGTGCGGATGAAGTTGAGAGCAAGGTCGTTCAGCTGCATTTCCGAGAGGCCCTGACCGGAGATGCCGAGCTGAATGATGGGCACGCTGGAGGCGTTGTACTGGATGACGAGGGGAGGCTGGGTCCCCTGGGGCATGGAGTGGATCTGCGTCTGCCCGATGGCGGTGATCTGAGCGACGGCGTTGGCGATGTCCACGCCCGGCTGGAAGTAGATTTTGACCACGCCGATTCCGGGCAGAGACGTGGACTCGATGTGCTCGATGTCGTTGACTGTGGTCGTGAGGGAGCGCTCACTGAGCGTGATGATGCGGTCGGACATCTGTTCGGCGGAGAATCCCTGGTACTTCCAGATCATCGACACCACGGGGATGTCGATGTTCGGGAAGATATCCACCGGCATGTTCATAATGGTCAGCGGTCCGAGGATCATCAGCAGCAGCGCGAGGACGGCAAAGGTATAAGGCCGTCGCAGCGCCAGACGAACTATCCACATATCGTTTCAGCTTCTCCTGCGGCGCACTCCTGCACGGCGGAGGCCCGTAGTGTTGACCAAATTTCGAGTTGGACAATTCGAAGAAAAACCAGAACTGCAACCCATCAGTATCGCGCGGTTCAGCAGTGCGGTGACCGACGACGGAAACAGCCGCGTGACTTTGGAGACGGTTCCACGGCTCCAAAAGACGCCACTTCAGCTGTTACCAGTATGCCAATTGGATGGTCGTAGCTGCTGGCCGATTCAAGCCGGGGGCGCGGAAGGGGGCCTTACATGCTGGTCTTGTGGAAGAGCCAGGCGGGGGTATTCCGAACGGCGAACATGATGGCGGCCCAGAAATGGGGAGTGTAGACGACGGACTTTCCGGCCTGAATGGCGTTGAGGATGTCGCGGGCGACCTCGGCGGGAGAGGCGAAGAGCGGGCCGGGGGGCAGGTGCGCGGTCATGGGCGTCGAGACGAATCCGGGCTTGATGGTCAGCACCTGGACACCGCTTCCATGCAGGCGGTGGCGGAGGCCGTCGAGGACGAGGTTGAGGGCCCCTTTGGAGGCTCCGTAGATGTAATTGCTTTTGCGGGCCCGGTCGCCGGCGACTGAAGAGATGACGGCGAGGGTGCCGCGGTGCTCTGCCTCGAAGTAGTTGGCGAGGGCATTGATGAGCGACACGGCGGAGATGAAATTCGTGTGCAGGATGTGGTGTGCGGCGTTGAAGTCGCGCTGGGCTTCGGCCTGCTCGCCGAGGATGCCGTGGGCGAGGAGGGCGAGATCGATGCCGCCGAGCGCGGCCAGGGCCTGGTTCAGCATGGCGGGATGGGCCGAGGTGTCATCCAGGTCGAGCACGCAGACGGTGGCCGCCTGGGCTCCGCGTGTGACGAGGTCGTCACGGACGGCGGCGAGTTTGCCGGCATTGCGTCCGACGAGAAAGAAGCTCGCACCCTGCTCGGCGAGCAGGCGCAGCGTGGCTTCGGCAATGGCGGAGGTGGCGCCGAGAGCAAGAACGCGCTGCGGCAGCGGCTTCTTAGCCATCGATGGGCCTCCGTCCGGTGACGCGCTGCCAGAAGGCGGAATCGAAGCCGGGGTCGATGTAGCGGGCGAAGTCCTGCCACTGCGGATAGAAGGTCTGGAACTGCTCCGGGGTCATGCGGGCGTCTTTGGCGGAGTACATGCGGCCACCGTGTGCCACGGTGATCTGCGCGAGGCGGTCGACCAGATCGAAGCTGACCTCTTTGCGGATGGGGAAGTCGAGCGCCAGCATGACGCCCGGCGCGGGGAAGGACATCATGCCGACGGAGGGCACGTCGCCGAAAAACTTGATGACGGCGAGGAACGAGGCCAGGCCGGAGCGGGTGATTTCCTTCAGGATGGCAAGCATGCCTTCGCGGCCGGAGGCATGGGGCAGCACGTTCTGAAACTGGAGCAGGCCGTGGCTGCCGTACATGCGGTTCCAGCTGAGCACGGAATCGAGCGGGTAGAAGAAGGGCTCGTAGTCGACGGGGCCGACTTTCGCGTTGCTCATCTGCTTATGGAAGTAGAGCGTGTTGAAGGCGGCCATCGAGAGACGGTTCAGCGCGAATTGGGGGAGATCGAAGGGGAAGGCGAGCTTCGGTTCCTTGCTGCGGCGGAGCGGGCCGGGGATCTGGGCGTGATCGCCGCGCATGAAGATGCCACGGGCGAAGTTGCGGCCGGTGGAAATGCAGTCGATCCAGGCGACGGTGTATTCGCTGGTCGCCTCCTGGGCGAGGACGAAGAATTCGTCGAGGCCGTGGAACTTGTCGCCGCGGTAGTCGATTTTGCGCGAGACGATGGGGCGCAGGCGGATCTCCGCCCAGGCGATGAGGCCGGTGAGACCCATGCCGCCGATGGTGGCGGCAAACCAGTCGGGGTTTTCGATGGGGCTGCAGACGAAACGGCTGCCGTCGGAGCGGACGAGCTCGAAGCGGAGCACGTGGCGGCCGAAAGATCCGGCGACGTGGTGGTTCTTGCCATGGATGTCGTTGGCGATAGCGCCGCCCACGGTAACGTATTTCGTGCCTGGGGTGACGGGGAGGAAGAAGCCGCGGGGGACGGCGAAGTCGAGGATCTGCTGGAGGGATGCGCCGGCCTCGCAGCGGAGCACGCCGGTGGCGGCGTCGAAGGCGAGGAGGCGATCCATGCCGGTGGTCTGGAGCAGGGTTCCGTGCTCGAGCAGGCAGACGTCGCCGTAGCTGCGGCCGAGGCCGACGGGCAGCAGCTTGCCGGGACGTGGCTGTTTGAGCGGGAAATCGGTGGTCCAGTGCAGGGGGACGACTTCGGCCTGCATCACCGGATAGCGGCCCCACGATTCGAAACGCGGGCGGTCTTTAGCTTTCTTCATCCTTCATCCAGGTCCCGGCACATACGTCAGAGCGCCGCCAGGGCAGCAATGGCGGCGACCGCCATGCCGATCAGCAAACTGGTGCGATCGGTGACGGCAAAAATCACAGGGTCTTCGTCGAGGTCGCCGCGTGAGGCGAGCAGCCAGACGCGCATAATCCAGTAGGCCATGAGCGGCGTGATGAGCCAGAGGCGGCCGGGATGGTGATAGAGGCCGAGCACATCCTGCCCGCCGAGGCCGATGTAGAACGAAAAGACGAGAACGGCAGCGAAGGCACTGGCCGTGCCGAAGGTGCGCAGCTGCTCGATATCGGCAAGGAGGTAGCCACGGCCATTGGCCAGCTTCTGGCCGCGCGCGCGGGCATATTGCAGTTCGCTGAAGCGTTTCACGATCGCCAGGCTCAGGAAGAAGAAAAGCGAGAGCGCTCCGAGCCAGGGCGAGATGGGGACGTGCGTTGCGGCAGAACCGGCCAGCATGCGCAGCGTGTAGAGGCCGGAGAGCAGAATCACGTCCACGAGCACGACGCGCTTGAGGTACAGCGAATACGAGAGCGTAGTGACCAGATAGAGCAGCAGCCAGAAGAGAAAGGTGAGCGGCAGGGTGAGGACGGCCAGGACCAGCGCGGCTCCGAGCAGAACGGCGCTGAGGAGAACTCCGGCCTTCACCGACAGGTCGCCGGCGGCAAAGGGGCGGTGCTGCTTGCGCGGATGGCGCCGGTCCGCCTCGATGTCGAGCAGGTCATTGACGATGTAGGTCGACGAAGCGCAGAGACTGAAGCTGAAAAAGGCAATGACGGCAGCCGTCAGCACCGGCAGCCGGAGATTGTGCGCCAGCAGGACCGGAAGGAAGATGAGGATATTCTTCGCCCACTGGTGGAGGCGCAGAGCCTTGATGAGGGCCTTCGGAAAGGGGCGGCCTTCCCGGAACTCACGCTCGATGACGATGCCGCGCGATCTGAGGCGCGAGCGCAGGCGCGGGGTGGGGTTCGCCAGCATGGCGGTTCCGGCATGCTGCAGCAGGGGCAGATCGGGGCCGGCATTGCCGATGTAGTCGTAGCCCTCGTCACCAAAGGTCCGGCGCAGGCCGTCGAGTTTGTTGGTTGCGGTGAGGTTGGTCTGGCCG
>DATEPN010000574.1:0-5909 GCA_035273225.1 Acidobacteriaceae bacterium | reverse complement strand
ACGCAGTCCGCGCCACGGCAGCGACATTCGTAAAGCGCCAGTCTTCATCGCGGGTCGTCGGGAACCCCTGGTCGCAGAAGCGGGAGAAGGCCTCTTCGCGCAGTTGCTTCAGCCACGCCGGACCGGGCGCATTCTTGCCCGCCTCGGTGTAGGCGTCGAGCCAGCTCTGGACCCACGTTGTCTGTTCCGTCGCTGTTGCCATTAGCTGCGCACTCCCACGGCCTGCGCTTCCCTCTCCGTCCAGCCGTAGCCCTTCTCTTCCAGCTCCAGCGCCAGTTCCTTGCCGCCCGAGCGCACGATGCGCCCGTCGACCAGCACGTGCACGTAGTCCGGCACGATGTAGTTCAGCAGCCGCTGGTAGTGCGTCACCACGATCATCGCCCGCTCCGGGCTGCGCAGCGAGTTGACGCCGTGGGCGACGATGCGCAGCGCGTCGATGTCGAGGCCCGAGTCCGTCTCGTCGAGAATGCAGAGCCTGGGCTCGAGCATGGCCATCTGCAGAATCTCGTTGCGCTTCTTCTCGCCGCCGGAGAAGCCCTCGTTCAGCGAGCGGTTCATCAGCTTGTCATCCATTTCCAGCAGCTTCAGCTTCTCGCGGAACAGCGGCAGGAAGTCCATCGCGTCCATCTCGTCCTCGCCGTGATGCTTCCGCTTCGCGTTCAGCGCCGAGCGCAGAAAGTAGGTATTGCCGATGCCGGGGATCTCCACCGGATACTGAAAGGCCAGGAAGACGCCTTCATTCGCGGCTTCCTCGGGCTTCATCTCCAGCAGGTCCTTGCCCTCGAAGAGGATGGATCCTTCCGTCACGTGATAGGCGTCGCGGCGCGCCAGCACCTGCGCCAGCGTGCTTTTGCCGGAGCCGTTTGGCCCCATGATCGAATGCACCTCGCCCGCGTTCACCGTCAGGTCGATGCCCTTCAAAATTTCGTGACCGTCCACGGTCACATGCAGATTTCTGATTTCCAGCAGACTCATCTCTGTCCTTTTCGTTAAGCAGATCGCAGACAGCGGATAGCAAACAGCGAAGAGTGGAAAGCGCTAACTGCTATCTGCTAACCGCTGACTGCTCGTTATCCCACACTGCCTTCGAGGCTCACGCTCAGCAGCTTCTGCGCTTCCACGGCAAACTCCATCGGCAGCTCGCGGAAGACCTGCTTGCAGAAGCCATTCACGATCATCGACACGGCATCCTCAGCCTTCAGCCCGCGCTGCTGCAGATAGAAGAGCTGATCCTCACCAATCTTCGACGTGGCTGCCTCGTGCTCCATGCGCGCCGAGGAGTTCTTCACCTCGATGTAGGGAAACGTGTGCGCGCCGCACTTATCGCCAATCAGCAGCGAATCGCACTGCGTGTAATTGCGCGCGCCCTCCGCGCCCTTCAGGATCTTCACCATGCCGCGGTAGGTGTTCTGCCCGTGGCCCGCGCTGATGCCCTTCGAAACGATCGTGCTCTTCGTGTTCTTGCCGAGGTGGATCATCTTCGTCCCGGTATCCGCCTGCTGATAATTGTTCGTCAGCGCCACCGAGTAGAACTCGCCCACCGAGTTGTCGCCCTGCAGAATGCAGCTCGGGTATTTCCACGTAATCGCCGATCCCGTTTCCACCTGCGTCCACGAAATCTTCGAGTTTTTGCCGAGGCACTTGCCGCGCTTCGTCACGAAGTTGTAGATTCCGCCCTTGCCGTTCTTATCGCCGGGATACCAGTTCTGCACCGTCGAGTAGCGGATCTGCGCGTTGTCCAGCGCCACCAGTTCCACGACCGCCGCGTGCAGCTGGTTCTCGTCGCGAACCGGCGCCGTGCAGCCTTCGAGGTAGCTCACGTAGCTGCCCTCCTCGGCGACGATCAGCGTCCGCTCAAACTGCCCCGTATCCTGCGCGTTGATGCGGAAGTAGGTGGACAGTTCCATCGGACAGCGCACGCCCTTCGGCACATAGCAGAACGACCCGTCGCTGAACACCGCGGCATTGAGTGCTGCATAGAAGTTATCCGTGTGCGGCACCACCGAGCCGAGATACTTCTTCACCAGATCGGGATGGTTCTGCACCGCTTCGGAGAACGAGCAAAAGATCACGCCCGCCTCCGCCAGCTTCGCCTTGAAGGTGGTCGCCACGCTCACGCTGTCAAAGACCGCATCGACGGCCACATTGGCCAGCAGTTTCTGCTCGTGCAGCGGAATGCCCAGCTTCTCGTAGGTCCGCAGGATCTCCGGATCGACCTCTTCGAGGCTGTTCAGCTGCTTCTTCTGCTTCGGCGCGGAGTAGTAAACGATGTCCTGATAATTGATGGGCGGGAATGTCACATTCGCCCACTTCGGCTCCGCCTGCTTTTTCTCCTGGCTGGCCCAGTAGCGATACGCATTCAGGCGCCACTCCAGCATGAACTCCGGCTCATTCTTCTTGGCGGAGATCAGGCGGATCACGTCCTCGCTCAGGCCCTTGGGAATGCGGTCTTCCTCAATCTGGGTGATGAAGCCCCATTCATATTCCCGGCTGGCCAGGTCGTGGACGATGTTCATGTCAGTGCTCATTCGGCTCTCCTGCGGGTGCTTCTGAACTTTTGGCCCGTCTCTTGGTCCGGACGGGCGCGTTTTCCGTCGGCCTCGGTCCCGCCGGATCCAGCAACAGATCCAGCAATATACGACTAAAGAGGTCCTATATCAGAGTGTACCCCTGGTTTGGGGCTGTTTTCAACCTGGGATCAGATTTGCCGCTCAATCAGTTAGATGTCGGAGGAGCGGTGCGGTATCGATTTACTTGAGGGCGACGACGGGTGCAGCTCCAGGAAAAAGGTAGACCCCCTTTCGCCCCGCAGAAAGACGGGGAGCATCTCAGCAAAGGAACCGCCCACTGGCGCGGATTGACGTATGCCTAGTCATGTAGTCCGCTTTCTGATTTGGATCGGGGTGCTGGTGCTCGTGGCCACCGCAGCCGCGTGGTACCTCATGCACTCCCCCGCACGCGGCAAGATCCAATCAGACCACCACGGCGCCACCGTAATGCTGCAGTTCCCAGCCACACCACCCCCGCCGTATTCGGGGCTCTCCTCCTGATTCATACTCCGCTCCCTCACCACTCTCCTCGGGCAGAAGGTTTCCCGCCCAAAAGCCGGTTTCATGCAGACGCATCGATTGCGCCTGAGGGAGTACATTGAGTAATGTATGTAGAGTAATGTAGGGAGACCTCATTGGGAGGACTCACATGAGACCGACCGATCAGACGAAGCGGCATGTCATCGAGAACTACGTCGAACCAGCCAGAAACCGTGGGGAAAACAAGGTTCGCCTGCGGGTCGGCACGGTGATCAAAGAACTCGGGTGGAGAAACCGGACGCCTTCCGTCTACTCGACTCTTACCTCCGAGGAATTCCAGCGCCAGGCGGGCATCCGGCTCGTCGACAAATCGGGCGGACCGGCATCGGGCGGACCCAGCACAACATGGGACCTGACTTACCGCATCCTGGACGGTCCGTCTCCCTCGCGGCCACGGATCAAGGCGGGCCTGCTCGGCCTTTCCGGGATTTGCGCGGATATGTATCGCCGCGTCGGAGGCGCGGAAGCATTCATCCGCGCCTTGCGCGACGATTTTGGGTCGGTCGCTTCCGACTCGGTCGATGACCGGCGAGGAAAGACAGCTTGAGACGTATTTACTGGGACACGATGATCTTCGCCTACCTTCTTGAAGCCCATCCCGCATTCGAGCCGCAGGTTCGCGCCGCCTACGAGTCGATCGTTCGCCTGGGAGACAAGCTGTGTACCAGTGTTTTCACCGTTGGCGAACTTCTGGTGCTTCCCCGCCGGCGCGGAGATCAAGCCGCCACTGCCGCCATCACCGAATTCCTGCGCAGCGGCGAAGTGGAAATCATCCCCTTCAACTGGGGCGCCGCCGAACAGTACAGCATTCTTCGCGCCGACACCCGCGTCAAAGCAGCTGACGCCATCCATCTCGCATGTGCCATCGAGGCGAAGGTCGACTTGTTCGTGACAAATGATCAGGACGTGCGGCGGCTGCGCGTCCAGCGCCTTCCGTTCATCGTTGGCCTGGACGGAAGAATCTTCTGAAGTTTCGGAAGGACCATTTCGGGTGCGCCCCATTACCACGGTTCCCTCCCTCCCCCTTTCCCCCGCGAAAATCCCTGATCCTCCCTGCTAGACTCCCGCCAGAATTCCCTCCCTATGCTCTGCACCGCCCACAGCGCCGCTGTCTATGGCATCGACGCCAACATCATCGACGTCGAGGTGGACTTCTCAAAATTTACGTCGGATAAGGAGAGCTTCTCCACCGTCGGTTTGCCGGATGCCGCGGTGCGCGAGAGCCGCGACCGGGTGCGCGCGGCGATCCGCAACTCCGGCTTCGATCTGCCCCCGACGCATATCACCATCAACCTCGCGCCGGCGGACATTAAAAAGGAAGGCTCCGGATTTGATCTGCCGATGGCGATCGGCATCCTGGGCGCCTACGGAGCCCTGCAGCTCCGCGCGCTCGACGACTTCCTGCTCATCGGCGAACTTGGCCTCGACGGCACGCTGCGGCCCGTCCCCGGCATGCTGCCCGTGGCGGTCGCTGCCCGCGAGCGCGGGATCAAAAACCTGGTCATCCCCAAAGCGAATGCTCGCGAGGCTGCGGTGGTCGATGGCGTCAGCGTTTATCCCGTCGAGTCGCTGCTCCAGGTACGCGATCTGCTGAACCAGGCGGGCAACGGCGGCATTCACACACCGGCCTTCAAGGTAGAAGCCACGCAGGTGCTGGGCGAGCTGCAGCATTTCGCGCTGGACTTCGCCGACGTGCGCGGCCAGCAGGCCGCCAGGCGCGCCCTCGAAGTGGCCGCCGCGGGCGGACACAACATCCTGATGATCGGCCCGCCGGGATCGGGCAAGACGATGCTCGCCCGCCGGCTGCCCTCGATCCTCGCGCCGCTGTCCTTCGATGAGGCGCTCGAGACGACGAAGATCCATTCCGTTGCAGGTGTGCTGGACGCCGAAGCCGGACTGGTGACGCAGCGGCCCTTCCGCGCCCCGCACCACACCATCTCCGACGCGGGGCTGATCGGCGGCGGCGTCATTCCGCGGCCCGGCGAAGTTTCTCTTTCCCACAACGGCGTGCTGTTTCTGGACGAACTGCCGGAGTTCCCCCGCAATGTGCTGGAAGTGATGCGCCAGCCGCTCGAAGACCGCCGCGTCACCATCTCGCGCGCCGCCATGTCGCTGACCTTTCCAGCGGCGTTCATGCTCGCCGCCGCGATGAATCCGTGTCCCTGCGGATACTTCAACGACCGCGCCCGCGAGTGCCACTGCACGCCGCCGATGATCCAGCGCTACGTTGCCAAGGTATCCGGCCCGCTGCTCGACCGCATCGACATCCACATCGAAGTCCCGGCGGTACAGTACAAGGAGCTGCGCAGCGGAGCCGCGGCGGAATCGTCTGCCGTGATCCGCGCCCGTGTGCTCGCGGCCCGCGAACGCCAGCGCGAGCGCTTTGCCTCCGCCAAAGAGAAGGTCTTCTCGAACGCACAGATGGGCACGCGCCAGATTCGCGCCTTCTGCGAGCTGTCGCCCGACGCGGAAAAGCTGCTCGAACGCGCCATGCTGCAGCAGGGGCTCACCGCCCGCGCCCACGACCGCATCCTCAAGGTCGCGCGGACTATCGCCGACCTCGCCGGCGACGCCAACATCTCCGTCCCGCACATCGCCGAGGCGATTCAATATCGCACGCTCGATCGGAGCTACTGGGCGAACTAGAAGCTCGAGAACGAACCCCTCCAGTTCCAATCCTACGGCTTCGCCCCCGCCAATCCCTGCGCCCCCAGGGCCGTCACCATGATCGCTTCATTCGCCTGCGGAGACGTGGTGGTTCCCACGACCACGATGTTCGACTGCCCGCCCGGATAGTAGTAGCAGCGCGACCAGGAGCCT
>DATEPN010000573.1:0-2085 GCA_035273225.1 Acidobacteriaceae bacterium | reverse complement strand
CGCGAGAACGTGCTGGAGAACCGGCGTCGTCTTCTCGACGCTCTTGGCGCGCCCGCGGCACAGCTGATCACGCTGCGCCAGATTCACAGCTCGCTGATTCGCCGCGTTGACGAAGCCGACCTTGAGCGAGCGCAGCCCTGGAAGGGCGATGGCTTCATGACGGACCAGCCCGGTCTGCTGCTCGGTATCCAGACCGCCGACTGCATTCCGGTGCTCGTTGCCGACGTGAAGCGAAAAGCGGTTGCAGCGTTTCATGCCGGATGGCGGGGCACGCTGAAGCGCATCGTCGAGAACGGCGTGGGCCGCATGCGGCTTGAATTTCGCAGCCGCCCGGAAGATCTGGTCGCGGCCATCGGGCCCGGGATTGCCGCGTGCTGCTATGCCGTGGGCGAAGAGGTGCGCAGCGAGTTCCTCTCGCAGTTCGCCTACGCGCCGGAGCTGTTCACGGAGGTTTCCGACTCCGATCCGATTCGCGAGAAATATCCGCTGCTTTTTCTCACCGCGCGTGCGCCCGGACACAGCAACCTCGGCCCATCACTGCATCTTGATCTGTTTGAGGCGAATCGCCGGCAACTTCTCGACGCGGGGGTCCGTCCCGATGCCATCACCGTGATCGGCGACTGCACGCGCTGCCAGAACAACCGCTACTTCTCCTACAGGGCCGAGCAGGGCTTTACCGGGCGCATGCTGTCGGTCGCAGGCATCCGGCCGCGCCCCTGACCTGCGCTATCGCCCGCCGATCCGGACCCACGGCGCTACTGCACTACCGTCTTGCGGATGCTGAGCACCGGCGACTTCGCCTGGGCGATGATCTTGTAGACCGTGTCGTCCCCGTGAATCGGCCAGAACGACACGTCGCGGTTGACGCCCAGCACGATCAGGTCGGCTGAGAGCTCCGCCGAGACGTTCAGGACCTCTTCGACCACATCGCCCAGACGCACGTGAACCCGCGCGTGCGTACCCTGTTTGGTTTCATCGGGAATGACCCGTTTCATCTCCGCTTTGGTCCACTCCACGATGCGGTTGGTGTCTCCCTGCGTCTGCAGTTCGCGGTTGAGCACGTGCAGCAGCGTGATGTCGGCACGGTAAAACTGGGCCAGATCAAAGGCGATGCGGGCGCTCTCTTCGAACCCCTGGTACAGCGATACGGGATGCAGGATGCGCTGAGGCGCGCCGAAGGACGATGCCTCATGCGCATGCGGTCCGATCGTGTACACCGGCACCTCTGCCGAGCGCAGGATGTCGTGAGCAACGGATCCAAGGAAGAATCGCCGCAGATGCGTCCTGCCATGCGTGCCGGCGATAATGCGTCCGGCCCCAATCTCGCTGGCCGTCCAGGCGATCTTCTCGCGAGGGAATCCATGGGCCACGATGACGTCGCAGGGCGTGCCGCTGTCGCGAATGGGTTTGGTCACCTTTTCGAGCCTCTTCGAAGCCTCTTCCGCCATGGCCGCCGAGTCTTCCCAGGGAATCGCGCGTGCATTCATCGAGAGCGCATCCCCAGGCGGGATTACGTGGATGAAGGCCAGCGTCGCCCCGCAGGCCCGTGCCTGGGCCACGGCGTGTGGAACCAGGTAATCCAGATCGCTCAGATCGGTGGCCACCAGGATCTTGTCCGGCACCACCAGGGCGCGATTGGCAGGCGTAAGTTCGCCGAGGGTTTTCATGACGAAAACCTCCTGCCGTGAAGTCTCCGTCCGTGCTTTTCGCCATGACTGTGATTGCTGCCACGAACTGGTGTGACGCGGGTCACGAACGCTTGGCGGGTGCGTGTTGCCTAATGGGTTCATCCCCGGCGGGAGAAAAATTTCCGCGGTGTGACCGCAATCACATACAGGCGTTTTTCTCCGGCGATACGGTCTGTTGCGAATCCCCGGAATGCGTAACAGTCGGAGGGCCGAAGATGGCCAGGCAGGAAACGATACTAGGCGATTGTATGAAGCGCGGTGTCTCGCGGAGGCGCTTCATGGAATTCTGCGGGACGATGGCGGCGACGCTGGCTCTGCCCAAAGCGTACTCGCAGACGATCGCCGCAGCTCTGGGGCAAAAACGCAAGCCGACTCTGGTCTGGCTGGAGTTTCAGGA
>DATEPN010000572.1:0-12487 GCA_035273225.1 Acidobacteriaceae bacterium | reverse complement strand
CTGGGCATGAACAACTGGATGTCCGATCCGTTCGAGTATCCGGAGAAGCCGCTGAACCGCGGGAAGGTGCTCACGGCGGAGGATCTGAAGAAGGCGGGCGAGTTTGCGCGCTACAAGGATGTGGACGGCGACGGCATTCCGTACCGCACGCTGCCGGGGACGGATCATCCGAAGGCGGCGTACTTCACGCGCGGCAGCGGACACAACGAGAAGGCGCTCTACTCGGAGCGTCCGGAAGACTACCAGAACCTGATGGAGCGGCTGGCGCGGAAGTTCGAGACGGCGCGAACGATGGTGCCGGCTCCGCTGGTCGTGCAGACGGGCAGGTCGAAGGTGGGCGTGATTGCCTACGGCACCTCGGATTTTGCCGTGGCGGAGAGCCGCGATCAGCTGAAGAAGGAATATGGGCTGGAAGCGGATTATCTGCGCATCCGGGCGTATCCGTTTGCGAAGGAGATTCACCAGTTCATCGCGTCACATGAGCGCGTGTATGTCGTGGAGCAGAACCGCGACGCGCAGATGCTGAGCCTGCTGAAGCTGGACCTGCCGGCCAGCGAGACGCTGAAACTGCGCAGCGTGCGCCACTTCAATGGGCTGCCGATCGACGCGCGGTCCGTCACCGATGAAATCGTGCTGCAGGAGGGGATCTAATGGCGGCCAGCGCTACCAGTACACCAGGACCAAAAGTGAACCGCATCGGATTGCCGGTGCTGGAGTATCGCGGCGGCAAGACGACGCTCTGCGCGGGCTGCGGGCACAATGCCATTTCCGAGCGCATCATCGACGCGATGTTTGAGATGGGCGTGCAGCCGGAGCGGGTGATGAAGCTGTCGGGCATCGGCTGCTCGTCGAAGAGCCCGGCGTATTTCCTGTCGCGCGCGCACAGCTTCAACAGCGTGCACGGGCGCATGCCGTCGGTGGCGACCGGCGCGCTGCTGGCGAACAAGACGATGCTGGGCATCGGCGTTTCGGGCGACGGCGACACGGCCTCGATCGGCATGGGGCAGTTCGTGCACCTGATGCGGCGGAATCTGAACCTGATCTACATCATCGAGGACAATGGTGTGTACGGGCTGACGAAGGGGCAGTTCTCGGCGACGGCCGATCAGGGGTCGAAGCTGAAGACGGGCGTGATCAACGATCTGCCGGCGATCGATACCTGCTCCCTGGCGATCCAGCTGGGCGCGACGTTTGTGGGCCGGTCGTTCTCGGGGGACAAGAAGCAGTTGTTGACGATGCTGAAGGCGGCGATCGCGCATAAGGGAACGGTGATGCTCGATGTGATCTCGCCGTGCGTGACCTTTAACGATCACGAAGGCTCGACGCGCAGCTACAAGTACATGCAGGAGCACGAAGAGGCCGTTGCCGAAGTGGGTTTTGTGCCGCATTTCGAGGAGATCGACGTGGAGTACGATCCGGGCACGACGATGGACGTAAAGATGCACGACGGGTCGAGCCTGCGCCTGAAGAAGCTGCATGAGGATTACGATCCGACCGATCGCGCGCATGCCGTCAAGACGCTGATGGAGGCACACGAGAAGGGCGAGGTGCTGACGGGCGTCTTCTACATCGACACGAAGCGGGATTCCTTTACGGATCTGCTGAACCTGGTCGATGAACCGCTGGCGACCCTGCCGCAGGAGCGCGTGCGCCCGGGCAAGCAGGTGCTCGAGGAGATCATGGGAAGGCTGAAATAAGGCAGGCTACAGCATTCAACGTTTGGACGCCCCGGCTTTGGCCGGGGCGTTCCGTTTTGAGCCAAAACCCCGTCGACCGAAATGCGAACACCAATGGTGGTCAACCGGCGCGGAAGCATCTTCGGAAATGCTCAGCCGTTTTTCCTCCTTTGCGCTTCTAAGTGCGGGGAGGATTTCTTTGTGAGGCGAGTTTTTCTTCTTCTTCTCGTAGTCGCGGCTTGCTGTTCGGCACGGGCGCAGACAGGGGTGTATGCCGAATATGGCGTGTCGTGGTTTGGGATTCCCAATTTGAGCGTGCAGAGTGGTCCAACGTTTGGTTTGTATTACCAGCATTGGGGGATTCCGTTTGTGCGGGTGGGACTCGATGCGCGCGCGTCGTTCATTGGGTCGGGATCAGAGGTGGAGGATACCGGGCTAATCGGCCCTCGGGTGCAAATCAAACCCCACATCCTGCCGCTGATGCCCTACGGCGAGGCGCTGATCGGGGTGGCGCATATGAATGTCGGCCAGGGTGTCGCGCATACGGAGGGCAACGAGTTCACCTGGGCGCTGAATGCGGGGCTGGATCTCACTGTCCTGCCACGTATCGACTGGCGGATGGTGGACTACACATACGGTGGCATTCCGGGAAACTCGCTGCAGTCGAACCCGAACACGGTGAGCACGGGCATCGTTGTGCGGCTGCCGTGAAAGCAGGAGACTGGAGGAGGTGACACGTCAGGCGCTGTAGTTGGCTATGACACGCGTGACTTTTCCGGAGTTGTCGAACTCCATGAACTCTGCGGTTCGGTTGCCGCGGTTGTTGTCGTAGTAGAGCACGATGCTGCTGAGACCCCAGAGCGGCTCGACCAGGTCGAAGCGCAGGTTGGGAATCGCGGCGAGTCCGCGAGCGAAGTAGGCGCGGAGGGCGTCGATACCGCGGATCTCGCCGGAGCTTTCCGGGACCAGGCGCGCAGCAACGGGCGAGCGAAGGACTACGTCCTCGGCATAGTGCGAAAGGATGCGCTCGAGGTCGTGGGCGTTCCAGGCGTCGACCCATTCGCGGGCAAAGTGGCGGGCGGTTTCTTCGGTGAGCGGTTGAGCCATGGTGAATGGTAGCTCACTGCAATGATCACTTTGGCTGGACAGGGCTGGCAGCGCCGCCACAAGTGCGGTACGTCAGCGGTTGCGCTCGAGGAGCCAACATGTTACAAACAAACAAAGGCATGATCCGCGCCTCCCAATCCGCGATCTGTACCATGCCCGGCAGCCGCTCCGGCTGTTGTTGTCGCTAGTTCCGCGACGTCCTCTCGTTTTCCTGCAAATCAGTATCCGGCTGTACCTACAGGAGTATTTCCCCATGGATTCTTCGCCTCGCCGTTTTTCGCCTCGCTTCTCAATGGACACCTGGGCTGTTTTTGCTGCAATCGCGGCTGCGATCATCGTGCGCGCCAGCCATATTCGGATCCCCTGGTAAAGATGGCCGATTCGGTTGTGCTGGCGGCGCCTCGCCGGGTTTCTCTGCCCGGGCGCCTCGTTGCCCTGGTGCCGGGTGTGCTGTTGCTGGCCGCGGTGGGGTATACGGGGAAGTTTCTCGAGGGATTTCTCGCCGAGGAGAGCCGGGCCCATCATCTGCTGCTGCCGAATATTGAGTACGTGATCTGGGCCATTGTGCTGGGCCTCGCGGTCTCGAATACCGTCGGCGTGCCGGCAGTGTTTCGCGCAGGGGTAGCGAGCTACGAGTTCTGGCTGAAGACCGGCATTGTGCTTCTGGGCGCGCGGTTTTTGATGGGGGACCTGCTGCACCTGGGCGGGATTTCGCTGCTGCTGGTGTTTTTCGAGGTGGCCTTCTCGCTGGTGTTCATGACGTGGCTGGGCCGGGCGTTCCGGCTGAAGCCGAAGCTGGTATCGCTGCTGGCGATTGGGTCTTCGATCTGCGGCGTGTCGGCGATTCTGGCGACATGCGGAGCGATTGAGGCCGATGACGAGGATACCTCCTACGCGATTGCAGCGATCCTGGCCCTCGGGGCTATCTCTCTGGTCGTCTTTCCGCTGATCGGGCACGCGCTGCACCTGACGGACCGGGCGTACGGGTTGTGGGCCGGGCTGGCGGTGGACAACACAGCGGAGTCGACGGCGGCGGGGGCGATCTACTCGGATGCGGCCGGCAAGGTCGCGGTGCTGGCGAAGACCTGCCGGAACGCGTTCATCGGATTTGTGGTGCTGGCCTATGTCACCTACTGGGCATCGAAGGGTCAGGCGGAGCAAGTAAAGAACAAGCCGCTGTTCCTGTGGCGGAAATTCCCGAAATTCGTGTTGGGATTCCTCCTGATTTCAGTGCTGGCGTCGGTGGGCGTGTTTACGCGGGCGCAGACGATTTCCATAGGAAACCTGTCCCGGTGGGCGTTTCTGCTGGCCTTTGCCGGGGTGGGGCTGCGATCAAATCTGCGAGAGTTGGGCCGTCAGGGGGCGCGTCCATTCCTGGTGGGATTGACGGGCGAGGTGGTGATTGCGCTGATCACCCTGGGGCTGGTGTACGGAGCGGGGCGGATGTGGGCGCTGTGAGGCGGCCGGCAGGCGAAGCTGGTAACGAAAAACGCTGACGATGAACGCTATTCGAATTTAGGAACGGGCGGGCGAACTACTCTTCAGCGGGGGCGGGGGCCACGACCCAGCCCGTGCCAAAGAGCGCTTTGATCCGGTCCCAGGAGGCGGCACGCTTGCGGCTGCGCAGGCCATCAGTGCCGGCGGCGAGCAGGTAAAGGAGCAGCAGCGCAGACCAATCGGCTACCGCGAGCAGGCGGTCTCCGGTGCCGGCCGAGTGATACATGAAATAGGAGACGTGTGCGAGGACCATGGGGAGCAGAGCGGTCCGCACCAGGGCCGCCGTGGTGCTCCGGAAGAGCATGCTGGCGCGGCTGCGTCCGGCGACAACCAGCGTCTTGATGCCGAATCCGGAGAGCAGGAGCAGCAGCATCTGTCCGGGATTGTGATCGTGCCAGGCCCAAGCGACTCCGCAGAGAACCATCATGCCGAGAAGGACTTCGGCGGCGAATTTCCAGGTGACGGCGAACCAGTCGCTCAGGAATTCGAGGCCCTTTTCGACGATACCGATGAGGCGCTGATCGAGCTGGATGATGGTCTCGAGCATAGGTCTGCCGAAAACGAGCGAGCCCGCGCAGCTTTCGGCAGGGTGCCCAGGTGCGACTGTAGCGCAGAGTTGGTGAATTCAGGATACCCCAGGAGTGGGAGATTGCGACGGGGGAAATGTGCAGGCCTCCCTCTTTGGTTACCAGGGCGTGAGGGTGGAAACTGGCATAAGGCAATACATGAGCCGCTATCAGAGCGCCTGCCGGTGGCGGATGACCCGAGCGGGCCCCCAACTCGTTAGGCCGATACCGTTGCGTGTTTCGGCTCGTCTGCTTCCCGGGCGAGGAGACGGTCCAGAGAGAGCGCGCCGCCACCTTTCATGATGATGAGGACAGCCAAAGCCAGGCAGACCAGCGGGTGTTCGAAGCCAGGCGCCTGTGGCGTGCCGAGCAGTCCATTGTGCAGATGCACCTTCAGGATGGCGACCATCATCACGATGGCAATGCCGAGGGCCGCCAGGCGGCTAAACAGCCCAACGATGAGCAGAATGCCGCCGACGAATTCGGCGAGGATGGCACAGGCGGCGAAGAAGGCCGGGATATGGAGCATCCCGGTAAAGGCGTGCATCGTGCCGTTCCAGCCATAGCCGCCAAACCAGCCCATGGCTTTCTGGCTGCCATGCGCGAAGAAGACGATGCCGAGAACCAGCCGCATCAGCGCAATCGTAAGGTCGTTCGACGAGCGCAGAAACTTCTTCATGACCGATCCCCCTTCGGGCGGGCAGATTTCGACAGAACCGAGAGCGGGTGCGGGGCGTTGGGCCATGGTGAGCGAAGCAGGGGATGGATGGCAAGGAGATTCAGCCGGCGGTTGCCAGCGGAATTAACGCGGGTCAACTAAACTAAGGAGGGAACCCACGTTTGCGCGGGAAAGGCGGATCCCTGGAGCGGACCGCCGAAGGACTCAATCACTTGATCGGAAGTAACGTTCTCACAAAGGTCTTTGGAACCAGTAACGAACGGGCGGTGAAGCGTCTGCTGCCGACCGTGCAGGTTATCAATGCGCTTGAGCCGCAAATGCTGGCCCTGAGCGATGAGCAGCTACGCGCAAAAACGGCGGAATTTCGGGCGCGGATTCCCAAGGCTCTGGAAGGGATCACGGAAGAAGACGCCCGCGTTGCGGCCGAGAAGCAGGCGCTGAACGACATCCTGCCGGAGGCGTTCGCGGTGGTGCGTGAGGCTGGGCGCCGGACCGTGAACATGCGGCACTTCGACGTGCAACTGGTCGGCGGCATGGTGCTGCACCAGGGCAAGATCGCCGAAATGAAAACCGGGGAAGGAAAAACGCTGGTCGCGACGCTGCCGGTCTATCTGAATGCGCTGGCCGGGCATGGCGTTCACGTGGTTACGGTGAACGACTACCTGGCGAAACGCGACGCCGAGTGGATGGGCAAGATCTATGAGTTCCTCGGACTGACAGTGGGCGTGATCGTCCACGACCTGGACGACGACCAGCGGCGCAAGGCGTACGGATCGGACATCACCTACGGGACGAACAACGAGTTTGGATTTGACTACCTGCGCGACAACATGAAGTTCGAGCTGGCGGATTGCGTGCAACGCGGGCACTACTTCTCGATCGTGGACGAAGTGGACTCGATCCTGATCGACGAAGCGCGTACGCCGCTGATCATCAGCGGTCCGACGGATCAGACCACGGACAAGTATGCGCGGGTGAACCGCATCATTCCGCAGCTGGAGCAGGGCGAGGAGATCGAGAAGAGTCCCGAGGAGAAGATCCTCACGGGCGACTTCGTGGTCGACGAGAAGCACAAGACGATCTCGGTGACCGATGAAGGCTGGGAAAAGATCGAAAAACTGCTGGGGATCGGCAACATTGCCGATCCGGAAAACTGGGAGCTGAAGCACCACGTCGAGACGGCGATCAAGGCGCACACGCTGTACAAACGCGATGTGCAGTACGTGGTGAAGGACGGCGAAGTCATCATCGTCGATGAGTTCACGGGACGCATGATGCCGGGGCGGCGCTGGTCGGACGGATTGCACCAGGCCGTTGAGGCGAAGGAAGGCGTGAACATCCGCCGCGAAGACCAGACTCTGGCCACGATCACGTTTCAGAATTACTTCCGCCTGTACAAAAAGCTGGCCGGCATGACGGGCACGGCGGAAACGGAAGCTTCGGAGTTCGGCGAGATTTACAAGCTGGACATCGTGGTGATTCCAACGAACCGGCCGATGCAGCGGATCGAGTATCCGGACGTGGTCTACCGCACGGCGAAGGAGAAGTATTTCGCGGTAGCGGAGGAGATTGCGAAGCTGCACGAGAATCAGCAGCCGGTGCTGGTGGGCACGACGTCGATCGAGAAGTCGGAGCTGCTGTCGCAGATTCTGGCGCGCAAGGGCGTCCGGCACGTGGTGTTGAACGCGAAGTATCACGAGCGCGAAGCGGAGATTGTCGCGCAGGCTGGACGGCTCGGCATGGTCACCATCGCCACGAACATGGCAGGCCGCGGCACGGATATTCTGCTGGGCGGCAATGCGGAGTTCGTCGCCAGGCAGGACCTGGTGAAGAAGGGAATGGCGCGCGCGATCAGTCCGGCGGAGGGGGCGATTAATCCCACCGCCGCGCACGGCATGCTTCGCTTCTACTACCAGGGTCAGGAGTTCGAGACATCGCAGGAGAACTGGGACTCCGTGTACGAGACATACGCTGCGGCGGCGGCGCAGGAACACGATGCGGTGGTCGAGGCGGGCGGACTGTGCATCCTGGGTACGGAACGGCATGAGTCGCGGCGTATTGACAACCAGCTGCGCGGACGTGCGGGACGCCAGGGCGATCCGGGCGCGTCGCGTTTCTATTTGTCACTCGAAGACGACCTGATGCGCATCTTTGCGCGGGACTGGGTGGCTCGCCTGCTGCACAACAGCATGGAAGAGAATGTGCCCATCGAGTCGCGCATGGTCTCGAACCAAATCGAGAAGGCGCAGAAGATGGTCGAGGGGCAGAACTTCGAGGCCCGCAAGCACCTGCTCGAGTACGACGACGTGATGAACAAGCAGCGCGAGGCGGTCTACGGATTGCGCCGCCAGCTGCTCGAGGGGCTGGATCAGAAAGAACTGATCGTCGAGGATTACGTCCCGAACCTGATGAGCGATCTGCTCGACGAGTATGCGAGCGAGAAGATTCACCCGGATCAGTGGGACTACAAAGAGCTGAGCAGCAAGCTGCAGGGGCAGTTCGGATTCGATCTCGCCGCTGAGTTGCCGGACTACACGAAGATGACGCGGCACGAGCTGGGCGAGACCATCTTCGAGCGGCTGCAGGCACGTTACGACGCGAAGGAGCAGCTGATCGGATCGCAGGCGATGCGCTTCCACGAGCGGATGATCATGCTGAGCGTGCTGGACGGGCTGTGGAAGGATCACCTGCTGAACATGGACCACCTGAAGGAGGGGATCGGACTGCGCGGGTATGGGCAGCAGGATCCGCTGGTGGCCTACAAGAAGGAATCCTTCGAGATGTTCGAGGGAATGATGGAGCGCTTCCAGGAAGACACGGTGCGCTTCCTCTTCCTGATGAAAATTGTTGGACCGGATGGGCAGCCAGTCGAGATTGTGGCGCGCCCGCGGCCTGCCGTTCCGGCACCTCCTCCGGTGGCTTCGGCCGATGGATCGGGGAACGGGCACAAGCAGCCGGGTTTGCCTGCAGGTGCGCCTCCACCGCCGATTCCGATTCCGACGCGGGCGCCCTCGACCACGATTGACGAGCTGGAGCGCGAGTTTGAGCGCAAGAAGAAGCGCGAGCTGGAGCACGCACGTATGGCGGGGGCAGCGGATGCTTCTGGTCCGGCGCAGCGGCGCGTGGGCGAGAAGGTGGGACGGAACGATCCTTGTCCCTGTGGGTCGGGCAAGAAGTACAAGAAGTGCCACGGCGCAACCGAGGGGTAAAGCAGGGAACAGGGAACAGCGATTAGAAGGTGCGGCGATCTGCTGCACCTTTTGTTTTTTTGCGCGCGGTCGCCGAACGTCTGTTACCGACGAAGCAAGGGAAAGTTGCAGGGCGCGCTTCGCGTTCCTCGCAGGATGACAGCTGTCTGCTTCTAGCTTTGGCGTGCGCTGGCGCGGCGGTTCTTGCCAATGATGCCGGCAATGATGATCAGGAATGCGAAGGCGCGCACGATGAAGACCCAGGGGCTGGCTTCGCTGGGGTTCTCGAAGAAAATGCGCGCGGTGCGATTGAGGCCTTCAATCAAAAACGCAGCGGCAAAGGCGAGAAACAGCGTGTCGCGGGTGTCGCGCCAGAAGCGGAGGAAGTACAGCGCAGCGAGCAGCGAAGTGACGGCGATGACGCCGAGGAGGAATCCTTCAATGATGGTCCCTTCGATCATCGTTCTCCCTCCCAGATAAGCCCATAGAGCAGGATGACCATGGCGACTGCCGCAGTGATGAGGCGCGCCAGATACAGATCGAACTGGGGAAAGAGCACCAGGTCGAAAAAGACCAGCAGGTTGGAAACGGCGAGGCCGAAGAAACAGATGGCACTCCAGAGGAGCAGCCGCTTTCTGCCGACCGCGTACGCACGGGACAGCAGCACGCCACAGATCAGCGTGACGAGAAATCCCAGGATGTAGACGGCGGAAGCCATGGCGTCTTTCTAGTCCTTTTTCGGTTCTTTTTCAGCAGGGTTCTGCCTTTTGAAGCGGAAGGCGCTCGCAAACTGGCGCACAGCGGGCGAGGCCTTCGAGTGAATCAGGCTGGAGATGCGGATCAGCTCACGGCGCCAGAGGCGGTCGACCGCCTGCATGAGCTCGGGCTGCGGCCAGGCCTCGTTGAACGCGCACTGGCCGGCGTCGAAGCTGGCGAGGCCGCGTGACTGGAGGTCGCGCAGAATATCGTTGGTTTGGTCGGTGGAGATGTAGAGCTGGTGGGCGAGGTCGGAGACGGTCCAGAGACGCGGGCGGCGGTTCCAGAGAAGCAACAGCGCTTCCAGGTGCGGAACGCTGTCGATCTCTTCGAGAATGAATTGATCCACCTCGCGGCGGAGGCTGGTGTCTTCGTGCATGACCGCAGATCGACCCTGGGGAATAAAGCCGGAGCAACAACTTTTCGGCGAATTCCAGTCTAGGATGCGATGGTGTGTGCCGTGGTGGTCTCGGAGCGGGGCACCAAATTATTTTTCTTCCGTGGTGGACGCGGCGAGCCACGCGAGGTAGTCTTCGCCGCCGCGTTCCGGCGCGAGGACGATTACCTCGGGAACTTCGTACGAATGGAGTTTGCGCAGCGCGGCTTCGAGTTCGGCGAGCCGTGGCTCGGTCGTCTTAATGATCAGAAGGATTTCGTCGCTGCGTTCGATGGCGTCCTGCCAGCGATAGATAGACGTGACCCCGGGAATGAGATTCACGCAGGCCGCAAGCCCCAGATCGACGAGGGATTCGGCGATCGTCTCGGCCTCCTCGCGGGAGCCGGCGGTGGAGAGAACCAGACGCGCGTCGTGTGCGGATACAATCATCGGTGCCAACGGGATCATCATAAGTCGGAGCGACCGAAAAGAGGAACGAGCATGATGGCCGAAATTAAATTCGGAACTTCGGGATGGCGCGCGATTGTCGCCGAGGAATTCACGCTGGGAAACATTCGGCGTGCGGTGGCGGGTATTGCGCAGTATGTTGCCGCTCAGCCTGGCGCGAAGACGGTATTGGTGGGGCGGGATCCGCGTTTTCTCGGCGAGATGTTCGTGGCGGAGGCTGCGCGGGTGCTGGCCAGCCATGGTGTTACGCCGGTCGTGATCCCGGAACCGGCTCCGACACCGGCCATTGCGTACGCGGTGCGGCAGAACAAGACGGGCGGGTCGATCAACTTTACGGCTTCGCATAATCCGCCGGAGTACAACGGCATCAAGTACTCGACGCCGGACGGTGCGCCTGCGCTGCCGGAGGTCACCAGCCAGATTGAGGCGAATGTGCGCAAGCTGGGTGATGTTGCCGCGCCTGCAGATTCGGGACAGAAGTTTGAGCAGGTGGATGTGAAGCCCGATTATCTGAAGAGGCTGGGAGAACTGGTGGATTTTCCAGCGATCCAAAAGGCGGGGCTGAAGGTGGTCTTCGATCCCTTCTGGGGAGCGGCGCGGGGGTATAGCTGCCACGTCCTGCGCGAGCAGGGCGTACAGACTGAAACGGTGCACGATTATCGTGACGTGCTCTTTGGCGGGCATGCGCCGGAACCGGACGATCATCTGCTGGGCGAGTGCAGGAAGATGATGAAAGAGTTTGGCGCATCCATTGGGATTGCGACGGACGGGGACGCGGACCGGTTCGGGATTGTGGATGCGGACGGGACATTTATCCAGCCAAACTACATCATTGCGCTGCTGTTCGATTATCTCGTCGAGACGCGCGGGTGGAAGAATGGCGTGGCGAAGTCCGTTGCGACGACGAACCTGATCAATGCGCTGGCGGAACACTACAAGGTTCCATTGCATGAGACGCCGGTTGGGTTCAAGTACATTGGAGAGCTGATCAATAAGGATGCGATCGCGATTGGCGGGGAAGAGAGTGCGGGACTGACGATTCGTGGGCATGTTCCGGAGAAGGATGGCGTGATTGCCGGGCTGCTCTGTGCGGAAATGGTCGCCGTACGCAAACAGAGCCTCGGAGAGCAGTTACGGAAGCTATTTAACCGGGTTGGTTCCTTTTACCCGCTGCGGGAGAATTTTCGCTTGACTCCCGAGGTAAAGGAAAAGTTCACTGAAAAGGTAAAGAAAGATCCGGTAGATCTCGGTGGGCGCAAGGTTTCGCAGGTTGTGCGCACAGATGGGCTGAAGCTGATTCTGGCGGATGGGTCATGGGTTTGCTACCGGTTGAGCGGAACGGAGCCGGTGGTGCGCGTGTATTCGGAGGCGCGCAAGGCCAGCGATAGTGGGCCGCTGAGCGAGGCGGCGAAAGCCTGGGTGCTGAACTGAGGCAGGGTACTGGAAGCAGGGGCGGAGTGGCGGCGAGTCAGAAGAAGGAATTGAGTGCGGGGCAGCAGATAATCCTGGCTGGGGCGGCGTTTGTTTATCGCATGCGGCGCCGGATTGCCACAGGCGGGGTTGTGCTGGGTGCTCTGTTCTTCGGCTATCACGCATTTTTCGGGGTGAACGGCGTCAATTCGTACCAGCAGAAGCGGACTGAGGGACGCGCAATTGAGAAGCGCATCGCCGACCTGCAGCAGCAGAACGCTAAATTGCAGCAAAAGGTGAACGAACTTAAGAGTGATCCGGATGCGATCGAACACGAAGCGCGGGAACGGCTACACTATGCCCGTCCCGGCGAAGTGATCTGGAGCGAGGATCAGGGGGCTTCCCAGAGCCCAAAGAAGTAAGGCGCTCCGCATTTAAGCGCAGACTCCATGGTGTGATCGAGTTTCTCACGATTGGCAAGACAGACCTACCCTGTCGATTGGATTTCTCCTCTCTCTGTGCTCTGAATACCGGGCTAAACTGAAGCTCAGTATGGATAAATTTGTCATTCGCGGCGGGAATCCGCTGATCGGTACGATTCGGGTGAGCGGCTCGAAGAACTCGGCGCTGCCGTGTATGGCGGCGGCGATTCTGACCAATGAAGAAGTCGTACTCGAAAACATTCCGCAGGTGCGGGATATCGAGACGGAGCGGAAGTTGCTGGTCTCCATGGGGGCCGAGGTTGAGCTCGGGTATGGGCGGGC
>DATEPN010000571.1:0-3562 GCA_035273225.1 Acidobacteriaceae bacterium | reverse complement strand
GATATCGAATGTATTGACGTCAGTGAAGAACCCGGTGTTCTTCTGATAATTATTCGTGAAGCCGGCTCCGGGAACGTTGGGCAGCGGCACCAGGGCCAGGATCTTCTGCGGGATGGCGGCGAGACGGCTGGGGTCAATGACATTGGCCTTGCCCTGGTAGCTGAACTGCGTGCGCCCAGTGCCATCGGCGTTCCCGGTCCCCGGATCGTAAATACTCGTCGGCCCGGCGCTGAGGTCGCCGCTGCGGAAGGCTGCCGTCGGCACACTGATCAGGTTGAACTGATTCTGGTGATTGCTGTAGCGGAGGAAATCTCCGAAGAAGAAGGTGTGATTTTTTACGATCGGACCGCCGAGCGCGAATCCGTAGTAGTTATTGGTGGTGCGCTGCTTGGCGCCGGTCCTGTTGAAGTAGTCGCGTGCCTGCAGTGCGCTGACCTGGTTGTATTCGTAGGCGGAGCCGTGAAAGCGGTTGGTGCCGGACTTCAGCGTGACGTTCGTGACGGCTCCGGCGGAGCGGCCAAATTCCGGAGCGTAGTTGCTGGTTTCCACATCGACCGTCTGGATAGCCGCTGCCGGCGGGATATACACCTGCAGCAGGCCGGTGCGTTCGTTGTCGTCGATTCCTTCAAACTGCAGATTGTTGGATTCTTCTGACTGTCCGTTCACCTGAAGGGACTGCGAGTTCTGCGAATCGAAGAACGACGAGTGATCGTAGATGGGACGGCTTACTCCGGGCACGATCGACTCGAGCGCCTGGAAGTTACGCTGGGATCCAACCGGCAGGTCCTCAACCTGGACAGCGTCGATCTGCGCGGTAACATCCGCTCGGTCCGTCTGCAGCATGGGCGCGAGTCCCGTGACCGTGACGACTTCAGTGGCAGAGCCGGCCTGCAGCGTCATGTCGACGCGCCGCGTCGTGTTCACCTGCACGGCAATGTCGGTCTGCTTACCGGCCTTGAAGCCTTTCGCGGTGATGCCCACCGTGTACGATCCCGGGGAGATCAGGGGGAACTCATAGTTTCCGCTGGCGTTGGTGGTCTGCGTCGCGACGGCTCCGGTTCCCTCGTTGGTGAGGGTAACGGTTGCGCCCGGGACCACCGCGCCTGAACTGTCGCTGACGGTTCCCACGACGGTGGCGGTGACCGCCTGAGACCAGCCGCGGGGGGTAAGCAGAACAGACGCGCAGGCGAATAGGCCTGCGAAAAGAATCTTCGACAGTTTCATGTCACGCCTCCGGAAGGAACTACTTATGCTGCACGCACCGGCTTTGCGGCGCAAAAGCGCATCACCCGCAGTCGGTCTGCAGTGGAGCCTGCGCTTTCTTGTTCGGGGATGGCAGCGCAGGCGCGGCGAGCCTCTATCGTCGCGCAAGGCACCCCGATTGCGTGCCGCAGCACATATATCGCTGTCGGTTTACCGCTGTCAAGAATTACTTTGAACTTTGTACAAATTCGCCTGCGAACGCTTGTGAGAAGAGAAATCGCGCAGATAATTCGCAGAGGAGTACCGGAGGCGCTACTGCTTAAGAGCGCCGGCGAGCGGATGATCAGCAAGCACCAGAGCCACGGCACTGCGCAGGCGCGCGGCTGCGCTGTCAGGGGCGGGGCGGACGGAAACGTTCCTGGCGAGTGAATTCCGCTGCATCGAATTTTCGACCACGGGTCCAAGATGGTTCCACATTTGGGTGATCTCGCCGACAACGATGATTTCCGAAGGGGCCAGCGCTGCGGCCACGATGCTCATTCCGCGTCCCAGGCTGCGGGCCATGCGCTGAAGCGCCTCCGTTGCGGCACGATCGTTGATGGTCGCCAGCCTGAGCAATTCGGAAAATGTTATGCGCGCGCGCCTGTGTGATAACTCGCGGTAGAAGCGAAGCGCGGCGCGGGTGGAGGCGAAGGTCTCCCAGCAGCCACGATTCCCGCAGTTACAGAGCGGACCGTCATCGGCGATCTGAACATGTCCGAATTCACCTGCCATACCGGCCTGCCCGCGGGCGATCGCGCCGTTGATGAAGATTCCTGTTCCGATCCCTTCTGAAATGGCGACGACCACGAAATCCCGCACATCACTGCTGGTGCGAAACCACACTTCAGAAAGTGCGCATGCGTTGGCGACGTTATCCATGAAGACGGGCAGGCCCGTTGCTCGTTCGATCCGGGGCTGCAGGCTCACTGCCGGCCAGTGCAGGTTTGGAGCAAAGATCAGCTGACGTGCACTGATATCGGTTCGTCCAGGCAGACAAATTCCAATCCCTTCGAATACAAGGTCGCGGTTCGCGCGAATCAGCTTGCGCAAGGCAGCGGTCATGGAGCGAATGGCTTGCGACGGGTCGTCAGGAAGGTTCAGGAGTCGCTGGGAAGCGATGTGTCCGCCAATGTCGATTACGGCAAGCGTGACCTGGCTGGGGTGAATGTCGACAGCAATGACACATCGCTTCGGATTGAGCGAGAGCATGGTGGGCCTTCGCCCTCGTGCTGACTTGCTGTTCTCGCCTTCCAGGACCCATCCGCTCGCGATCAGTTCGTCGACGATGAGGGAAACGGTGCTGGGCTGGAGGCCCGATTTGCGCGAAAGATCGGCGCGAGAGAGCGGCTGCTGGCGACGAATGATGTCCAGCAGGACCTTGGTGTTCATCCTCCGCGGCGTCCGGTTGGACGCAACGGGAGACCTGGATGGTTCGGGCGCGTTCATAGGGCGCTTCTACCCGCAAAGCAGCTTCTCGTCAGCAGGAATCGATGTATCTGACGATAGCAGGATTCTGTGGCGGCGCAGCAGGCCGACCCAATGCAGCGCACGCCGGGGCGAGCCACCGCAGCGCGGGCAGGAAGTGACTGCGGCCCGGATCTGTCGCGCCGATGCGGGCGCGCTATGGCTGCAGCGCCGCGTGCGGCCATCCATTGCGCCACGCCAGTGTCGAGACCTGGAGGGCGGGTTTTCCGGTGTGCGCGTCATAGGCATGGAAGACGAGGATGTCCGGGCCGGATTTCTGCATGAAGAGGGATTCGCCGCCCGGGCCGAGCCATCGTTCGTTGGCGCTGAGCAAAGGAGTGCCGCCACCCTGCATCATCGGGACACCGTGGTCGTCGAGATAAGGGCCGGTGATGCTGGCGGAGCGGCCGACCATGGTGCGGTAGTTACTGCGGACGCCGCGACAGCAAAGGTCCCAGGAGACGAAGAGATAGTAGTAGCCGCCATGATGCACGATGAACGGGGCCTCGATCGCCTCCCAGTCGGGAGGCAGCCCCGGCGGCGCCGGCGGAGGATTGTCCGGCCGGCGGCGCGTGGCGAGCGAATAGAGCTTTGGATCGCCGGCCAGTCCTGTCTTGTCGTCGAGACGGCGCAGCTTGATGCCGCTCCAGAAGCTGCCGAATGCAAGCCAGGAGTGGCCCTGCTGGTCGAGGACGAAATTGGGATCGATGGCGTTGTAGTCGTCTGCCGCGGTGGAGCGAAGGACGGCGCCGCGGTCGACCCAGTGGTAGTCGGGGCTGGAGCGGTCGAGGGTCTTGTTCGTGGCCAGGGCAATGCCCGAGGTGTTTTTGCCGAAGAGCGACCACGCATAGTA
>DATEPN010000570.1:0-3273 GCA_035273225.1 Acidobacteriaceae bacterium | reverse complement strand
GGTTAGATCAACGCTGTCCCGATTCTATCGGCACCGGACGCCGGATGACGAATCCGCCTCGGCAGACAACCGCCGCCACCGCCAGCCGCCTCCATCTCACCGTGAAAGCACACGGCGCCGTGCGCATCGGCATCTCCGGCTGGATGTACAAAGGGTGGCGCGGCGTCTTCTACCCGGACAAGCTCCCGCATCGCAAAGAACTCTCCTACGCAGCAGGCCTCTTTCCCACGGTCGAGATCAACGGGACCTTCTACTCGCTGCAGCGCCCCTCCAGTTATGAGAAATGGGCTGCCGAAACGCCAGACGGCTTCGTCTTCGCGATCAAGGGCTCCCGGTTCATCACCCACATGAAAAAGCTCCGGGACATCCGGATTCCCCTGGCGAACTTCCTCGCCTCCGGGCTGCTCAAACTCGAGAGCAAACTCGGCCCGTTCCTCTGGCAATTTCCCCCGAACTTCGCCTTTCATCCCGAAGTGCTGGACGACTTCTTCGCGCTGCTGCCGCGCACCACGCAGGCCGCCGCCGATCTCGCTACCGAACACGACGTCCGCCTCAAAGGCCGCTCATTCCTCGAGCCGAAGACGAATCAACGACTGCGCCACGCCGTCGAAATCCGCCACCCGAGCTTCATCTCGCCGGAATTCATCCGTCTGCTGCGCCGCCATCGCATTGCGCTCGTCTGTGCTGATACCGTCGAGTGGCCGCTCCTCATGGATGTCACCGCGGATTTCGTCTACGTCCGACTGCACGGCTCCGAGCAACTCTACGCCAGCGGCTATGACCCGCCGGCCCTCGACACCTGGGCTGCCCGTGTCGCCGCCTGGGCCTGCGGAAGCCAGCCCGCCGACGGCAATTACGCATCGACCACCCTTCCTCCCAGACGAGCGAAGCGGGACGTCTACGTCTATTTCGATAACGATGCCAAGGTCCGCGCGCCGTTCGACGCGCAGGGCCTCACCGAGCGCGTCAACCGCCTGCTGGGCGGCTGAGCTACTGTCCCGCCGCGATCTTTTCCGTATGCGCCGAGAGCTTCGCCGTCCGCTCGACCTTCTCCCAGTTGAACGGCCGCCCTTCCAGCGCGCGCTTGATCGTCCGGAACAGCACGACCGAGAACAGCTGCCGGTACGCGAAGCGCTGCAGCCAGATGTGGAACAGCAGCCACCCGTCTCCACGGTTCGCCGGATGCCGCCGCTCCAGGCTGAACGCCAGTACCGACGTGATGAAGTCGATGATCAGAAACGCCAGGAAGTACGTCAGCAGCTTCTCAAAACTCGCCGAGTTGGCCGCTCCCGGGTGGAAGTGACGGTTCAGCACGAACTGCACAACCCCCACCACGAAAATAATGTCGATGAACGGCGAGACCAGCGGCAGCAGGATCTGGAAAATCAGAATGTTCGGCAGAGCGAAGAAGCCCATCGCCGGATTCGTCCTCGCCCCGGCCCGGTGCTTGAACACCGCCTGCAGAATTCCGAAGGACCAGCGGAACCGCTGCCGCATCAGCGCGCGTGCCGTCGCCGGAGCCTCGGTGAAAGCCAGCGCCCGGTCCTCGTAGATGACCTTGTACTTCTGCTCCAGCAGGTTCATGGTCAGGTCGGCATCTTCCGCCACCGTGTTCACCGGATAGCAGCCGCCCTTCTTCACCGCGCTGGTACGCCACGCGCCAATCGCGCCCGGCACCACCGTCACCACATTGAACAGGTCCATCGCGCGGCGCTCGAAGTTCTGGCTGGTGATGTACTCGAGCGCCTGCCACTGCGTCCACAAATTGACGCGGTTGCCCACCTTCGCATTGCCGGCCACCGCTCCAACGCGTGGATCGGCAAAGTGGCACACCAGCTTCGAAACCGCATCACCCGCAATGATGGTGTCCGCGTCGATGCCGACGTAGATCTCCTCGTCCACGTGTTCCAGGCCATAATTCAGCGCTTCGGCCTTGCCGGCGTTCTGCTTGGTGAGCACTGTAAGCCGCCGCTGCGCAATCTCCTCGGGATACGCGTCGCGCGCCACCTCAAACGTCCGGTCCGTCGACCCGTCATCGATCACGATCACGCGAATGTTCTTATAGTCCGACTGCAGCACCGATTTGATCGTCCGCGCGATGACCAGCTCTTCGTTGTACGCCGGAATCAGCACTGCGACCCGAGGCTCATAAACGCCCGCCGGAACGGGTCGCCGCCGGAAGCGGTCGATCAGCGCAAAGATGCCGATCAGGATGAGCCGTCCGCTCATCAGCACGTCGCCGATGAAGAAGATGTCCACGACCGAGTGCGCGAACAGGCCGATGAAGAAGAACGCTGCCCAGTCAACGCGCGCCTGCCATCGCATGTTCGCCGGAATCGTCGGCATCACCTCAGCCCGCGTCTTGCCCATCAGCTCACTGACAGGGACGAACTCGTAGCCTTTGGCGCGCAGCGTCGTGATCAGTACCGGAAGCGCGGCCACCGTCGCCTGCCGATTGCCGCCGCCGTCGTGCATCAGGATGACGCTGCCGCGCATCCAGGGCAGGTCCTGCATCTGCTTCAGCTGCTCCAGCACGCTGCTGGTGATCTCCTGCGGCGACTTCCGCGGATGCTCGTTCCAGTCATCGGTGTCGATCTTGTCCCCGATGATCGTGTAGCCCATCTGCTGGATGCGATACGCGGGCCCGGCCTCGTCCGTGGTGTCCGGCTCCTGGTCGATCGAGTAGGGTGGGCGGAAGTACAGCGGCTGAATGCCCAGTTCCGCCGCAAACAGTCGTTCCGTCCCGTTCAGCTCCCACTCCAGCTGGCGCTGCGAGATTTCGCTGATGTCGGGATGCGTGAAGGTGTGGTTCCCGATCTCGTGCCCTTCGCGCACATAACGCTTCAGCAGGCCGACGTTCTGCTCCGCCTCTTCGCCGATCACCATGAACGTCGCATGCACGTTGTACTTCTTCAGCACGTCCAGAATCCGCGGCGTCCACACCGGATCGGGCCCGTCATCGAAGCTCAGCGCCACCTTGTGCGGCTGGTAGCCGTACTCCTCGATCGTGTACGACCGCGGCAGTTCGGTCATGTGTTCGTCGGTGACGGTGAGATTGTCGGAGTCCATCGCTATGGTGCGCGCGCCCACCTGCGGCTTCGACACGATGCGCAGAATGTCGCCCTCGCCTTCGACGTCCACGTTCTGGCCCGGAGGTACCGACAGCAATCGGTGCGGCGCATCCGGCGCGCTGGGCCGGTCCCAGACCTGCCATATCGAGGGGTCCTCTTTGCCCAGCACCCAAAGCGCAAAGGTCCGCAGCCCCATCTGCCG
>DATEPN010000569.1:0-3390 GCA_035273225.1 Acidobacteriaceae bacterium | reverse complement strand
CGCCGCCACCACGCCCACCAGCAGCATCACCCCCGCCGTAATCGCCAGCGACGTTCCCGTGCCCCGCCCGAACTCCGCGAAGACAGACCGCAGCAGTATGGACGCGATCACCGAGGCCCCCGCCCCCAGCAGCAGCCCCACCACGACCAGCCCCAGCGCTCCTCCCAGGATCAGCCGCAGCACATCGCTGCGCTGCGCTCCCAGCGCCATCCGCACGCCCACTTCGTTGGTCCGCTGCGCCGTCACGTAGCTGATCAGCCCGTAGATGCCCACCATCGCCAGCAGCAGCGCCAGCCCGCCGAAGGCCGCCAGCAGCCACACGATCAGCCTCCGCCCGGCGAGCGAATCCGCCACCAGCGTCTCCATCGGCTCCATCGTGCCGATCGCCTGCGCCGGATCCGCCTGCGCCACCGCGCGCTCCACCAGCGGCGCCGCCGCACTCGGATCGCCCTGCGTCCGCACCACGAAATCCGCGCGGAATTCCTTCCCCTGCGCGAACGGGTAATAGCGCATGCCGTCGCTCGTGTCTTCCTCGAGCGAGGTCAGCCGCACCGTTCCCACCACACCCACGATCACCGACGCTCTGCCGCCGCAACCGAACCCGATATGTTGCCCGATGGGGTTCTGCCCCGGCCAGTACTTCTTTGCCAGCCGCGCATCGATCACCGCGACCTTCTCCGTCGTCGCCAGGTCGCCCGGCGCGATCCAGCGGCCCGCCAGCAGCGGAATCTGCATCGCGCGCAGATAACCGGGCGTCGCCATTGAAACCTGGCTATGCGGTCCCGGATCGCCCGGCCCCGTCGGCCGCCCGGCAATCGCAAACGAGCACGAACCGCCGTCATCGGGATCGAACGGCAGCGGCGCCACTGCGCCCGCCGCCAGCACGCCAGGCTGGGATTCCAGGTTCTGCACCACGCCGCCCACAAACGCCGCCTGCCGCTCCGGACTCGCCAGAAAATCATGCCCGGCAAACGACACTTTGGCCGTCAACACACCCTGCGGATTGAATCCCGGATCCACCCGCTGCAGCGCCCGCAGGCTCACCAGAAACAGCCCCGTGCACGCCAGCAGCAGAAACGCCGCCGCGACTTCCGCGATCACGAACACCCGCCGCAGCCGTTGCTTCTGCGCCGACGCGGTCGCGCTCCTCCCGCCGTCATGGAGCGCCGTCAGGCTCCGCCGCCGCACCATCGCCACCGCCGGGCCCATGCCCGCGATCAGCAGCGTCAACACCGCGCCGATTGCGGCCACAGCCAGCACAATCGGGTCCTGCCGCACCACGAATCCCGCCGCCAGGTTGTTCGGCACCAGCCGCAGCAGCAGTCTCCCGGTCGCCGGACCCGCGGCAATCGCCGCCACGCACGCCAGGATCGCAAGCAGCCCCGTCTCCACAAACAACTGCCGCACCATGCGCCCCGCGCTCGCCCCCAGCGCCGTACGGATGGCAAACTCCCGCGCCCGCGCCGAAGCCCGCGCCAGCAGCAGTCCCGCCACATTCGCCGCCGCAATTAGCAGCAGCAGCCCAACGACGGCCATCAGCAGATACAGCGGACGCCGCAGCGGTCCCGCCGCAAACTGCGTCAGCGGCGTCACGTAGATCGACCACCCCGCGCTGGTCGCATACTTCGCGCCGCCGAACCGCCGCAGGTCTTCCCACATCTTGGCTGACAGCGCCGCATTCAGTTGCTGGATCGACACGCCCGGCCGCAGCCGCACCACCGCGCCGTAGCTCTCGTTGAAGGTGTTGCGCGGATCGAACTCGCCCGGCGCCAGCGCAATCGGAATCCAGATCGCGAACCGCCGCGGCCAGGCAAAGTCGCTGCGCATCACGCCGACCACGCGAAACGGCTTGCCGTCGAGCATCAGCGTCTGTCCCACCGCATTCGCGCGCCCACCAAACACCCGCTGCCAGAATCCGTAGCTCAGCACCACCACCGGACCGGCGTTCGGCTGATCCTCCTCGGCCGTGAACGTGCGTCCCACGATCGGCTTTGCCCCGTACACCTGGAACCACTGCGACGACACGCGCGCCGCCGCAACATGCTCCGCCCGCCCGTCCCGCACGATGTTGAAGCTCGTCCCTTGCGTGATCGCCGCCGCTTCCACCAGATCCTTCTGCGCCGCGGCGTGGCCGTAGGTCGGCACCGAAAGATACGGCATGTCCAGCGTGAATTTCGTATACCGCGTGTGCAGCACCGCCACGCGCTCCGGATGATCGACGCCCGCCGGATGCCGCAGCACCGCGTTCACAATGCTGAAGATCGCGGTATTCGCGCCGATGCCCAGCGCCAGCGTCACGACGGCTGTGATCGCAAATCCTGGCGACTTCGCCAGTTGCCGCAGCGCATATTTCAGATCCGCAAGCATGCTCCCTCCAGTCCGGGGCCCGGAAGAGAAACGGTCTTCGGTATTCTCGCAACTCAGTGGCCACATCGTCCTGGTGAAAACAGGACGCTTTTATCCGTTACGCCCGCACCGCGCTGTCCGTTCCCGTCGCGATGCTGTTCGAATCCGGACGCCCGCCACACGCCTCCGCCCGCTGCGTTACCCTGCGAACAGAGGGTTTCCCCAATGCCGCCGACCTCCGCCGAAGCCACACGCGCCGCACTCCCCAACTACCCCGCCGTCACGCCGCAGAACCTCACCGCCTGGGTCGAAGAGCGCCTCCAGCGCGTGCAGCAGGCCATCGACCGCGTCACCACCGCGGGCCCACGCACCCTCGACACCACGCTGCGCGCCTACGACGACGCCGTCGCCGAGCTAACCCTCGCCGGATCGCAAACCGGCCTCATGCACTCCGTCTGCCCCGACAAAGCGGTCCGCGACGCCTCCGAAGGACTGCTCCAGCAAATCTCCCAGGTCGCTGTCGCCCTCTCCCTCAACCGCGACGTCTACCAGGCGCTCGCTGCCATCGACTCCTCGAGCGCCGACCCGGCGACAAAGCATTACCTCGACCGCACGCTCCTCCAGTACCGCCTGGCCGGCGTTGACAAGGACGACGCCACCCGCGCCCGCCTCAAAGAACTGCAGGACAAAGCCACCCTCCTCGGCATCGGCTTCGCCCGCAACGTGCAGGAAGGCGGCAACAAAGTCACCGTCGAAAATCCCTCAGAACTCGACGGCCTTCCCCCCGACTACCTCGAAGCCCACAAGCCTGGCCCCGACGGCAAAATCACGCTCACCACCGACTTCCCCGACTACCTTCCCGTCATGACCTTCGCGCGCTCGGCTGACCTGCGCCGCCGCATGTTCCTCGCCTACAACACGCGCGCCTTCCCTGCCAATCACCAGATACTCCTCGACCTGCTCTCTATCCGCCAGGAGGACGCGGGCTTGCTCGTTTTCCCGCACTGGGCCGACCTCGCCACCGCCGATCAGATGATGGAGTCC
>DATEPN010000568.1:0-6429 GCA_035273225.1 Acidobacteriaceae bacterium | reverse complement strand
GGCCGCAGCCGCCGGCTTTTCAGTCAGGAAGGAGTCGGGGCCGCCTTCCAGAACGCAGTCCGCGATGGTATCCGACTGAATGACGCCGCCGAGCTGGTCGGCCGATTCATAGAGGGCAAAGTCGATGTCGTGCCCGGCGCGCCGCGCCTTTTCGAGAGCCCAGGCAGCGCTGAGTCCGGCGATGCCGCCGCCGAGAATGGCGATTCGTTTCATGGATGCTTTGCAAACCTCGCGCTGGGACGCGTGTACGTGCCTGGTTCCATTATCAAACTTTTTCCCGCCTCGGCGTTGCACGCGACCGCACAACCGGGATGCGTTGCTATTCCCATCCGCCCTTCGTTCCTGCTACGGCTGCGGGCTTCCGCTACGAATGAGCTACCTGGAGCTGCACCAGATCGTGCGCTTCGCAGCCCGGAGTGGCCACCTTCGTCTCCTTCGGATCAGGCTGGTAGCCGCGCGGTACATAGATGCAGCAGGGCTCCTCGGCGAGAACGTCTCCCGTGACGGCGTAGGCGCGGGCGCGGCTGCCTCCGCAGATGTTGCGGAACTCGCAGGCGCCGCATTTGCCGTGCAGCTGGTCGGAGTCGCGCAGCTTCACGAAGATGGGTGACTCCTGATAGATGTGCGCGAGCGTGTCCGCGTGCAGGTCGCCGCCTTCGATGGGCAGGAACCCGCTGGGGTACACCTTGCCGATGTGCGAGATGAAGACGAATCCACGGCCGTCGTTGACGCGCTTCGTCGCCCAGCCCACCGCTTTGTCTTCAGAGCCGCGGCCCGGGTGCGAGGCCCATCCGTGATGCGCAGTGGGCGCGGCGCCGGCATCGTCGTGCACGCCGACGGTGGGGCGGCCTTCCTTCATGCGCTGCTGGATCAGGTAGCGGCGGTAGTGCATTGCCTCGGTGGTCTTGATGGCGAAGGGCACGCGCTTGGTCAGCTCCCACATTTTGGCGAAGACCGCTTCAAACTCCTCGCCGGTGAGCAGGTCAGCGACCTGGCCACGGCCTACGGGCACGAGGAAGAAGAAGCTCCACATGACGATGTTCTTTTGTGTGAGCAGGACGGAGAGGTTGTCGAGGTCGCTGATGTTCAGGCGGCTTACAACGGTGTGGACCTGGATCGGCAGCCCGGCTTCATTGGCCCAGCCAATGGCTTCGAGGGTGCGCTGCCAGGTTCCGGGGATGCCGCGGATGGCGTCGTGAATCTCGGGGACGGAACCATCGAGACTGACGGCGAGTCGCGCCAATCCCGATTCCTTCATCCTGAAGATGGCCTCGCGGGTCAGCAGCGGCGTAGCGCTGGGAGTGAGCGCGGCGTGGACGCCTTTAGCGGCGGCGTGCTCGATCAATTGAAAGATATCCGGGCGCTTGAGGGGGTCGCCCCCGGTGAAGACGAAGAGGGGAACCTGGAGATCGGCAATCTGGTCGATCAGATTTTTGGCCTCGGCTGTATTGAGCTGGCTGGGGTGGGCCAGCGGCTGCGCGGACGCGCGGCAGTGCTTGCAGGCGAGGTCGCAGGCCTGCGTCGTCTCCCAGATGGCAAGGAACGGCGCGCGGTCGTAGTCAAGGGATGTCATGGCCTGGCGGATGTCCATGACAAAAGGTTGGCAGGGCAGGGGTGGGGTGGGATGTGATTTGAGTCACATTGCGATGCGGTGGAGGCTCCGCCCCGATCGGAGATGCGAGTCAGCTGCCCGGATTGAGCGTCCCCACGGCGCAGCTCGCATTGTGCGGCGTGTAGGCGATATTGCCGCTGGCGTCTTTGTAGACCTTGCGGCCCGCGACGGCGACTGTGCCGGATCCGGAGAGGCTCCCGTTCGGCTGCAGCACCAGGGAGAGCGGCCCTCCTTTGTGGTCGAAGCGGACCACCATCTGGCCGCCCTCTGCGCTGACCGCATACGCCTCGGAGCTGAGCGCGCCGCTGCAGTCCAGCGTGGCCGAGTCGTCGCGGAATTCGATTTTGAGTCCGCCGGGCGCGGCGTAGTTGCCGTTCAGGCGCAGGCCCGGAGCCAGGCTGGCGGACTTACTGGCATTGGTGCCCAGCGCGTTGCTCAGAACTGCCGAGACTGCGACGTTTTTCCCACTCGGCGGCAGCGCCCCCACATTGCAGTGCTCCGTCTTCGGCACCGTGGGGATTTCGTAATGCGTGGTGTGCGTCGGCACCATGCTGGTCGAGGTGCTCTGCTGGTCCACCGAATATTCCATGCCGTTCTGGTGCACCTGATCGGCGCTGTAGTTCGGGACCTCGGCCGCCCCAATCGACTGCTGGGTTGTGACGGTCTGCGTCTGCGCTTCGTAGGTGGTCGATGTGTGCGCGACCGCTCCTCCGGCCTGAACGCGTCCGTCGACGGTGACCGGCCCCGGGCCAACGAGTCGCCCGTCCGGCTGCCACGACAGCGTGATCGGGTTCGGCGAGGCCGCAACGCTGACCACGATGCGGGAGCCGCTGCGCTTGACCGAATACGGCAGCACCTGCGGCATGAGCGTGCCGCAGCCAAGCATCACGCTGTCCTGCATGAAGCGGACGCCGAAATTGCCTGCGGAATACAGGCCGGTGAGGCGCAGGCCGGGCGCGCCCGAGCCGGTGGGAATCATGCCGCCGGTGAATTCCGAAAAGCCAACCTTCAGGCCCTCGCCCAGGCACTCCATCTCACTGCGGCCTGATTCGAGGCACCTCCGCGCCGCCACCGAGCCCTGGTCTTTCGGGGCTGCCTTCTCCTGCGCGTCTGCCTCTGCCGCAGCCATATCCGCATTGAGTTTTTTCATCGCGGCGCGCTTCTCCCGGTCCACGGCGATGGCGTATTGATCGTTGCTGCCACCTACATCGCGGGCAAACGACGACTGGAGATCCGGCGAGAGGAACGTCACCCACACCGGAATGCCTTCAAAGCCGAATTTCGGATCGGTGCGCGCGAATCGGTAGGGATTGGCAGCGGGGTCGAAGTGCTCTCCGGGGAACTTCTGCGCGGCCGCCTGGGCCAGCGCAGCGGTCGCTTTGCTGTACTCGTCCAGGAGCTTCTTTTCATCCGCCGTGAAGCCGCCGTTCGCCCGCGGCCCCGCAAATACCTTCAGGATCTCGCTGAGCTGATAGTAGGCTCCGATGGCGCGCGCCACATTCTGTCGCGGATCGCCAACCGCCATGCCCTGTACGACGCGTATGGCGCTCGGGAATTCGGCAAGATAGGGCGGGTTCAGCGCCGTTCCTGCAGTACACGCCTTGAGCTGCGTCGCAGTCTCGCCGCGCGGTTTGGGAACCTGCCCGAGAAACTTGCCGTTCATCTCCGCTTTCACCTGGCAAAACTCCTGACCTGCCTGCCTCTGGCATTCGAAGACGGTCAGCGTGAGTCCGCCCGGGCACTGATACGGCGTATTCAGCTGGAGATCGGACGATCCCTGTCCGGCAGCCGCCTGCGCGCCTGCATTCGGCGCCGCAGCGCCGGTGGTGCATCCCTGGAGCCGGCCGGTCATCGACGACCAGGAGCTATTGACCGTCGTGACCAGGTTGCCGTTCTGTTCTTCCTTCCACTGGCACCACTGGTCCGCGCGATAGGGTTTGCAGTCGAGGATCGTGTAGGTGATCCCATTCGCGCACCGGTACGGCACATTGATCTTCGGCGGAGCCTGGCTCCACATCGGTTCCGTCATTCCGATCCCAGTCAGCAGGGCAGCCAGCGCGACGGCGAGTCGCTTCGCTCGTGACATAAGGGCCTCCGGTAAGTTTTCTTACTTCTGCTTGCGCAGCGCCGGGATGAAGCTGCCCGGGGGGCCGGTCAACGTGTCGTTGTCGTGGATGGTGAAGACGAGGGTTCCGGCCGTTCCCGGGCAATTCAGCGTCAGCTGTTTGCCGCTGGTGGTGTAGGTGCAGTCGGCCACATCGCCCATGTAGGTAAGGTTGGCTTTGCCGCCGGACTTCAGATCCAGAACCGTGCTGCCCGGAGTGTCCGAGTATGTTCCGCGGGGACCGGAGTTGCAGCCGGCGGCGAGCATCGCGCATAAACCTGCACTGATGCTGATCCATTTGCGAAATTCCATACTGCTTGTCATGCTTTCCTGATTTCTCTCGCGCACACTTGCGCTTAGTTGCCCTGGCTTCCCGCGCCGCCGCCGCCCAGCAGTGCGGCGACATTCGTTCCCGGCGAGGGCGTGATCGTGATGCGCTTCAGGTTGTTGTCATCCTGCGCCATGAACGACAGGCTGCCGTCCGGAGCCATGTCCCACCAGGCTTCACGCGAGTTGGGGTCGATGGCTGTTTCGGCTTCGGCCACTGGTTTTCCATCGACAAACACGAGAAACGTGTGTTGGCTCGGCACCGGCTGAGCCCACGCGATGTGCTTGCTGTCCGCGGTAAATTCCAGCCTGTAAAACGCTGGAGTAGCCACCGACGGCAGATACTTTCCATCGAGAACCACACCAGACGAAAACTGACCGGTAGGACTGGGCGGCAGGGAATAGACAGCGGTGTGCTGACTGTCCGGACTGAAGACGAACTGCATCCCTACCGTCGTTGCCTGCGCAAGGTTCGAGTTATTTTGAGGCACTCCGTCCACGACAAGGCGGTTTCCGCCGCCATGGTAATGGGCGGTGTAAGCGTAGTGCTGGCCGTCGGGAGAGTAGCGCAGGTCGCTTCCGGCATCGACGTCCTGCGCGGGGCGCACCATCTTGCCGTCCAGGAACAACGCGGTACCCGAGCCGGTGAGACCGCAAACGGTACCCGCATGGCCGCCAACCGGCGCAATCGTCAGTCCGCCAGGCTCGCTCGCAGCCGCGCCGGACAATGGGGAGCATGGATCGGATTCCTGATCGCCGATGACCACGTACGGTTTGGCATTCGTGAAGGCCGTGTAGACGACCCGGGAAGAATCGGCAGTGAAGGCGATATGGTCCAGGCTCTGATATTCCTGCCCACGCTTGCCGTCCAGAAAGACGTACTGCGAATTCTGAGCCGTCGAGAAGCGCGCCGCGATGTGTTTTCCGTCCGGACTGAAGGTGATCTGGTCAATGCGCGGGCCGCCCCGCGTGACGATCTCCGTTCCTGGAACCTTCTTTCCTCCGATGGCCAGGAACTCGAGCGGACGCTGCGCATTCGCGCCTCGGTATGCATAGATCTCCGCCACCACCATGTTGCCCGCCGGCGGCACATGCAGCACCACGCGATCGGCTTTGATAAACGGTCTTCCGTCGATCATCGCCTCCATGTACCCGGCCTCCCCCGGATGCTCAATCGTGGTGTACAGGTGCTGGCTGTCCGCGCTCCACTGCGGAGAGCCGCCCCTCCAGGGCGCTACCTTGCCGTCGACCACGAGGCTCCATGTCGAGCCAGTCGGCGTATCCAGCGTTGCGACGTAGGCGTAGTGGTTGCCGTCGGGACTGAAGACCGGATCGACCGACGTACTCGGCGGGGATGGTTTGCCGTCAAAGAAGAACCGGGTAAAGGTCTCCCCGCGCGTCGAGGATCGGCTCACGGCGCTTTTTAAGTAGACATGCTGGCTGTTGCTCGTGAAGCCAATCTCGCAGCTTCGGGCGTCGAATCGGCCCTGCCAGGATTCCGACGTGCGCAGCAGTTCCTTGCCGTCGACCATCACGACCAGTTCGCTGCCCGAACGGCCGCAATACCCGTAGCGCTTTCCGTCAGGGCTGAAAGAGACGTGAAACTCGCTCTGATTGCCGGTTTGCCCACCGAGAATCTCGTCGAATTTCGGTCCCGGCACCCCGTCGTAGTACAGGACCGCGCGGCTGCCGCTGTTCTCCAGCGTGGCGACGTGCACCCCGTGCGGGCTGATAAAGAACTTCGCATTCTGCTGCAGCGGAGCGAGCACGACTTCGTCGACCCTGGTTCCGGCAGGAGGCTTGAACGGCCCCCCGTGGTCCTGGGGAGGAGGGGCGGCGGCAGGTCGGCCGTACTGCTGTGGCGCTGCGCCCGTCTGCTGCGTGGGCTGTGCTGGCTGGCCCTGTTGTGCCTGCTTCATCTTCGCGAGTTGCTGGCAGGAATTCTGGTCGCCGCCCTTGCAGGACTGTTCCAGCACGCGCTGCTTGAACTTGCTCCAGCCACTCTGGGCGGAGGCTACGGGGATCAGGGTTGCCGACACGAAGGCGAAGGCAGCGAGCGCGCACGCGCGCCGAGCCAAGGCGTTGCTCATGGTTCATCTCCTGAGAGCGGTCCGGGGCCCGAACAAGGGGAGGACCTTCCGAAAGCGGGGACGATCTCCGAGTGGGGAACTCGAGGGACTCAGTCCGGAAGGATCACTATTCTTAGCACGGAATCTCGGCGGCTGACGATGAAAATCGCAGGCGATCTTGGCGAGCGCGCAGGGGGCTGCGGCAGATGCGGGAGTGCTCTGGTGCGGAGACACGCAGCCGATGAAATCGGACCGGACTGGGGTGTCTCAGGCGCTCCTGCGATCAATGCGCCCCTGTACCGAAGTATCGATCGGCA
>DATEPN010000567.1:0-4075 GCA_035273225.1 Acidobacteriaceae bacterium | reverse complement strand
GCACGAGAACAAAAGGAGGCCGTCCATGCCTAAAGGTCAATGCCATTGCGGCGCCGTGCATTACGAAATGCCTGAGGAGACGATCCACCAGGCGATCTGTCACTGCAGCGATTGCCGTCGGCACGCGGGCGCGCCGTTCGTCTCCTGGGCGCTGGTCGACAAGGCCGGGATGACCATTGAGGGCGAAACTCGCGAATATGCGTCGTCCGAGAATGGACGACGGCATTTCTGCCCGAAATGCGGAACGAGCTTGTTCTACACGAACGAGGCGGCGTTCCCGGGCAAGATCGACGTGCAGACCGGAACATTGGACCAGCCCGATGCAATGCCGCCGCAGGTGCAGGTCCAGGCTGCTGAGAGGGTCGGCTGGGTCAATCGCTTGAACGAAATTCCCGCGTTCGAGCGCTATCCCGGCTAGCCGCGGCAGGGACTGAGACTGCCGAAGAGCCCTTTTGACAAAGTTCCTACGGTTGCTCCCGATATCCCCATTATCCACAGGCTTATTACCGAAAATTTTGCTTCCGCGACTCGGAACGAAGGTGCATGGTCTTCAAGTGATCGGGGCGGAAGTCCCAGTCTCCCCGGAAGGCCGGCGACGGCAACAAGGGCGAGGAAGGGACAGAAGAACCGATCTCCGCCGGCCGGCAATGAGAAGAGCTTTCGGGTTCTTTTCGGGGCCAGCCGGGAAGAGGCGCCGGAAGAGATGATCTTCCTGTCGCGCGACGCGGCTCCTGAGGCTCTTCGGAGGCTTGGTGAGCGAAGCGGGACGCGAGAGAGGTTATCCCAAGAAGGGCCGCGGAACATCGGACGGCTTTGGCCGGAGGATTTGGGTTCCGGGACGCAGGTCGCAAGACGTGGGTTCAGGGGCTTGGGTTCGAGGACTTGGGTTGAAAGGCTCAGGTCCGTGGACAGGCCGGACAGCGAAAGACAAGCGAACCTTCGGGAGGCGCAGTCGAGTAGAGGTCGGGGCTCCTCGCAAGAGGGAGCGGTGCGATGGAAAGCGACGCCTGAGCTGGTGAGCCAGGATCGAGAGCGGGTAGGTAGGCCGCAAGGTTTTATCTTCCAGGTTACGAACACCGGCAGATCCTTCGCTCGGCGCAGTGGGGGCTGGCAGCAATGCCGGCCCCCATTTCTATTGGGGCTCAGACGAGCCATTCCGCATCCAGAGTCAGCGCCGTTGGGCTGCGAATTCGCGGCTTGAGTACGCGCGCTCGTTGCGCGTTGGTGCGGCGCTGATGCGTCCAGCCGAAAGACGCTTCTTTTTCGCCTTGGACACCAATTCCGATTTCCCGCGTTGGGGCGGGCAGGTGGCGGCGGCAATTGGGCCGCTGGAGCGTGGGCACGAAGGAGTGAAACGTGTTTCACGCGATCGCTGCTTTGGCGCTGGCATCCGCCTCCGCCGCCCCAAGCGCAACCCTGACCTCGAGCGCCCCGTGGTGGGAGCGTGTCACCGTCACCGTCAGCGACGATGGCGCGACGCATTCGTGCCGCTACGAGTCGAGCCTCCAGCCGCAGAACGCCAAGGACTGCTCGGTCGTCGGCGCCGAGCCCGCGATGACCAAGACGTCCGGCTCCGCGGGCGCCAAGGACCAGGTCACCCGCATCACCTTCGAGCGGCGGTTCAGCCCGGGAACGAAACCCGACATGGCCGCCCTACAGGCCGGTGAAACCCTGCTCGGCAGCCAGGTGATGGCGCTGGCGATCGACGGCCAGGGCGCAGTGAAGGGCTGCAAGGTGGTGTCGACTGCCGGCACGCTGCCGCCGAAATACGGCTGCGACGAAGCCGCTGCCGAGCGGTTCGACGCGAGCGCGAGCAGTGCGCATGCGCAGGTGCCGTCGCGCGAAGGCGTGATGACGGTGCTGGTGTACGGGCATAGCGAGCACGTGGTTTAAGGTTCAGCGTCGAAAGAACGCCCCTCCACCATTGAATCTTCGTTCAACGGTCCCCCTCCCCGAGCAAGCTCGGGGAGGATCGGGTCAATCGACTACAATCTGGTCGCTCATGCCCAGCTGCTTGTGGAAGAAGTGGCTGCAGTGCGCGCCGTAGCTGCCGGCGCGCGGGACTAGCGTGATGCTCCGGGTGGCGTGCGGCGGAAGGTCGATTTCGCCGTCAGGCGCCGAACCGGCCGTGATGGCGGAGCTCGCGAAGAAGCGCTCGGCTTTGAAGTCGTGGCTGCTGCCGGAACGGTTGACGAAAACCAGGGTCACCGGCCTGCCTGCGGCGAGGTGCAGCGGCTGCGGGCTGAAGCCGTAGCTCCACACCAGCACCGTCTGCGCCGCGGGCTGCGCTGGCGCGGGAGCGGCGAACGCGAGCGACGAGGCGGCGACGACCGCCGCGCGGGACATCATCATTTGGCTTCTCCTCATGCGCACGTCGGTGCGGCTCTAGCACATAAGGGTTCAATTGTCGGGGCAGGGTTCGTCAGAAAAGAACCAAACAGGTAAAATAAGGCTTGACAGCGTGACGCTGATCCGGTACACGGTAGGCACAGTGAAGAATTGCGAGTCGGGCGGCGCTCCTCGGGGGCGGCCGCCTTTTTCTTTGGCGAGCCAAGTGCCGCGACGGAGGGAGCTCACACTGGTGGCGGCCAACAAACCGCAGCTGCGCAAACGGACAAGACGCGACTGGTCGAAGAGCAAGGCGCGCAAGTTCCTGACCGTGCTCGGGGAGACATGCAACGTCAGCGAGGCCTGCCGGCGGAGCGGCGTCCCGATGACGGTCGCCTACCGGAGGCGCAAGATGGACGCAGGCTTCCGGGCGGAATGGGCCGAGATGATAGCGATCGGTTATCATCGCCTGGAGGCGGTGCTGCTCGAGCGCGCCTTCAACGGCACCGAGAAGGTGATCACCAAGCGCGATGGCTCGGAAGAGCGGATGCGCGAATATCCGAACCAACTGGGTTTGATGCTGCTAAGGATGCACCGCGAAACGGCGACCGAGGCCGAGAGCGAGATGGCACCCGACGATGTGCAGGAAATCCGCGAGCGGCTGGTCCGCAAGCTGCAGCGGTTGAAGAAGAGAAATGAAGAACAGGAAGCGGAAAGAGCCCGGCTACGGGGTGATGCGCCACGAGAAGGCGATTCTGGTGGCGGCGACGCCGGAGGAGCAGCGCCGGGCGATTGAGAAGCTCACGGTGGACGATGCCCTGAAGCTCGATGCCGATTTCGAGACGTGGGCGCATGAGAACCAGCTTCCGCCAAGCGGTGAGGGCTGGCGCACGTGGCTGATGATGGCCGGGCGCGGGTTCGGCAAGACGCGGGCGGGCGCGGAGTGGATCTTCCGGCTCGCCAATGGGAAGCCGAAGACCCGCGTTGCGCTGGTCGGGGCGACCATCGCCGACGCGCGCAGCATCATGGTCGAGGGCGTCAGCGGATTTCTGGCCATCGCGCGGCGCTATCGCCGCAGGCTCAACTGGGAGCCGAGCCTTGGGCGGCTGAAATGGCCGAACGGGAGCGAGGCGCAGCTGTTCTCAGGGGACAATGCCGACGGTCTGCGCGGGCCGGAGCACGATTTCGGGTGGGCGGACGAGCTGGCGAAGTGGCGCCAGGCCGACGATGCGTGGATGAACCTGCAGTTCGGCCTTCGGCGCGGACAACGGCCGCGCGCGCTGATCACGACCACGCCGCGACCCATGGAACTGTTGAGGAAGATCGACGAGGACCCTTTGACGATCAGCACGCGCGGCCGGACGAGCGACAACATCAATCTGGATGAGAAGGTTATCGAGGTGCTGACCGCAACCTACGGGGGCACTCGGATCGGCGCGCAGGAGCTGGACGGCGTGTTGCTGCAGGACGTCGAGGGAGCGCTGTGGCCACGGGAGCTGATCGAGCGGGCGCGGGTTGCTCAAATCCTCCCCGGAACGGGGAGGTGGCAGGCCGAAGGACTGACGGAGGGGGCCCCCTCCACCATTCACTCTTCGGAGAATGGTCCCCCTCCCCGGTCCGGGGAGGAATTCGATCGCGTCGTCGTGGGAGTCGATCCGCCGGCGGGTGCTACCGAGGATTCGGATGCGTGCGGGATCATCGTGGTGGGATCGAGGCAGAGCGAGCTCTACGTGCTCGAGGATGCGAC
>DATEPN010000566.1:0-5339 GCA_035273225.1 Acidobacteriaceae bacterium | reverse complement strand
AGCGGCGTGTTGCTGACCTCGGCCGTGTCGAACTTCTGGCCGGCCATCGCCGTGCCGATCACGGTGAAGATCCCCGAGCCGATCACGGCGCCAATACCCAGAGCGGTGAGCGAGAGCGGACCGAGCGTCTTCTTCAGCGCGTGTTCGGGGAGCTCCGAGTCGCTGATCAGCTTGTCGATGGATTTGCGAGCGAACAGCTGAGACCGTCGCCGGGTCTCCGGCCTGATATCCGGCTTCGCACCCGGGGGCGGAGATGGGACGACGGGATGGTCCGGCAACGATGGCTCCTGCCAGGAGGGCTGAATGGAGAGAGTGTAATGCGTGAATCGGGGCCGGCGAAAGGGAATTCGCCGGCCCCGATCGTCTACCGCTTGCTCTGGCCGCGCACCAGCTTGCGAACCTTCTTCTTCTGCGAGCCGCGCGGAGTGGTGCGCTTCGCTTTGGGGGCAGCCTTCTTGCGGGCCGCGCGTTTGAGCTTCTTGCGTTCTGTTTTATCCGTAGCTGACTTCGTATTTGCCATGAGAATCCTTTTCCGGAGCGGGATTGGCGCGCGTCAGATGCGCTCGAGCTGAGCGAACTTTTCGACCAGCTTTTTCACTCCGAATCCTGAAAATTGTACCGTAATCTTCGCGTCCTCTCCCTCGCCCTCGCGCCGGAAGACGACGCCCTCACCGTACTTCGGGTGCCGAACGCGCTGGCCGCTCCTGAATCCTTTGGCGCCGGACGGCTCAGGAATGTCCATCTTCGGCCGCGCCGGTTTCGCCGGAACGCCGCGACCCGAGAAGAAACGCGCGATGTTATCGACCGAATCGCCGCGGGCCGGCGTGGCGCTGCGGTTCCGGTTGCCGTATTCCGGACGCCGTGGCGTCGCGCTCTGATCCTCGTCCTCGTAGCTGTAGTGGCGCGAGCTGAAATCGTCATGGTCCCGGCGACCGAAGCGCGACGGGCTTTCCGTCGTCGACGCGGCATATCCACCCCAGGAGTTGGCGCGCATGCGGCCGCCGCTCAGGTCTTCCAGCAGATGCTGCGGAACTTCTTCGAGAAACCGCGAGGGCACGGTCGGCTCGGGCATGTCGTTGCCATAGCGGCGGCGATAACGGGCTCGCGTCAGCACCAGGGAGTCCATGGCGCGCGTGAGGCCGACGTAGCAGAGGCGGCGCTCTTCTTCCATCTGCGTTGGATCGGTCAGCGTGCGCGAGTGGGGGAAGAGGCCCTCTTCCATCCCGGCCAGCACCACCAGCGGGAACTCGAGCCCCTTGGCGGCGTGCAGCGTCATCAGCGTGATGCGCGCTTCGGGATCGTACTGATCCACGTCGCTCACCAGGGCTGCGTGATCCAGGAATTCCGCCAGCGTCTCGCCGCGCTCCTGCGCATCCTGCGCGGCGTTGGCCAGTTCCTTCAGGTTTTCAATGCGGGAGAAGGCTTCCGGTGTGCCTTCCTCTTCGAGCGATCGGATGTAGCCGGTCCGGTCGATGATGAACTTGATCAGCTCCGGCAGGGTCGCCGCGTCGCCCGGCGCCCGAAATCCCGGCACCGCTTCGGCTCCCGATTCGGGTTCCAGTTCGGCATTCTCGCGCTGCTCCTGCGCTGCTGCGTGCGGCACGGGAGGCTCTTCACTGAAGATGCTGAAGGTCGCCGGATTGAATTCCGTGTCCTCGACGAGGTCGTCGCCGTGGCTCAACGCCAGAGTGGCCTGGGCGGACTCGCCGAATTCGAAGCTGACGTCCGTCTCCGCCGCGGCCATCTCGGGGACTGCTTCAGGAGCGACATCCTCGGCCAGCTTTTCCGCGAACCCAGGCTCGAGCATTGCCCGCGCATCGCTGATGATGCGACGGAAGCTGTCCAGCGCCGAAAGCGCGCGCGAGGTGAGCAGTTTCTCCTGCAAAGCGCGATCGATGGCCGTCCAGACGCTCGACCCCGTCTCCAGAGCAATCCGCTCCAGCGTCTCAAGGGTTGTCTTCCCGATACCGCGCGCCGGCGTATTCACCACCCGCTGCAGCGCGATCGAGTCGTGCGGGTTCTGCGCCAGCTTCAAATAGCTGAGCAGATCCTTGATCTCCGCGCGTTCGTAGAAGGAGAAGCCGCCGACCATGGTGTAGGCCAGACCGTAGCGGCGCATCGCCTCTTCAATCAGCCGCGACTGCGAGTTGGTGCGGTAGAGCACCGCGCACTTCGGCTCCGCCTGTTCCTCGGCCGCTTTGCGCAGGTATTTCTGGATGCTGTCCGCGATAAACAGCGCCTCGTTCTCGCCGTCCGGCGCCTCATAGTAGCCGATCAGCGCTCCGCCCTCCCGCGAGGTCCACAGACGCTTGCCTTTGCGCTGCGTGTTGCGCGCGACAACCGCGGACGCGGCTTCGAGGATGATCTGCGTGGACCGGTAGTTCTGCTCCAGCCGGATTGTCTTCGCGCCCGGGAAATCCTTTTCGAACTCGAGGATGTTGCGGATATCCGCACCGCGCCACGAGTAGATGCTCTGGTCCTCATCCCCGACGACGCAGACGTTCTTATCCGCGCCCGCCAGCAGCTTCATCAGCTCATATTGCGGACGATTCGTATCCTGGTACTCGTCAATCAGCAGGTAGCGATAGCGCCGGTTGTAGCGCTCGCGAACTTCCTGCGAAACCTTCAGAACGCGCACCGCCTCGAGCAGCAGGTCGTCGAAGTCGAGCGCATTCGCCTTGTGCAGTTCCTTGCGGTACGCCTCAAAAATGTGCGCGACCTTCTCGCTGATGGGGTCCGACGACTGCAGGTAGAACTCCTGCGGGTCGATCATGTGGTTCTTCGCCCAGGAGATCTTCGACAACACCACGCGCGGCGTAAGCTGCTTGTCGTCGAGTCCCATGCGCCGCATGACAGCTTTGACGACCGCCTGCTGATCGGTTTCGTCGTAGATGGCGAAGCTGCGCGTCAGGCCGTCGTTGCCGATGCGCAGCGCTTCGATGTCCCGCCGCAGCAGCCGCACGCAGAAAGAGTGGAAGGTCGAGATGAGCGGCTTGGCGAGCGAGGCATGGCCGATGAGCTTGTCGACGCGCTCGGCCATCTCCGCCGCGGCCTTGTTGGTAAAGGTGACGGCGAGGATCGAGTCGGGTGCTGCGCCGCGCTGGTCGATGAGGTACCCGATGCGATGCGTGATAACGCGCGTCTTGCCCGATCCGGCTCCGGCCAGAATCAGCACCGGCCCATCGACGGCTTCGACGCCTTCGCGCTGCTGCGGGTTCAGTTTGTCGAGGAGATGCTGCAAGGGGTCCGCCTTGTCTATTTTAATCGCTCGCGGACGCCTGATACGTTTCTTCTATGACGCTGCTGGAGGCAACGGGGCTCTCGAAGTGCTACGGCTCTGCCGTGGTCGTCGATAATGTCTCGTTCCAGATCGAACGCGGCGAGACGCTGGGACTGGTAGGCGAGTCGGGCTCGGGCAAGAGCACCATCGCGCGCATGGTGCTCGGGCTCATTGAGCCGACCGCCGGCAGCGTGCTCTTCGATGGGCAGCCGATCACGGGAGTGCCGCAGGGAAGATTACGCCCGCTGCGCCGGCGCTTGCAGCCGGTCTTTCAGGATCCCTACGCGGCGCTCAATCCCCGCATGCGCGTCGAGCAGATCGTCACCGAGCCTCTGGTGATCCACGAACGGCACAGCGCCGACGAGCGCCGCCGCCGCTGTCAGGAACTGCTGCGGCAGGTCGGGCTCGAAGAGTCGGTCATGCGGCGTTTCCCGCATGAATTTTCCGGCGGTCAGCGGCAGCGCATCAACATTGCGCGCGCGCTGGCTCTGCGACCGGACATGCTGGTGCTCGATGAACCGGTATCGGCGCTCGACGTCAGCGTCGGCGCGCAGATCGTCAACCTCCTGCGCGACCTCCAGCGCGAGTTCGGCCTGACCTATCTCTTCATCTCACACTCCATGCCGCTCGTGCGGTATCTCTCAACGAACATCGCTGTGCTGCGAGGAGGCAGGCTGGTCGAGTTTGGCAGCCGTGACTCGGTTTGCGAATCACCGCGCGAAGAGTACACGCGCAACCTCGTCGCAGCTACGCCGGAGATGCGCGCCGGCTGACTCTTACAATCGAGCTGTGCTGGTGATCGCTGCTCATGGCCATCTACGTTTTCGTTCACAGGCAGAAGTTATGACGCGCCGATGGAGAGGAACTCGTGTAGCCGTCCTGATGGCGATTGCCGGGCTGGCGTTTTCGGGCCTCAGCGTGTGCGCGCAACAGAGCTGGATCGGCTTCGACAAGAACGGCTATCCCGGAGATGACCTGCTGCCCGCGCTGCACCGCACCTTCGCGTTTAGCGGGTACTGGCTGAACAATCCGCCGGGGATGCAGAGCAATCCGTGGACCGGTAAACGCGAAGTGCTGCGCCGCGCCGGCTTTGGCTTTCTGCTCCTCTTCAATGGCAGGCTCTATGCGAACCTGAAAGGCCAGGACGCCGCTGCACTCGGCCGCGTCGATGCCGCTGCGGCCATTGCGGCAGCGAGGAAAGAAGGATTCCCGGCCGGTGCCGTCATCTTTCTCGACCAGGAAGAAGGCGGCCAGCTGTTGCCGGAGCAGGCGAGCTACATCGGCGCGTGGCTCGAGGGCATCAGGAAATCGCAGTATCGTGCCGGGGTGTACTGCTCCGGCGTGCCGGTGGGCCAGGGCGGAGGCGGCATGTCGACGGCGCAGGATGTCGCGCAGCGCTTTCCAGGGGCGAAGCTGTGGTTCTGGGACGACCGCTGTCCGCCTGCGCCAGGCTGCACGATTCCGCAGAAGAACTTCCGCGCACCCAGCAGCGACTTTCCCCACGCTCTGGCGTGGCAATATGCCAAATCCCCGCGTGAACCCGAACTCACCTCTGGATGCGGCGCAACCTATGCCCCCGACGGCCAATGCTATGCGCCCAACCTGCCGCACTCCGCAGCAACCTTCATCGACATGGACTGGAGCAGTTCACCCGACCCTTCCCGGGGACGCTAACGGCTCGCTGCAAAGGTAAAATCATGATCGATGTCGTCTCCCCGAACCGCTTCTCCTGATTTGCAACGCGTCGACCAGCTGCTGCTCGGCGGTGGGCTGGTTCCTCGCCGGCGGCGTTCGCAGTCCGGGTGGAGCGGGGTCTCGCGCATCTCGGAACGCCGCAGTGTACTGCCGCAACCCGCGCGCCGAGTCCTGAAGTCGCGCATCGAAATCATCCAGGTGCCTGCATGGAACAAGTGGCCGTGGCTGGTGCACGGCTTCAGCACGCGCACCGGCGGCGTGACCACGGTATTTCGCCCCGGACAGCGCAGCGGGGAACTCAACCTGGGATTCTCGGCGTCCGACGCTCGCGAGAACGTGCTCGAGAACCGGCGGCGTCTTCTCG
>DATEPN010000565.1:0-20898 GCA_035273225.1 Acidobacteriaceae bacterium | reverse complement strand
GCGCCGGGATGCGCAGATCGGCGCGATTGCGGATCTCGTCCCTGTCATCCTGCTGCGCAGCCCGGGAGATGTTTACCAGTCGGACGCGCTTCCAGACGGACATCTTCGTCTCGGGATCCTGGATGTCCTTCGCTACTTCGTTGACGAAGTTCTCCAGCGAGTGCGAGCCCTCGACGCGGAAGTAGCCGCGGCTGTTGCCGTCAGAATTAAAGTAGGCAACCGCATGCTGCTTCAGTTCATCGGCATGCGCCTCGGCCCACTCGGTGGAACCGAGGAGCGCCGGCTCCTCGCCATCCCAGAAGCAGTAGATGACGGTGCGCTGCGGCTTCCATCCCTGTTTCAGCAGTTCGCCGAGCGCGCGTGCTTCCTCGAGCTGGGGGCTCGCGCCGGAGACGGGGTCCTCCGCTCCGTTTACCCACGCGTCGTGGTGATTGCCGCGGACGACCCACTCGTCCGGATACTTCGCCCCCGTAATGCGCGCGATCACGTCGTAGAGCGGCTTGCGATCCCAGTTGAACGCCACGGCCAGATGCGCCTTCGCGGTGCTCGGCCCCACATGGTAGGTGAAGGGCAGAGCGCCCCGCCACGCTTCCGGAACCGTCTCGCCGCCCAGTGCTTTCAGGAACGGCTCCGCGTCGGTCCAGGAGATGGGGAGCACCGGAATCTTCGTAATGGTCTGCACCTGGTCCAGCGGGATCAGCTTGGCCCCGGCGACCGCGCCGACGCCGGGTGTCTGCGGATCGCCCGGGTAAACCGGCATGTCCATCACACTGCCGCGCTGCGCGCCTTCGGCGGGTCGCATCGGGCCTTCCGGATAGGGATTGCCACGGAAATAGCCGTCGTCCCGCGGATCGGAGTAGATAATGCAGCCGACCGCGCCGTGCTCGGCGGCGACCTTGGGCTTGATGCCGCGCCAACTTGCACCGTAGCGCGCGATGACGATGGCGCCCTTCACCGAAATGCCCATCCGATCGAGCACGTCATAATCTTCGGGGCGGCCGTAATTGACGTACACCAGCGGGGCCGTTACGTCTCCGTCACGCGAATACGCGTTATACGTGGGAAGCTGCTCGCTCGTCTGTCCCGAGGTGGGATCGACGCTCAGGGGAGGCTCCTGCAGTTTGGCCGTGAACGGCTGTGCGCCCAGCAATTCGAGCTTGCGCGACTTCGGCGTAGGAAACAGCGTGGAGAACTGCTCGATCTTTGCGTCGATCCCGTAAGACTCCAGCTGCGCCAGCAGCCACTCGGCATTGTCCTTGTCGTAGGGCGAGCCCAGGTGGTGCGGACGAGCCGAGAGCCGGCGCATCGTCTCGCGAATGCGATCAGCTTCCGGAATGGCCCGGAATTTCTGCTCCCAGCTCACTTCTGTGGCGGAGTCCTGCGGTGTGTATCCGCGCAGAACGTGTCCGGAGTCGACGGCGTGCGCGCTGAGCGCAAGAAGACAGACAGCAGCAAGGTAGAGTCGCATCGTTTTTGTTGGCCCGTTCGCCGCTCCACGGCAGCAAGCGCCTGGATGCTGAGAGAGTGCGGGCGTCAACCAATATAGAACGCGGGTGGCGCGGCTGGGGCGCGAGCGTCGCTGCCGGCCTTCAGAACTTCATCGTGATGCCGCGCTCGCCGATGATGGTGAAGACGTCCAGCAGGTGCGTGAGACCCAGCAACTCGCGGATGCGCTTGCCGAGGTGCATCAGCTCCAGGCTGGAGCCGGCGTTCTTTGCCGAGACGTAGAGGCGGACCAGCGCGCCCAGACCCATACTGTCCATCTGCACCACTTCGGCGAGATCCAGCACGACGCGTTTCGCGTCGGGGAAGAGCGGGCGCACCTGGGAGTAGACGAGTCCGTTCACACCGGCGATGAGCCGGCCCCGCATCTTGACCAGAGCGATGTCTCCCTTGCGCTGGATTTCCAGGGTGAGGACGGAACTCGTCGTCTGGCCAGCCATACGGCCCTCCTGATCGGACAGGGTGCAGGGGAGTGGCCCTGATTGTCTCACAGGTTGCGCAGGGCAAGTCAGGATTGGCCATTTGCGCCCGTGGGTTGTCGCTGATGAGCGGATGCAGTGCATCCGGATAGTAATGGCCGAACTGCTTCTTTTGATTGCCCTGCCAGGGGTTTCAGAGTAGGTTGAAACCGGCCCTCTCCCATGACCCGTGGCGAACTCATCCGGATGGTAATCCTGCGCGCTCGAGCCCACGGCTTCGAGTTCCGGAAGTGGTATGAGTCGAACATCGAGCCCGAATGGAAGGATCTGAGTCACGCCATCGCGGTGCTCGAGCAGGGGCGCCGCTACTACGCTCTTCTGTTCTCCCACGACTTCGCGCGCAATTTCTGGAAGAAGGGAACCCAGATCAGCTTCATCCTGCCCTCGCGCGAGTACACGCGTCTGGACAAGAACGGGAAGATTGTCACGGTTCGCCGGAAGGCCTTCACCCGCCGCACTTCGCGCTCCACGTCGAACACCATCTGGCAATACCACCTCGAGCAGATGGCCGTCTGGGAAGAGCCGCTGCGTTACATTCGGCGATTCATCCTGACCGAGGAAGAGCTGGAAACGGGAGCCCAACCGCACGCTCCGGCGCCGGTGCCGGCGAAGCCGCGTGGACTGGTCCGCCGCTCCACTCCCTGGCTCTGACGAGGATTGCCCGGGCGCAGGGGACCTGATATTCTCGGAGAGTCCCAACCGCGCGCCCTTAGCTCAGTTGGATAGAGCGACTGACTACGAATCAGTAGGTCGGGAGTTCGAATCTCTCAGGGCGCGCCATCTAACCTTCAATCTGAGTTGAACTTGCGGCCTCTGCGCCGCTTTCGCTTTTTTGTGGCAATTCCAGAGTGTGCCCAATTTTGTGGCCACCTGCGAGATTTTCGAAGGCCCTTTGCTTCTGCTCGGATTTCCTCTGTTAGAGAGCCGTGCAACTAACCCCGAATCTCCCGTGCGCCCCTGGGTGTTTCCCCGTATGCTCCGAGCAGATCGCGCTGCCGGGAGTTTTTCGGAGCCCATAAAACTCAATGCTTCCACTACTTCGCGCGGGCACACGCCTCCGGTTGGGATTTCGCGCTTTCGCCTCCGCTGTTCACAGCGGTCACCACGTAGCAGTACGTTGAGCCGCTTACAAGTTTCGAATCGAGGTAGGTTGTCGACGCGGCAATCGTGGCCGTCGGTGCGGTCGTGTACGATCCACTATTGAGGCGGCGGTAAATCTTGTTCTGCGTAGTCCCCGAACTCGCCGATTGAGTCCAGCGCAAGGTCACAGACCCGTGCGGAGGGCCGCTGGAAGCCGATACGTTGGTTGGCGCCGCCGGCGGCGTTACTACCGCGGTCGCATTGGCTTCGGGTGAGTCAGCACTTTCTCCACCCGCATCCGGACCAGCCGCGTACGCTGCCGAAACCACATAATAGTAAGTCGCTCCGTTGGCCAACCCGGAATCGGTGTAGCTGGTCGAGGTCGTGCAGCCGACCGTCACATATGATCCACCACTGACCAGCGAGCGCTTCACGTGATAGCTCGTCGCGCCGACTGATGCCGGCCAGGACAATGTGACCTGGCCTGAGCTCCCCGCGGTAGCGTTTAGGCTCGCTGGCGCCGCAAGATTCACAAGCAAAGTGGTCGAGGACGTATGAATGATCGATCCAGATGTTCCCGTCACCGTGAGTGAAAGTGCATAGGGGGCAGCGCTGGTGGTCGTGTTCATGGTGAGGGTCGATGAGCCGCTACCGGCGATTGAGGACGGACTGAAGCCGCCGCTCGTGATCCCGGTTGGGAACCCAGATTCGCTGCCCACGCTGAGGGTTACTGCACCACTGAATCCGCTAAGCGGCGTGACCGTCACAGTGAATGTTGACGACTGGCCGGGAATCACGCTGTCCGCCGAGGGGCTGACCGCGATCCCAAAATCGGGGCTCGCGGGCAAAACGGTGATGGTTCGTGTCGGCGGGCTCGGGTCGGAGTTGCCGATGCTGTCGATCAGCGTAAGCGAATCGACGTACGCTCCTGCCGCGTTGAAGCTGATGCTGCCGGGGTTCTGTACCGCTGAACTTGCAGGTGATCCGCTGGGAAAGACCCACGAATACTGTGCGGACGCTGAGGTTGTACTGAAGGAAACCGATCCCCCCGCGAGAACCGTGACGTTAGACGCAGGCGTCGAAATGGCGCCTTTCGGCGGCGCTGCTGTGTATGGGGAGAGCTGAATAAATTGCGCGATCGACGGCACACCGGCGCTATCGAGCAGGAAGAGCATGTAGTACCCCGGCGGGGCGATGTTGCCGTTCGGCGGGCTTATCAGGTTGAGCGAGCCCGAACCCGTGCACGCAGGTTGCGGCGCCGGACCGCACAGCCCGATCAAACGCTGCTCCATATCGAAGGCGTGCGACGCTGACCCGGTGCGGACCAGCACGGCGGAACTGATCGGTGAGGCGCTCGTGTAGTTTACATAGAAGGTGGCGTCGTAGCCGATCACTCCCGGCGTAACTCCCGTGATGCTTGGTCGATTCGAGATCAGATTGTCGTTTGCGTCAAACAGGTACGGCGGCGAATAGATCTCGATTGCGGGTTCGTAGCCCCCGCGATTTCCTGGATTGCTGCCCATGGTTAATACAGTGGCATCAGGCAGAAGCAAGGCTGTGGAGTGGTACAGCCGAGAGTAGGATGCGCTTCCGCCGGAGCTGAATGTCTGCGTGACGGAGTCGTAGAGATCGGCGCGCTTGCCTGCGATGTCGGGACTTTCGTTGTTCAGCGAGCCTCCTTCGGCCAGCACTTTTCCATTTGGCAGGATGATCGCGTTCATCTGAATGCGGCCCGTCGACATATTCGGTCCTGGCGTCCAGGCCGGTGTAGCGGCGGAAAGGTCGATGGTCTCCGTACTCGCGGTTGCCGGACTGTTCCCACCGAAATTCATCACTTTCGGCGTGTAGTTGGGTGGGAGGAGAGGAAGGAGTACAGCGGAACCGTAGGACCTGTTCATGGTGGTGGACGCCGACTGTGTCCATGACCCAGCAGCGGGATCGAATATCCAGGAAGAAGAGTTGCTCCCTCCAGCACCTTGCCCCGTGTAAAACACCTTTCCATTCGGCAGTAGAAACATGCGTGGGTAAAGAGGAGGAGAAAACGGCGCGGAAACTGGACTGCTCCAACCGGCGCCCGCATGCGCGAGGTCATAGATTTCAGTTGTGTTGTTGGTTCCGCCGCTCAGGTTGAGGCCTGAGAACGCCATTACCCGACCGTCGCCCAGCGCGGTGGCCGAACCGTACCATCGACCGTCGTGCATGTTCTGCGTCTGCGCGAACTGGGTGGTAAGTGGATCGAAGATGGAGGCGCGGTTCTCGCCCTTGAATGAATAATCCGATGTCCCGCCGATGACGAGGGGCCGACCATCGGGTAATGTAGCGGTGCCGCTGCAGAAGACATCGTAGTTGATTTCCTGAACCGTGATGCTGCTTCCGGTGGTGCCCACGGGGTCCCAGACGGCGTTGCGGTAGCTCTCGGAGCCGTGAGAGTTGTTTGAGGCGTCGTTCTCTGATCCTGCGACGATCAGCACTTTCCCCGTGTGCAGCAGAGTTGCAGAGATCGGATTGATGGGCATCAGGTAGGGCAACGTTCTCCAAACACCCTGGACATGCGGAATATTTGCCGAGCATGTCTGCGCGATGGAGGGACGGGGCGCAACCCCGGCCCCCAGCAAGACCAAAACGGTCGCGACTGACATTGCGGCGTTTCCGGACGCTCTGAGCTTTCTCAGTCGGCAAATCTTGAAGAGGGGGGATCGGTAGAAGCCTGGAATGTAACCCACGATACGCATATAGCAATCTCTCCAGTCCCGAGCGAACCTCAGGACAACGGCCCATGTGCGGGGGATTGCATTAGGGGATGGGCCTGATGCTTAGTCTCTTTGCAGGCGCCTGTCAATGGATTCTTTTGGGATGTTCATGGCGTCCAATAGCGCAACGAAGAATGCATAGACCTCTGGCACCATCGGCAGGAATCGCCGCGCCGCTTTGGTCTTGCCCTCAGCAACCTGAATCAGCGGCGAGAGGCCGACGAGCGCCATCAGATCGACCGCAACCGGCACCGGCGAACTCGAATTCATCAGCGCAGAACGTGTTCTCGACCTGCTTACCCAGTGACCCTGCGCTCTGCCCGGGCGGTCATCACGCGGCCGTGTGCCGCTGGATAGCATGGAAGAGGTATTGCATGCGCTGGGCGCAGGACTAGCCTTATGTGCATGTCAATGTGCCCGGGCAAATTCAGCATGGATAATCTGAAGCGGCTGCAGGATGCAGCTAAACGCGAGGGACTCGCCGCGCGAGAGACCATCGCCCCGTATGCCTGCGTCGTCTGCGGCCGTGCTGGGCTTATGCCACTGATTGACGGCAACGAGTGGCGTCCGGCATCCCACGAGCCGCCACCACTGCACAAACCGATGAACCCCTCGGGATCACGGCACTAAACATGGGTTCGCGGACCAGTACGCGCGCGAGAGAATGATCTCCCGGTACTGTGCAGCCGCGTCAGCGATGAGTTTTCCGGCCTCGTCGCGGCCATCGCTCAGGATGAGCACAAGGCTCGCCCGCCCGCGGGTAGTCGGACAGGCCCACTAGCGGCCTTCAGCCGTTTTCAATCGGAAATCGCGCAGGCATTGACCCGTGCCGGGAACCTCGCCGGAAGCCGCAACGGGACCAGTCGCAATCTCCGCCTGGATTCTGCGCTCGTCACCGTCGCTCTGCATCACTTGCTCCGTCGCTGCCCGGACGCTCGGGAAGAGCCGCTTGCTCCAAAGCACCCTCACAGAATGGGATGACGATCTCCGCGGGGAAAAGGTACTCTCGGTGAGCGTGCAGAAACCCTTCGGCGCGCCGTTTGCCTGGCTAACCCACTGGCGGCCGAATCAGCCTTTGCATGCAACGCCCTCGGGTATCCGCAAACGAACAACACCGCATCCGAAGGGATGAGTTCCCAGGAACATCGAGCGAGGAGGAGGTTGTATGCCTGACCCAAAGAGCCCACAGAGGAAGCCGCCCTCCAAAATTCTCGTCGACGGCGGCGATCCCCAGGAGACGAAGCGCATCCGGGAATTGCTGGGCTTCGTGGACGGGCAAACGACGAATCCATCGCTGGTGGCGAAGAATCCCGAGGTTGCCCAACTGGTCCAATCCGGCCAGAAGCTGAGCGAGTCCCAGGAGACGGCGGAGTATAAGAAGATCGTCCAGTCGATCTCCCCGCTGGTCGGCGATGCCGGCGTTTCCATCGAGGTCTTCGCCGATCTGAACACCACGGCCGACAGCATGCTGCAGCAGGGACGGGAGATGTTTTCGTGGATCCCGAACGCTTACATCAAGTATCCCTGCACGGCTGAAGGGCTGAAGGCGGCGCAGAGATCAGTCGCCGAAGGCCTGCGCGTCAATATCACCCTGTGCTTTTCGCAGAGCCAGGCGGCGGCTGTTTATGCGGCCACTCGAGGCGCGAAGGCTCCAGTGTACGTGTCGCCTTTTGTCGGGCGGCTCGACGATATCGGACAGAACGGCATGGACCTGATCCGGAATATCAAGCGCATGTATGCCGGCGGCGACGGGCATGTGCTGGTGCTGGCGGCCAGCATCCGCAACCTGCAGCATCTGCTCTGTTCCTTCCACTATGGAGCGGAACTCGTCACGGTGCCCGCAAAGACTCTGGAAGAGTGGGCAGCCCAGGGCAAGCCCCTGCCCGATGCGGATTTTGCTTACCGTTCCGGCGGTGCAGAAATCGCCTACGAAGACCTCGATCTGAACCAGCCCTGGCAGAGCTTCAACATCCAGCATGAGCTGACCAGGAAAGGCATCGAGAAGTTTGTCGCCGACTACAAATCGACGATCCGCCAGGCCTCGTAAGCTCTTCAGCTCCGACGCGATCGATGGGCCTTTACCGAACGCCGGATCCTCCTCGCTCCTCCACCCCTGGATCCGGCCAGCTCGCCTTCCTACAGTTCGCGCAGGGACACAGCGACCGGCCGCAGCGCCGCGCGCACCGCGGGCAGCAAACCGCCGAGAACGCCCATCGCCAGTGCGAAAACCACTCCCAGGACCAGCAAGTTAAACGTGATCCTGAACGCAAAGGCGATGCTCGAGAAGGTCGAGAAGTTCATCGTCTGGGTGGTCATCCCGTTCAGCGGAAGCACGGCCACACAGCCGAGAATGCCGGCAATGAGTGAAATGAGCAGCGCCTCAAACAGGAACGAGAGGATGACGTTCCAGCTGGAGAAGCCGAGCGCGCGCATGGTGGCAATCTCGCGTCCGCGTTCGGCGACCGCCGAATACATCGTATTCAGAGCGCCGAAGACCGCGCCAATGGCCATGATGGCCGCCACGAGGCCGCCGAGCACGGTAATCAGCCGCGTCATCGCTGAGGACTGCTTCGCGTAGTAATCCACTTCGCGTTCGACTTCCAGATTCAACTGCGGATCGGAAGTGATCGAGTCCTTGAATCGGTCGAAGGCCGCGGGCGAGGTCAGGTGAACGGTGGCCGACTGAAAAATGTTCTCCGGGCGCTTCAGCACTTCGTTCAGGATGCGCGCGTCGCACCACACCTCGGAATCGAAGGACGAGCCGCCCGCATCGAAGACGCCGACCACCTTCCAATGTCCGCCGCCGAAGTTCACCGTGTTGCCAAGGGTCAGGCCTTCGTAGGTTTTCGAGGCGTTCTTGCCAACCACAAGCTCGTCCAGGCCCGAATGGAACATCCGTCCCTGAACGACCTTCACGAATTTGCGGATTTGCAGTACGTTGGGCGCGACGCCGCGAACCTCCACATTGGCATCGGTGCCGGTGCTGATGAGCGGAATGGGCACGACCCCAACCACTTCCTGCGTCACCAGCGGCTGGCCCGATTCGTCGCGCTGGACGCCCGGCTTATCCTGCACCAGCTTCACGGAATCGAGCGTGATGCCGCCCATCATCTCCGAGGTCGATCCGGCGCGCATTACCAGCGCGTCATCGGGCGAACCGGAGGACACCAGCGTGGCCCGGAAGCCGCGTGCCAGCGAAAGCATGGCAACGAAGACGCCCACGGTGCCGGCAATGCCCAGGATGGCCACGATGGTCGAAGTCCAGCGCGCGCGAATGCTGCGAAAATTGTAGGAAATGGGCACCGACCCGATCAGCGGCGCCAGCAGTCCGGCGAGGATCCCGCCCACAATCACCAGAACCAGCAGCAGAGCAGCGACCGCTGCCAGCGTGATGACTCCACCGAAAAGAAGTTTTGGCAGCATGTTCACACCCTCCGCAGCGCATTCACCACGCGCATGCGCATCGCGCCGTATGCGGGAAGAATTCCGCTGGCGAAGCCGACCACCAGAGCGGCGATCAGGCCGTACACCAGCGTTTTTGCTGTAACGAACAAGGGCGGTAACAAGCCGGCCGTCGCGCGGCTCAGCACCGGAATCGCACCCAGCGCAAGCAGCAGACCGATGCAACCGGCCAGCGCGATGACGACCGATTCGCCCAGGATAAACCCAAGGATCGCGTGATCCGAGAAGCCGATGGCCTTGAGCACGCCCAGTTCACCCGTGCGCTCGCGCACCGAGATCGCCATGGTGTTTCCGGTGACCAGCAGCAGCGTGAAGAAAACGACGGTGCCGATCGAGACGATCAGGAATTTAATATTGCCGAACTGCTTCACCCAGCCCTGCGCAAACGCGGACTCCGTCTCCGTCCTCGTTTCGTAGGGCGCGTTGATGTAGGCATTGTCGATCGCCTTGGCAATGCGCGGCGCGTCGTCGGGGTTCGCGATGCGAATGACGTACCAGCCCACCTGTCCCTTCATTGCAGCAGGGACGCTCTCCTTGAAGTATTCCCACTGGATCCAGAACTGCGTCTCGTCGTCCTCCCGTTTTTCGCCGTGATAGACGCCGTCAATATTGAACTCCATGCGTTTACCCGCCAGGCCGTACAGGGTCGTCGTGATAGGAATGCGATCGCCGATCTTCCAGCCGAAGCGCTTCATCGTGGCGGCGCCGACAATCGTGCCCTGCCGATCCTTCAGAAACGTATTCCACTGGTCGTCCGGCACGATGAGTTCCGGGAAGACCTGCCGCTGATTTTCCGGATCGATCACAAACTGCGGGAAGAAGTTTTTGGGATCCTGATACACGCCGCCAAACCAGTTATTGTGCGTGATGTACTTCACGCCGGGAATGCGCAGGATTTCGTCCCGGTAGGACAGCGGAATGGTGTTGATGATGGAGGTGCGGTTGATGGTGACAAGGCGATCCGCACTGACGACGTCCGCTCCCCGGGTAAATGCGTCGTTGACCACTCCCAGCAGCGCAAACAGGAACAGCGCCACGGCGAAGGAGCCGATGGTCAGCACCAGGCGGATCTTCTTGCGAAACAGATTGGCCAGAATGAGTCTGCTGAATTTCATCAGACGCCTCCCGCGATCGCGCCGTGCCGTGTTTCTGCCCCCACGAGCACGCCCTTGTCGAGGTGCAGGGTCCTCTTCGCCTCACGCGCGACCAGCGGATCGTGCGTCACCATCAGCACGGTTTTGCCGTACTCCTGCACGAGGCGTTTGATCAGGTCCATCACCTCGTCGGCGCTTCTGCGGTCGAGGTCGCCGGTCGGCTCGTCGCAGAGCAGGAAGGTGGGATCGGCGACGATGGCGCGGGCAATGGCAACGCGCTGTTCCTGTCCGCCGGAAAGCTGGCGGGGATAGTGGTGCAGGCGCTCCCCCAGGCCGACGATCGAAAGGGCGGTTTCGACGTGCTTGCGGCGCTCGGCTTTGGAGAGCTTCGTCAGCAGCAGCGGCAACTCCACGTTCTGAAACGCGGTGAGCACGGGGATCAGGTTGTACATCTGGAAGATGAAGCCGACGTGCCGCGCGCGCCAGTCGGTCAGCTTGCCGCGCGACATGTGCGTGATCTCGTCGCCGGCGACGCTGATGGTGCCGCGCGTGGGAACGTCGAGGCCGCCCAGCAGATTCAGCAGAGTGGTTTTGCCCGAGCCGCTCGGTCCCATGAAGGCCACGAAATCGCCCTGATCGACGTCCAGATTCAGACCCTGGAGGACGTCGATGTCCTCGGTTCCGCGGCGGTAGGTTTTATCCAGCCCGCGCACCTGAATCAGACTGCCCGCTGCTCCATTACCGTCGACGCGTACCATGATCCACGCTCCTGAAATTTCGCCATGTGACTGCCGGGAGAGGGCCGCACTTCCTGGGTACTACCGCCTGATCGTCACTGCTTCGCCATCCTTCAAATCGGCCGGTCCCTGCACGACGATTGTGTCGCCTGCGGAGAGTCCCGCCACAACCTGAGTTTGCCCGCCATTGCTCGCGCCCACCTTCACGGCGTGGCGCTCGACGTGATCGCCTTTCGCCAGGAAGACGACCTTCTGCCCGCCCTCGTCGCGGACTGCGTTCTGCGGCACCAGCATGCCCGCCGGCGCTTGTTTCGCCTGCTTGTCTTCTTCGCCGAGGAAGGTGACCTTCACGCCCATGTCGGGCAGGATGCGCGGATCGAGCTTGTCGAACCCGATGCGCACCTCGACGGTGGCCTTCTGGCGATCGGCGGTCGGAATGATCGTCCGCACATGGCAGGGAATCTTCCAGTCCGGATAGGCATCCAGAACGGCAGTCACTTCCTGGCCAGGCTTCACGCGCGCGATGTAGTTCTCGTTGACGTCGACTTCGATTTCGTTCGAGGCCATGTCGACAATGGTCGCAATGCCCGTGCGCGTGAAGCCGCCTCCGGCGGAAATCGGCGAAACCATCTCGCCGACCTGCGCGTCCTTGGAAACGATGATTCCGTCGAAGGGCGCGCTGATAACGCAGTTATCCACCGCCTGCTGCGCCTCTTTCACGCGCGCGTCCCCCGCGATCACCTGTTGCCGCGTGTAATCGATTTTGGCGCGCAGGCTGTTGGCGGTCATCGTTGCATTGTCGAGCGCTTCCTGGCTCTGGACCCCTGCTGTTCTCAGCACCTGTGCGCGGTGCAACTCGATCTGCGCGTTCTTCAGCTGTACTTCAAGGTCGGCAATGCCCGCCTGTGTCGCATCGCGATCGGCTTTGGCCGACGCAAGCGCCCTCTGCGCATCGGAATCGTCCAGCGTCGCCAGCACAAAGCCCTTGCGGACATGCATGCCTTCGGTAAAGAAGACGCCAGTCACGCGCCCGGTGATCTTCGCCGCCACCGTCGCCCGCCGCTGCGGGGTGACGTAGCCGCTGGCGTTCAGCAGCGCCTGGGGCCCGGTCTCCGCCGCCTCCACCGTGGCGACCTGCACCGACGGCGCCCGATGCAGGTACACGTACGCGCCGCCCGCGATCAGGAGCGCGGCCACTACAACAAAGAAAAGAATCGCGATGCGCTTTCCAGCTTTGCGCGAGCCCCGCTTGTGGGCGTCAATACGCAGCGCTCCCAGGTCCGGTTTGGCAGGTGTTTCGAGCATACTTTGCAATGGATTTACGTTGGTCCTCCAGCATATGTTCCGCGCCGCAGCCGCACAAGGTTACGGCGAAAGATTCCGCAGCGAACAAAAAGCGAACCTCAGCATAACATCCGCCGCGTCGAGATGCTACCGCTGGCCGCGGCGGCGGATTCTGATGTTCAGGAGGAGCCCGCATGGATCGCCAGCCCACTCTCTTTCCCGAGATCGGCGATGCACCCGCAGAAGCCCAGCCACGCGGCTTCCGCTATCGGGAGGAGATCCTGAGCGACGAGGAGGAGGCCGCCCTGGCCGCATCGCTCGCGCAGCTGAATCTCAAGCCATTTGCGTTCCACGGCCACGTTGGCAATCGGAGAGTGGTCAGCTTTGGGCTCGACTATGACGACAGCCGCCGTGCTGTCGAAGGGGCGCCGGAGATGCCGGCCTTTCTCGCCGATCTTCTTGCCCGAGCCGCCGAGTTCGCCGGATGCGACCAGGCGGCCTTCCGCCAGGTCGGCGTGAACGAGTACCGCAGCGGTGCGGGCGTCGGATGGCACAAGGACAAGCCCCAGTTTGGCATCATCGTGGGAGTCTCGCTGCTCGGGCCGGCCACCCTGCGATTCCGCAAAGCAGAGGGCGCAGGGTGGATCCGGGTCTCCCACCCGTTGCGGCCTCGTTCGATCTACATCCTTTCCGGAGCGGCGCGGACGGAATGGGAACACAGTATTCCTCCGGTCGATCGGCTGCGCTACTCCATCAATTTCCGCACCCTGTCGGACCAGTCGCCGGCCTGAGCACTTCGCCCTCACGAATCGCCGGGCTGCCTGATCCGCATCTCCACGCGCAGGCGGCAGACGGTATCATGCACGAGTTGTGGAATTCGTTCCAGGTTTCGCCGCGTGCTGCAGGTACGAAGTACTCGGCGGTTCATGGAAATGGAAGCGCCGGTGTTCCGGCAGAAACCGAAGGGAGCTGAATCGTGAACGTTCGACTGCTGAGAGGTTGCGCGCCCGCCTTGGCGCTGATCGCCCTGACCGCTTCGCCGGCGCCTGTCGCCGCGCAGATTGCGGCTACGCCGCCGATGGGATGGAACAGCTGGAATCATTTTCATCGCAATATCAGCGATCAGATCGTGCGCGCGCAGGCGGATGCGATGGTGTCGAGCGGCATGCGCGATGCCGGCTACGTGTACGTGAACATCGACGACACCTGGCAGGGGGACCGCGACGCGCAGGGAGTGATTCATCCGAACAGCAAGTTTCCGGACATGAAGGCGCTGGCGGATTACGTCCACAGCAAAGGCCTGAAGCTGGGGATCTATTCGTCGCCGGGGGCGAAGACGTGCGCTGGATACGAAGGCAGCCTCGGCCACGAGCAGCAGGACGCGGACACCTACGCGCAATGGGGCATCGACTATCTGAAGTACGACCTGTGCGGCCTGCGGACGCAGTTGCAGGCGGCGCCCAGTCCGGAGGCGGCGCACCAGATGATGGTCGACGCGTATACGAAAATGCGGGACGCACTGAAGAAGGCAAGGCGGCCGATTGTCTACAGCCTCTGTCAGTACGGCAATGACGCGGTGTGGAGATGGGGCACGGATGTGGGCGGCAATCTCTGGCGAACGACCGGCGACATCAACGACCACTACAACCGCATGGAGGAGATCGGCTTCAGCCAGGCGGGACTGGCGCGTTTCGCGGGGCCGGGGCACTGGAACGACCCCGACATGCTGGAGGTGGGCAACGGCGGCATGAACGCCGATGAGTATCGCACGCACATGAGCCTGTGGGTGATCCTTGCGGCTCCGCTGCTCGCCGGCAACGATCTCAGCACCATGACGCCGGAGACTATCGCCATGCTGACGAATCGCGACGTGATCGCGATCGATCAGGACCGGCTGGGCCGGCAGGGCGACCGCGTCTACGCGGAGGGGCCGATTGAAGTGTGGGCGAAGCCGCTGGCCGACGGATCGAAGGCGATCGGGATCTTCAACCGTCACCCGCGCCCCATGGCGGAGACGGTGGACTTCGGCCGGCTCGGTTTTCACGGCACCGTGCACGCGCGCGATATCTGGGACGCGAAGGACCTGACCATCTCCGGCTCCCAGACGTTCACGATTCCCGGCCACGGCGTGGTGCTGCTGCGAGTGAAGTAGTCCGTCGCGCCTGCACCCGCGAAACTGCTCCAGGCAAAAAAATAGCCGGGCCATTACGGCCCGGCTGACCAGCTCCGGCAACAGGAGGCCTTATTGCGGGAGCCGCATTGGTATGCACGCTAGAAGGTGATGTGGCCGGCGAACTGCCAGTCGCGGTTACCCGATGCGCCCGTCACCGTACCGAACGAGGTGGAGGTCGGCGACCACACCAGGTTGCCCGAACTCGGAGTCGAGAAGTTGACGTGGTTGGCTACGTCGATGCAGTCGGCCTCGAAGACGAACTGCAGGCTCTCGTGGATGGGGAAAGACCGGCGCAGTCCCGCATCCCAGTCCCAGTTACTGGGACCGGTCAGGCCATAGGCGTGTGTACGAGGCGCGTTGCCGATCAGCGGTTCGTACCCCGCACTCTGCGGGGTTGCGAAAGCCGCCTTGTCGATGTACTGCACTTTGCCCAAAGTCGCCGCCTGGTAGCCGTTCGGGCCTCGGCCCCACTTGCCGTTGATGCGCGCCGGCCCGCTGAAGGATCCGTTCTTGTCGGGCATGCATTCACCCACCGAGGTCAGGCAGTTGCTTCCCCAGGTGACCGCAATGGGAGTGCCGCTGCGGTAGCTGTAAATGCTCGACAGTTGCCATCCACCGCCCAGCCAGCGCACCGCGCGTGAATCGTTCCCGATGTGCCCCTTGCCGAACGGGAGCTGCCAAACGCCGAAGGCGTGAAAGATGTGCGTCATGTTATCCGTCGTGAGCGAGCGGTCGATGCGGTCCTGCTTCCAGTTGTGACCGCCGCCGGAGATCGCGGCCGCCGGTATATTGAAGCCGCTGCGGAATGTGCTGTCGTCCCCAATATTTTTGGCGAAGGTGTAGTTGACGTTGAAGCTCAGCCCGCGGCTCATCTGCCGCTCCAGCGTCGCCTGGAAGGAGTTGTAGCTGAAGTTGCTGACGTTGCCCCACGTGTCGCTGACGCCGCTGTACTGCGGGAAGTGCTTCAGCAGTTGCTGAATGCTGGCAGAGCTGCTCTTGGCGGCAGCCGCCTCAAACGGTGCAGGCGCGGAAGCATTCGGGAAGTACTGATGCAGGATGGCCACATTCGCCGGAGTGGCCGCGGCGGTCAGCAGCGGCGCTTTTCCGCTCGAGTCCGCCACGCTCCCCAGCGTCGCCAGGTAAACCGGATCCAGTTCGTTCGACCAGTAGCCGCGCGCGTTCCCGTTCTCGCCGGAGGGAACTGCGCCGGAGTTCACGATGAAGTGGCTTTCGTTGCCGACGTAGTTCAGCGCCAGTGTCATCTTGTTCGAGATGGCCCGCTCCACGCCAAAGTTGAACATTTCGATCTCCGGTGCGCGTCCGGAGAAGTAGGGATCCGCGTAACCCACGCTGCTGGCGCTCTGGAACTTGCCGGAAGCGTCCAGATAGAACCCCGTATTCAGCGTTTGCGCCGCCAGTCCCGGGCTCGGCGGAGCCGGATAAGCGAATCCGGACCCGAACAAATCGGTATTGGCGATCCCGGCAGCCGTGAAGTCGGCGCTGTTGTTCAGATAGAACGACGGACCAGCGTCCGGGCCGGTCGTGCTTTCCGGCCTTCCAATCGCGGTCACGTTGAATCCGGTCTGGCCGGTTCCGTTCGCCGCGCCGCCGCGTCCTCCAACGCCGCCAGCCTGGGTAAAGACCTGAGCGTAGCCGGCGCGAATCACGTTCTTCTCGCCGATCTGCCAGGCAAGCCCGACGCGCGGCCCCCAGTTGTTCCAGTAGGTCTTCACCGGAGTCGTGCACATGCAACTCACGCCCGGGCCGCCCCAGTCCCCGGCAAATTGCAGCAGACCCGGCGTGCCCATGATGGGATTCGTCAGGTTCGGGTTCAGGAACGTCCAGCGGTTGTGCTCTTCGTGGTACGGCGGCAGATAATCCCAGCGCAATCCCAGATCGAGCGTCAGGTTTTTCGTGACCTTGTAGCTGTCCTGCACATACGGGGAGATGACGTGGTAGCGGCCGCCCAGTTCGCTGACCGGCTGCAGGCCCAGCGACGGTGAGCCGCCCACTCCACCCAGCAGGAAGCTGGCATAGGAATAGCCCGTCTTGGGACTGGTGCTGATCGAGTTGCCCTTGTCGAACTGAGCCGTCGTGAACACATCGAAGGGAAGCTGCAGGATGCCGCTGTACGTGGAGGGATTCGCGTTGTTGATTTCTTCCCACTCGTACGTGAGCCCGAAGGTGAGCGAATGCTTGCCCTTCACCCATTGCAGGTTATCGGTCGCGGCGTAGTTATTCGGCGTCGTCAGCTGCGTCGAAACAGAGTTGCCGTACCCCGTCCACTGCGTCTGCGCGGTGCCGACACTCGTGTTGCTGCCGAAGCTTTCCTCGGGGAATTCCTCTGCTGACTGGGCGCCGTTCGGCGGCAGGTCGGTGATGCCGAATGCGGCCGGCTCCCACTGCGTCTTGCCCTGCGTCGCGTTCTCGATTTTCTGGAAGAAACGGGTGTACGAGAATTTGATCTGGTTCACCAGGTTGGGAGTGAACGTGTAGGTGTCGCTGACAACGTAGTCCTTCGGCCAGATATTCGCGTAGTCGCCGCCGGTGTAGGGAAGCGGGAGCAGAGGGGTTCCAAAATTATTCAGGTAATTGACCGCTCCCATTACACCTTCAGTGGAGATACGGTGCTTGTCGCTCAGATCGAAGTCCACGCGCCAGTCGATCGCATGGTTGTTGAATCCCTTCGGCAGTCCGCCCAGGTAATTGTTCGACAGGCTGGAGTTGCTGGGAGCCGGCAGGAACGATTCCATCTTCTGCGCGATCGGCGATATTTCGCTGTCCGGAATCACGTTGTTCGTCGGCACTCCGTTCTTGAGTCCCTGAAACGGCTTGCGCGTACAGGTGCTCCCCGCGCACGTCGTCGTCGTCGGATCGAAGATGATCGGCGCGCCGGAGGGGCTCAGTTCGGTGAAGTCTCCCTTACGCATCAGCGCGGTCGGAACCGTGTACAGCGAATAATTGGGCCCGAGCCGCTCAAAGTAGTTGTCATAGGCGAAGAAGAAAAACACCTTGTTGCCGGTGTGCGGAACTTTGCCGCCAATGGTCGCGGAAATCTCGTTCTGATGCTCCGAGGGTTTCGGCGCTGGAACCGTCTGCCCCGCGGCGTTCTTGGTCGTCGCGCCCTTCGCGGTAAAGCTCCAGGTATCAAAGATGGTGTTGCGGATGAAATCGGAAACCTGCCCGTGATACTTCAGGCCGCCGGATTTCATCGTGAAGTTCTCCGCGCCCGCTCCCATGAATTGCGCCGGAGGCGTGCTGGTCAGCACCTGGAACTGATCCACGGCATCCAGATCCATCGCCTGCGAGACCAGCCGGTTGTCGCCCTGCTGATTGATCGTCTCCGCCGGCATGCCATCGAGATAGAGTTGGCCGAGGTAGTTGCCGGTGCCGCCGATGATCGGCAGGCGTGTCCCGCCCTGCGCTCCGGGGGTGAGCACGGCAAACGCCGTTGGATCGCGCTGCTGGCCGTTCACCTGGATGGGCAGATTGGAATAGGTCTCGTTCTGGACCGTCATGCCCAGCGTCGCGTCCTGCGTATCGAGCACCGGCGGCGCCGCGGTCACCGTCACCGTCTGGTCGGTCGTTCCAACCTTCAGGACCGGATTGAACGCGCGAATCTGCAGCGCGTTCACGACGACGTTCGTCTGCACCAGTTTCTGAAAGCCTGAGGCCGTCACCGTAACGGTGTACGTTCCGGCAGGCAGGGGCGAAATGCTGAAGAAGCCGGCCGACGACGAATTGCGCACCGTCGCTGCGTTGGTGGCGATGTTCGTCGCAGTCACGGTGGCATTCGCAACCACCGCCCCCGACGGGTCCGTGACGGTGCCTTGAATCGCTCCGTCGCCCCCGGTCTGCGCCCAGGCGAGACCAGCGGGAATCAGCAGCAGCAGCGCCGCGTTGCGGACCAGCCGCAACACACGTCGCAGAAGATCGCTCCGTTTCTGAACGTCCATGAATTGCCTCCGGAAATTGAACAGAGATGGGGAATCGGCGGTTTTAATCCAACTGCCGGACAGTACCTAAGTCATCATTCGATTGTCAATAGGGACTTTGTTTCGCAATGGAAGTGCTGGACGGACCACTGCCAGGATACGATGGAGCCCGGTCAGGAGGTTCCCGGTGTTTCCATCCGATGGCAGAGGCTCTCTGCGCGTTGTGGTTGCTTCTGCAATGGTTGCGCTCGCTCTCGCCGCTTCGCCCGGCCGGCTGCGCGCACAATCGAGCCCCGGCGTCGCCGATCTGCAGCGCACCTTCGCGTCGCCTCCCGACGATGCCCGCCCCATGATGCGCTGGTGGTGGTTCGGCCCCGCCGTGCAGCACGACGAACTGGCCCGCGAGCTCCGCGCCATGCACGACGGCGGCATCGGCGGCGTGGAGATCCAGCCGGTTTACCCGCTCGCCCTCGACGATCCGCAGACCGGCTATCGCAATGAGCCGTTCCTTTCGCCGGAGTTCCTGCACAACGTGAGCTTCGCCGCGCAAACCGGTGAGCAACTCGGGATGCGCGTCAGCATCACGCTGGGCAGCGGCTGGCCCTACGGTGGCGCCTGGGTTCCGGTGACCGAGTCGGCGGGCGAACTCCGCGTCGTGACGACACCGGTGCAGGGCGGCGAGCACTCCGTCCCCGTGCCCGCCATGGAGAACGGCGAGCAGTTGCTGGCGGCCTTCGTGGCGTCCGGAGATCCCGGCAATTACGACGCCGCGCACGCGCAGCGGATGGGCGACGTCCAGGATGGCCGCCTCGAATTGCCCACCGGAAATTCCGGGCCGCAGACGGCGCTCTTCTTTATCGCGAGCCGCACCGGGCAGCAGGTGAAGCGTCCGGCTGCCGGCGCCGAAGGCTTCGTCATCGACCACTTCAGCGCCAGAGCCGTGCAGGACCACCTGAGGAATGTCGCTGACCCGCTGGTGCAGGCCTTTGGCGATCATCCGCCGTATTCGGTTTTCAGCGACAGCCTCGAGGTTTACGGCAGCGACTGGACGCCGGATCTGCTCGAGCAGTTTCGTGCCCACCGCGGTTACGATTTAACGCCGCACCTGCCGGAGCTGGCCGTCGGCAGCAGCGAAGAGGCAGCCGATGTGCGCTACGACTGGGCACGCACCCTCGCTGAACTGATCGACGAGAACTACCTGGCGGCGATCAACACCTGGGCGCGCGAGCACCACACGAAATTCCGTTCGCAGAGCTACGGCATTCCCGCTGTCACGCTCTCCAGCAACGATCGAGCCGATCTGCCCGAAGGCGAAGGCTCGCAGTGGCACGGGCCGTTCTCCTTCACGCGCTGGGCGACCTCGGCCAGCCACCTCTACGGCCGGCCGGTCACTTCGTCGGAGACCTGGACCTGGCTGCACTCGCCTGCCTTTCGCGCAACGCCGCTCGACATGAAAGCCGAAGCCGACACCTTTTTTCTGCAGGGAATCAATCAGCTGATGGGCCACGGCTGGCCGTATTCGCCGCCCTCGGCGGGAGAACCCGGCTGGTCGTTCTACGCCGCGGCCGTCTTCAACGATCACAACCCCTGGTGGATCGTCATGCCGGACGTTACGCGCTATCTGACCCGCATGAGCTGGCTCCTTCGCCAGGGTAAGCCCGCAAATGACGTTGCCGTGCTGCTGCCCGAAGAGGACGCCCAGGCGCACTTCCGTCCTGCGATGCCGGGGGGCACGGCGGGACGCGAGCGGCCGGGCGAATCCTCCGTCAGCGACCAGATGGCCAGGCTCCTCGGACCCGATCTGGTCGCGACGATTCTCGATGCGGGCTACAACTTCGACTTCATCGACGCGGAAGCGATCGATCGCGTCGGCATCCACTACCCCGTCCTCGTTCTGCCCAATGTGGAGCGGCTTCCGCTGGCGACCTGCAAAAAAATCGAAGCGTATGCCCAGGCCGGCGGCATGGTGATCGCGCTCGGCCATGCGCCCTCCCGCGCGCCTGGATTGCTCGAAGGGAAGCGCGATTCGGCCGCGGTGGAGCAGATCTCGCAGCAACTCTTCGCTCCGGGGACCAGGTCGACCAGGCTCGTTCCGCAGGTGAGCGCGCTGGCCGCAGCGATGCGCGACTTCCTGAAGCCGGACGTGGCGCTCACGCCGGCGACTCCGGAAGTGGGCTTCATCCATCGCAAGCTGGCCGACGCCGACGTATATTTCCTCGCGAATACCGACAACCGCCCGCATCATTTCACTGCTGCGTTTCGCACCGAGAGACGCCAGGCGCAGTTCTGGGATCCCTTCACCGCGAAAGTGAGCGAAGCTGGCACTGGACAGCAGCTGACGATGAATCTCGCTCCCTACGAATCGCGCGTGGTGGTCTTCTCTGACCACGCCGCTCCGCAG
>DATEPN010000564.1:0-4181 GCA_035273225.1 Acidobacteriaceae bacterium | reverse complement strand
CGCCATGACCGTCGAATGCGAGCGCGTCTCCGGCATCAACCTCGCCCAGGGCGTCTGCGACACCGGAGTCCCCTCGCCCGTCATGCGTCGCGCCATCGAGGCCATCGAGCAGGGCTTCAACATCTACACGCGCGCCGACGGGATCGCGCCCCTCCGCGTCGCCATCGCCGACAAGCTCTCCCGCTACAACGGACTCGCCGCCGACCCCGAATCCGAAATCCTCGTCACCTCCGGCGCCACCGCAGGCTTCTACGCCGCCTGTAAAGCTCTCTTCAATCCCGGCGACGAGGTCATCCTCTTCGAGCCCTTCTACGGCTATCACCTGAACACGCTGGCCGCGCTCCGCGTCACCGCTACTGCCGTCCCAATGGCCGCGCCCAACTGGACCATCGACTTCGATGCCCTCCGCGCCGCTGTCACCCCGCGCACCCGCGGCATCGTCATCAACTCGCCCTCGAACCCCTGCGGCAAGGTCTTCTCCCGCGCCGAACTCCAGGCCATCGCCGACCTCGCCCTCCAGCACGACCTCTTCGTCCTCACCGACGAGATCTACGAGTACTTCCTCTACGACGGCGCCGAGCACATCAGCCTGGCCACGCTGCCCGGCATGGCCGAGCGCACCATCACCATCTCCGGCCTCTCCAAGACCTTCAGCATCACCGGATGGCGCATCGGCTACCTCGCCGCCGACGCACGCTGGATGCCCGCCATCGCCTACTTCCACGACCTCATCTACGTCTGCGCGCCCTCGCCCTTCCAGCACGCCTGCGCCGCCGGATTCCTCGAGCTCGACGAGTCCTTCTACGCCGCCCTCGCCACTGAATACCAGGCCAAACGCGATATGCTCTGCAGCGCCCTCGCCGATGCCGGCATGACGCCATCGATCCCGCCCGGCGCCTACTACGTCCTCGCCGACACGACCTCCCTCCCCGGCGCGAATGCGCGCGAGAAAGCACGCAACCTCCTCCGCTCCACCGGAGTCGCCGCCGTCGCCGGCACCGCCTTCTTTGCTGAGGGACGCGGAGAGAACCTCCTCCGCTTCTGCTTCGCCAAGCGCGATGAAGACCTCGCCCGCGCCTGCACCGCACTGCGGACAGCAAGCAGATGACAGAGCGACACTAACAACTAGCAACTAACAACTAACAACTGTCTCTACGCCGCCGTCGTCTGCTGAATCTCCACCAGCGGATACCCGAGCTTCTTCCACTCGTCGTAACCGCCGCGCAATGGACGCACCTGCCGGATGCCCATCTTCCGCAGCGCCAACGCCATCCGCGCCGCGGTCGCTTCGCTCGGGCAGGTGCAGAACAGCACGATCTCCTGATCCCGCGGGATGCGTTCGCTGTGCTCCATCAGCTTGTCCGGAGTCAGGCTCAGCGCCCCCGGCAGCGTCCGCGGATCCGGCAAATAATCCAGCGGATGCCGCAGGTCCACGATGAACACCGCCTCGCCGTCGTCCATCATGCGCTTCAGTTCCGTCGGCTCCAGCCGCGCCATCCGCACCGAGCGCAGAAACGCCCGCCGCTGCAGCACCCGCCACGTAATGAAGGCCGCCAGCAACGCCACGAAGATCAGCCCAAAGAAGTGCGCCGCCGTCGAAAAGGTCTGCGGATTCCGCCGCAGCATGTCCCCGAAGAACCGCCCGCCCAGCGTCACCGAAAGACTCCACAGCAGGATGCCACCCGCGTCAAAGACAACAAACTTCCCGTAATCCATCCCGATTTGCCCCGCGATGGGCGCCGCCACCGAACCCAGCCCCGGAATGAATTTCGCCATCAGCAGGGCGGCCGCGCCACGTTTCGTGAAGTACAACTCCGTCTTCTGCACGCACGCCGAGCTTTCCAGACTCAGCTTGCAGACCAGCCGCACCACCGCCGATCCGTACCGCTTGCCGAGGACGTACCACGCCGAATCCGCAATCAGGCTTCCCAGCAACGCAGCCAGCACCACCGGCACCAGGTGAATCTGCCGCGTCGCCGTCAGCGTCCCCGCCATGATCAGCAGCGGCGTGCTGGGCACAGGAATCCCCATCTGCTCCGTCAGTACCCAGACGAAGACAATCAGGTATCCATACCTCATAAAAAGATCAACGGCGATTGGCATGCTGAGAGGCCCTGGGAAACCACAGTATAGATGCCGCAGCTCCCGGGAAAGAGTCGGCAGATGCGCGATTTGCCGCTTCCCCGGTCCTGCGCTCGTCCCCGCGGGGCCGCTACTTTCCGGCCGCCACCGGTATTTCGAGCGTCCCGATGCGTCCGCTCAGCATGTCATGCACGCCGACGCGGACATACGTGTTCTGCGCGGGCAGATCGATTTGCGCGTGCAGCGGCAATCCGGCTTCCAGCGATCGCGCCGCCTGCTCCTGCGTCTGCGTCACGCCCAGCGCCTGGTCGACGTAGTTCACGCGGATGCCACCCACGTCGTAGGCCACTTCCGTCAGTTCCACCTGCGACTGCTGGCTCCCGTCCGGCATGGTTTTGTGGTCGAGCCCGCGCGGATCGATCCAGAAATCCACCATGAACCGCCTCGGGTTTTTCAGTTGTGCCGCCATCTGCCCCGCCGGGCCCGCCGCAGGCGCCTCGTTCGCCAGCGCCGGATCACCCGCCGGCAGCACCCGCACCTTGAAAACCACCTGCGCCAGCGAGGGCGTTCCGTGCTGCATCGCGTCCACCAGCGCGTTCCGCTTGCCCGGTGTCCACTTCACGATGTCCGCCGGTTTATCCGCGAAATAGGCATGCCGGTATCCGAGGCTGTAGCGCCCTCCCTCCACCTGCACTCCGATCTGCCGCAGCGCGCCATTGTAGTTCCGGTCTTCCGGCGTATAGCCGATCGTGTAATAACTCGACCCGTTCGCGATCGCCTCCGTCAGGACAGGCCCCAGCGCGTTCCGGTTATAGAACGCCTGGCCGCCCGTCTCCTTCGCGATCTGGTCCATGTTGAAGTGGTCGAAGGCCATGTCACTCACGAATCGCTGATCCTTCAGCCCCACTTCACCAGCGACGCCCGATTGCGGGTCCACTGACTGCAGTTGATCGGCGCTCAGCGATCCCATGCCCGCATTTCCGCCGCCGGTCTGCGTGACGACCGTTTGTCCGTTCGCGGTTGCGCCCGCAGGAACGGTTCGCATCTCATTGGCCAGTCCCGCCACCGTACCTGTATCCGAACTGGGCGCATTGAGCAGCCCGCGCGTATCCACCGGGTAAACCGCCACCCGCGACAGCGCCAGCAACTCGGCAGCCTTCTTCACCTGGCTCGAAAAGTCCGCCATCGGATCCATGTTCGGGTTGCTGCCGCCTTCGAGAAACCGCAGCGGAAACGCCGCTGAAAACCAGATCAGGTTCTTGCGCCCGGGAATAGAGGTCAGATAGCGTGCCAGCTGATCCAGCGCATCCAGCGTTACCTGCAGGCGCAGCCCCGTCTGGAAATTCTGCGTGTCCGAGACATACTGCTTCAGCTGCGAGATCGCCATCTCCGAAAGGCCGAGCGAGTTCGCGAGATCCAGTTCCTGATTGGTCGCGTTGTCGAAATCCGGATCGAACAACGCGCTCCTCTCCGAATTGCCCCTCCCCGGCCCCAGCGCCTTCGCCAGTTCCGACGCATTCGTTGTGAATCCGCTGATCATTTGCAGCGACGTGCCCAGCGTAAACACGGCAACCCGCGTCCCCGGCGGAATGGTGCCGAGGAATTTCAACATTTGCCGCCGTATGTACACCTGATCCGACAGCGGCGTGTTCAGCCCGTCCAGCAGCAGCACGTTGGCTGCGGAGGTCAGCTGGAAATGCGGCTCATTCGTGTAAACATGCGGCGGCAACGGTGGAGCCTTCACCGTTTCGAGCGCATCGCTCGCCCGGTGCTCCTCAAAGACCGTGATCTTCTGCTCGCGCCCGTCTTCGCTGATGTGAAAATCCGATTGCTTCAGCCCGAACACCGGCTGCTGCTTGTTGTGCACCACCACGTCGACAAGCACCAGGTTCGCATTGGTCCGAAACAGGGGTACGCCATTCTGCGCAGGGTTTTGGCCCTGCGGAGCCGCGGGATTCCTTTGTGCCTGTGCGAAGAGCCCGGAGGGGAACAGCAGAACCGCTGCGACCAGCAGGGTGCAAGACCGGAAGGGGGCCATGGCGTCTCCTGAAACGCTGTAGGAAGGCGCCCCCATCATATGCCCGGACCACCGCCGCTGT
>DATEPN010000563.1:0-8587 GCA_035273225.1 Acidobacteriaceae bacterium | reverse complement strand
TCCGCCATGGCGGCGAGGCCGAGGCCTTCGCTCATGAGGGCGAATCCGCCGCCGGAGGTGGCGCACATGGCGCGGACTCCGGCCTGGCCTGCTCCGATGGCCATGTTGACGACGCCGATTTCGTCTTCGACCTGGCGGACCATGATGCCGGCTTTGCGGCCGTGCTGGGCCATCCAGTGGAGGACGCCGGTGGAGGGGCTCATGGGATAGGCGCAGTAGAACTTGACGCCGGCCGCGGCTCCGCCCATGGCAAGCGCGGTGTTGCCGCTGAGGACCGCATATTTCGTGTCGGTCATGGGCAGCGGGTTGGCGAAGGGCTTGAAGTGCTGGGTGGCGTAGTCGTATCCGGCGCGGGCGACGGTGATGTTTTCTTCGGCGACGGATTCGGCTTTCTTACCGAACTGCTCGCGGATGACCTGCTCGAGAGACTGGAAGCCGATGCCTATCATGCTGAGGGCGGCGCCCATGGCGAGCGTGTTCTGCGCGACTTTGTTGCGGGTGATGTCGGCGAGCTGGGAGACGGGGAGGGCGCAGAGCTGCACGCCATCGGCGGCTTGCCCGGGCTTGATGGTGTCGGCGTTGAAGATGCAGGCGCCGCCGGCGCCGAGCAGGCGAAGGTGGCGATCCATGGTGTCCTGATTGAGCGGGATCAGGAGTTCGAGGGTGTCGCCCTGGTTGGTGACGGGATCGGGACCGGTGCGGATGGTCAGGAAAGTGTGGCCGCCGCGAATGATGGACTGGTACGCGTTGTAGGCGTTGAGGTGCAGGCCGCGACGGCTGAAGATTTTCGCGAAGATATCGCCGGGTGTGGCGACGCCCTGGCCGGCGGCGCCGCCGATGCCAATGGCGAATGTAGGTCTCATGTCCGCTCCCACAGAACGACAGGAATATTGGGGAACTTGCTTTTTCCCACCTTGCCGAAAATCGGGGCACGCTGAGGCTGGGGACCCGAAGATTTTCGGAATGGGCAACAGCATACACCTGGGGAATCACGGTTCGACAGGGGGTAAATCGATTGGGAGCAGGAGATCACATCGGACGCATCGGACGCGGTGGTTCGATGTCGCGCTCCATCTGACGAATGCTCCCGTTGGATCCGGAGAGCGTGTTGAGCCAGAGGATGCGGCCTTTTCCGTCGAAGAGAATGGCGGCGGGAGCCATGTCAATGGCGAAGGGCTTCAGCTCGGAGTCGGGCACGACGTAGACGGGCAGAGAGGCGGGGAGGGTGCCGCGCAGGGCGCGGACGGTCGCGAGGAGTTCCGGGGTGGGCGCATCGACGCCGATGTTCGCAGCCCAGGAGGTAACGGCGATAACTTTCAGCCCGGGCGTGATGTGGTCCTTCGCGAGGTCGTTCACGATGTGCTGGATGGTGGGACTGGATGCCGGGCCGGCCAGGGAGAAGACCAGGACCAGGGTGCAGTCGTCGAGCGCGCGGATGGTGGTGTGGGCGCCGGAGCCGCGGACGATGCGATGGGCTGCAGGATCCGGGTCGTACAGAGGAAGGATGTGCGGGACGAGTGGGCCGCGGGCGGGCAGAGTGGCGGCGTTGAACGATCGCACGGGACTGCGATGCGCGTACAGCTCATAACGCGTGACGGTGTTTTGGATCGCTGGGTAAAACGCGCTGTTCAGGATGGGCGGGGCTTCGATGTCGGTTTTCACCTGCGCGACGATTTTGTCGGCGTCGGCCTGTTTGGAACGGCGACGGAGGGAGTCGGCGATGCGGAGAGCGTCGCGCACGAGCAGGGCAGGGTCGACGCTGTCGCCATTGCTGGCGGGGACGGATCCGCCGTGGGCGAGGGCGTCGAGAATGTGCGGGAGCTGCTGCTCGTTGAGGCGTCCAATGACCAGGAGGTCGTCGACGGAGTCGCTGGCGGCCGCGGCGTCGACGACCATGTCGATGCCGAGATGCATGCTGGCGTCGTAGCGATAGAGGCTGAGGAGCGACTCGAGCTGGCTCTCGGCGGACGCAGTCGAGTGCAGGCCCAGGAAGGCGCGGGTGAGGAGCAGGCGGCAGACTTCGGGGGACTTCTGCTGGGGCAGAACGAGGTAGGCAACGAGGGAGCGGCGTGCGGGCTCGAAGTCCTGTCCGAAGATGCAGAGCTTGCCCAGCGCGAGCAGGTCTTCGCCGCGGAGTTTTTCTTTCAGGAGGGCTTCGCAGCTCTGCCTGGCGCGGGCGACTCCGATGCCGAGGGCCCACTGGTCGGCCTCGGTGAGGTCATTGGGTGAGCTGCGCGCATTTGTGAAGGGCTGCATGGCGTAGTCGTACGCGTCGGCTGGGCTCATGGTGGGAGCGGCGGAGGGAGGCGCGATTGCGAGCGGCGGTTGGCTGGACGGATTCTGCGGAGGTTTCGCTGCGGGATTCGTAGCGGCCGGAGGAGGCGGTGCGGGTTGCTGCGCGCGGGCAGCGGGGAGGAAAGCGGCGAGCAGGAGGAGAGTCCGCATGGAGCGGAGGGTATCACCGGCGGGGAAGGCTGTCAGGACCAGTGGGCGTGGAGAAGGAACTCGCGATTGCCTTCAGTGCCGGTGATGGGGGAATCGATGACTTCGATGTCGCTGCCGCGGTTTTCTTCGACGCATGCGCGGACGCGATCGATGGCGAGCTGGCGAGCGGCGGGATCGCGAACGATTCCGCCTTTGCCGACGTGCTCGCGGCCGGCTTCGAACTGAGGCTTGATGAGGAGGATGGCTTCGAGTGTTGAGGAGGGATATGCCTCAGGGGCTGAAGCCCCCTCGTTTTCTGCCCGGTGTTCGGCACGGCTGAAGCCGTGCCCTTTCAAAACACCCACAGCCGCGAGGACCGGCGGCAGCACGAGCGTCGCCGAGATGAAGGAAACGTCCATGGCGAGGAAGGTGATGCCGGGGGGGAGGTCGCCGGGCCGGAGGAGGCGGGCATTGGTGCGCTCCATGAGGGTGACGCGCGGGTCGTCGCGCAGGGATTGAGCGATCTGGCCGTAGCCGGTGTCGATGGCGAGGACGCGGGCGGCGCCGTGCTGGAGCATGCAATCGGTGAAGCCTCCGGTGGAAGCTCCGACGTCGAGACAGAAGCGGCCGGTGAGGTCGATGTGCCAGTGGGCGAGGGCGGCTTCGAGCTTGAGGCCTCCGCGGCTGACGTAACGCAGATCGCTGCCGAGGAGGCGGATGGGTGCGTCCTGATCGACGGCGTGGCCGGGCTTGTCGAGCTTCTGCTCGTGGACGAGGACGCGTCCGGCGAGGATGAGGGCCTGCGCGCGCTCGCGCGTAGGGGCGAGCCGGCGCTCGACGAGCAGTTTATCGAGACGGAGCTTCATCGGCGCATCTTCATCGACGTTTTCATGAGGGACGACGCTGCGTCCAAAAATTTGCGGGTCGTTCTCCCTTATTATTTTCCGATGGCTGACGGTAACGCGAATCTCCGCACCTCGACGGCGCTGGCCTGGATTGGATGGATCCTGGCGGTCATCTTTCTGTGCGTTGCGGCGTGGCTGGCGCACCACATGGCGTTCATTCGCGGCCAGCTTGATCTCAGCGAGGGCGATGCGGGGCAGCTGCGCGTGCAACTGGAGCACGCCAGCCGCATTGTGGGCGTGATGACGTCGCCCGATGCCGCGCACATCGTGCTGAGCGAGACGCGGCTGACGGCGCATCCGGTGGGCGAGGTGAGCTGGCAGAAGAGCAAGGGTGCGCTGGTGTTCATTGCCGCGGGACTGCGGCCGCTGCCGGAGGATAAGACGTACGAGCTGTGGCTGGTGCCGACGAGAGGCAAGGCTCCGATTCCGGCGGGGTTGTTTCGGCCGAATGCGACGCACGGCGCGACTGTGGTGCTGCCGCCGATTCCGGCGGAGACCGATGCGAAGCTTTTCATGGTGACCGAGGAGCCGCTGCATGGATCGACGACGCCTTCGCTGCCGATTGTGATGGAAGGGGAGTAAAGGCAGGGAACAGGGAACAAGGAACAGGGAACAGGGAACAGGGAACAGGGAACAGATACTGATTTGCTGATCACTGATTCATGCCGCGCAGCGCGATACACTGTTGCGGGCTTTATCGAAAATGGCTGCAAAACAACCTGTCACACTCGCAGTGGATATTGGCGGCACGGGGCTGAAGGTGCTGCTGCTGAGTCCGGAGGGGCAGCCGCTGACCGAGCGGCTGCGCGTGCCGACTCCGGATCCGCCGACGCCGGCGCGGCTGCTGAATGCGCTCGATCACCTGCGTCTACAACTGGGCGGAAACTTTGACCGCGTCAGCGTTGGGTATCCGGGCGTGGTGAAGCAGGGGGTCACGCTGAGCGCGGCCAATCTGCATCCGAAGTGCATTGGTTTTCCGCTGCAGGCGGAGCTGGAGAAGCTTTGGCGCAAGCCGGTGCGGGTGGCGAACGATGCGGCGGTGCAGGGGTATGGCGCGATTCAGGGGCGCGGCGTGGAGATGATCATCACGCTGGGGACGGGGATGGGGTCGGCGCTTTTCACCGATGGGCGGCTGTGTCCGGGGCTGGAGCTGGGGCATCATCCATGGCGGAAGAAGACGTATGAGGATTACCTCGGTTTGCGTGGACTGAAGAAATACGGGAAGAGGAAATGGAACAAGCTGCTCGAGAAGGCGATTGCGCAGACGAAGGCGACGTTCAACTGGGATCATCTGTATCTGGGCGGCGGGAATACGAAGCTGATTGAGATGGAGGCGCGGCCGGATGTGACGATCGTGTCGAATCTGGATGGGTTGCTGGGAGGCGTGGCGCTGTGGAGGGGTGAAGGCAGGGTGTAGGGGGTAGGGTTAGGGTGTAGGAAAAGCCGCGGCGGTGCCGCGGCTTTTTCGTTTGCTGCCGGCCACAACACCGGCTCGAGAGTTGTCGTGCGCGGTTATGGCTGGTTTCGGGCTGCGCCCGATGAAGCGGGGCAATTCTTGCCATTCCCGAGGGCGAACGCGCATACTCGAACAACTTTCCCCGAAGACTTTTGCAGCTGGCGTAACCGCACTCTGTTGTCGTCCTTGCAAAGGAGTCCTGGTTTTTCAGAGCGTCCGTTGCGTCGTCAGAGAATAGAGGACCCATTGACTCAGACCCAGGCAGCCGCGCGGCCGATCTTCTCAGCCGTGCCACGACCCAGGACGACTTATCGGTTCGGTATCACCGCATGGGCGGTGCTGGCCGCGCTGGTGTGTCTGGGAGTGGCTCCGAACGCCGCGTGTCAGGCGGACTACGGCCACATCGGGCCCAGCAATGGCGCAATCGCCGCGGCCGGTGTTGGCATCAGCGCGGCCGTCGTGCTGGCGATCGCTGTCCCCATTGCGATCAGCCACAAACATCACACCCTCAAAGGCTGCGTGTATGCGGTGCCGAATGGCTATCAGCTCCGTACGAACGATGCCAAAACATGGAGACTGGAAGGCGACCCCGCGTCGATGAAGGCGGGCGACCTGGTACAGTTTCACGGCTCCAGGCTGAAGCAGGGCAAAGACAAAGCCGATCCAACTTTCCGGGTTCAGCAACTGAAGAAGGACTACGGCTCCTGCCCGGCTGCCATGGCGAGCCCCAGTTCGGCGCCGTAGCGCTGATCCCATATCGGCAAGGCAAACAGACACGGGGCGGCTTCTCGTTCCAATTTAGCGTGCTACTACGTGCTCGGCGTGCAGTTTTTGGAGCGGGTTGACGGTGCGCTTGCGGCGCTGGAGGGCGGCGATACCTTCGGCTGCGGCGCGGGCGGCGGCCAGGGTGGTGATGGTCGGGATGCGGGCAAGGACGGCGGCGCGGCGGATGGCCTTCTCGTCGAAGTACGGATCCTGGCCACGGGGCGTGTTGACGATGAGGTTGATGCGGTCGCCCTTGATGAGGTCGACGACGTTAGGGCGGCCCTCTTTCACCTTGTAGACGCGCTCGACGTTCATGCCGGCTTTCTCGATGGCGTTGGCGGTGCCTTCGGTCGCCACGAGGTGGAAGCCGAGTTCGACGTACTGGCGGGCGAGGTTGACGAGGTTGGTCTTGTCGCGGTCGCTGACGCTGAAGAAGACGGTGCCTTTCAGGGGCAGGGCGAGTCCGGCGGAGAGTTGCGCCTTGGCGAAGGCTTCGCCAAAGTTGTCGGCGACGCCCATGACTTCGCCGGTGGACTTCATCTCGGGGCCGAGGACGGTATCGACGCCAGGGAACTTGTTCCAGGGGAAGACGGGGGATTTGACGTAGAAGCAGGGGCCGGTGCCGAGGTCTTTCTCGGAGACGTCGAGGAAGTCGCGGAGCCTGCGTCCGGTCATGAGGCGCGAGGCGATCTTGGCGAGCGGGACTCCGGTGGCTTTCGAGACATAGGGCACCGTACGCGAAGCGCGTGGGTTCACCTCGATGACGAAGACCTTGTCCTGCTGTCCGGGCCGGCGCTGGATGGCGAACTGGAGATTGACGAGACCGATGACGTTGAGCGCGAGGGCCAGCTGACGGGTGTAGCTGCGGATGGTGTCGAGCGTGGCGGGGGCGAGATCGACGGTGGGGAGGACGCAGGATGAGTCGCCGGAGTGGATACCCGCCTCTTCGATGTGCTGCATGATGCCGGCGATGACCACGACTTTGCCGTCGCAGAGGGCGTCGACGTCGACTTCGACCGCGTCTTCGAGGAAGTGGTCGATGAGGATGGGGCGCTCCTGCGAGTACTCGACGGCTTCCTTCATGTACTGCGAGACGGTAGCGGCGTCGTAGGCGATGACCATGGCGCGTCCGCCGAGGACGTAAGAGGGGCGGACGAGGACCGGGTAGCCGATGCGCTCGGCTCCGGCGAGGGCTTCTTCGACGCTGGTGGCGATGGCGCCGGGAGGCTGCGGGATGTCGAGGTCCTCGAGGAGCTTGCCGAAGCGCTTGCGGTCTTCAGCAAGGTCGATGGATTCGGGCGAGGTGCCGAGGATGGGGACGCCGGCGGCCTTGAGGCGAAGGGCGAGGTTCAGCGGGGTTTGCCCGCCGAACTGGACGATCATGCCGACCTGGGCTCCGCCGGAGGACTCGTGCTCGTAGACGGCGAGGACGTCTTCGAGGGTGAGGGGCTCGAAGTAAAGGCGGTCGCTGGTGTCGTAGTCGGTGGAGACGGTCTCCGGGTTGCAGTTGACCATGATGGTCTCGTAACCGTCTTCGCGGAGCGCGAACGCCGCGTGGCAGCAGCAGTAGTCGAACTCGATGCCCTGGCCGATGCGATTGGGTCCGCTGCCGAGGATGATGACTTTGCGCGTGGAGGTCGGCGCGGCTTCGTCTTCTTCGTCGTAGCTGGAGTAAAGGTAGGGGGTGAAGCTTTCGAATTCGGCGGCGCAGGTGTCGACGAGTTTGTAGACGGGGCGGAGTCCCTGGCTGCTGCGGAGGTTGCGAACCCTCTCGACACCTTCGTTGCCGGAGAGTCCCCACGCGTCGGCGAGGCGCTCATCGGAGATGCCGAGGCGCTTGGCTTTCCGTAACTGCTCCGGTGACGTATTCCCGATACCGGATTTGGCCAGAGCTTCGGTCGTATCGACGATTTCCTTGATCTGGTAGAGGAACCAGGGATCCATGTTCGTCATGCGCGCAACTTCGCGGACGGAGAGTCCCTGCTGGAAGGCGAAGCGGATGTAGCTGAGGCGCTCGGGCTGCGCGGTGACCAGTTTTTGTGTGAGGCGGCGCCGCTCCAGCTTTTCTGAGCCGGTGCGCTTGCCGGTTTCGAGCGAGCGGGTCGCCTTGCTCAGCGCTTCCTTGAAGGTGCGGCCGATGGCCATCACTTCGCCAACGGACTTCATCTGCGGCCCGAGGTTCTCGTCGGCGCCGGGGAATTTCTCGAATTGCCACTTGGGAATTTTGACGACGACGTAGTCGATGGTGGGCTCGAAACAGGCCGGCGTCATTTTGGTGATGTCGTTGGGGATCTCATCGAGGGTGTAGCCAACGGCGAGGCGCGCGGCGATCTTGGCGATGGGGAAGCCAGTGGCTTTCGAGGCCAGCGCGGAGGAGCGCGAGACGCGCGGGTTCATCTCGATGACGACCATGCGGCCGTTGCCGGGATTGACGGCGAACTGGACGTTGGAGCCGCCGGTTTCGACGCCGATTTCGCGCATGACGCGGATGGCGGCGTCGCGCATGGCCTGGTATTCGCGGTCGGTGAGGGTTTGGGCGGGGGCGACGGTGATGGAGTCGCCGGTGTGGACGCCCATGGGGTCCATGTTCTCGATGGAGCAGATGATGATGACGTTGTCGGCGAGGTCGCGCATGACCTCAAGCTCGTATTCCTTCCAGCCGAGGACGGACTCTTCGATGAGGCACTCGTGGACGGGGGAGAGGTCGAGGCCGCGGGCGAGGATTTCCATCAGCTCTTCGCGGTTGTAGCCGATGCCGCCGCCGGATCCGCCGAGGGTGAAGGAGGGACGGATGATGACGGGGAAGCCGATCTTGGTGGCGAAGTCGAGGCCGTCGCGGAGGTTGTTGACGAGCGCGGAGCGGGGGACGTCGAGGCCGATGCGGGTCATCGCGTCCTTGAAGAGGAGGCGATCTTCGGCTTTCTTGATGGGGTCGAGCTTGGCGCCGATGAGCTCGACGCCGTACTTGTCGAGGGTGCCGGCGTCGGCGAGTTCGACGGCGAGGTTGAGGGCGGTTTGTCCGCCGACGGTGGGGAGG
>DATEPN010000562.1:0-6058 GCA_035273225.1 Acidobacteriaceae bacterium | reverse complement strand
GCATTGAAGGGCTGGGGGCGCGAATATCAGCCGGGCTGGGAACCGAAGGTGTAGCGTAGAGCGAAGTCCGAGGGTCACGGGGTAAGGGCACGGGTATGGGAAAAGAACGCGGGGTGAGTCGGAGGAGTTTTCTGGCCGCAGGCGCGGCAGCCGCAGGCGCGGCGTTCGCCGGCCGCGGCGCATGGTCGCAGGTGCTCACGGAAATGGGCGTAGCCGGCAAGTCCAACGGGGGAGGCCCCGGGGGAATTGGCGCGGGGGTCGCCGGGCGCCTGGGCGCGCTCACCAACTCAGGCTCGTCCAACTCAGGCAGAGGTCTGCCCAGCGGGCCTTCGGCTGCCAGTTTGCCGAAGCTGCCCATTCAGCTGGGGCTCTGCAGCTACACTTTCCGCAACTTCACGCGGGCACAGCTGATCGGCTACATGAAGCAGCTGAATATCAGCGATCTGAATGCCAAGGACGTGAAGGACCACCTTCCCTCCGATCCCGCGGGCGAGGCGCAGGCGCTCGCCGATTACAAGGCGGCGGGCATTCGCCTGCACGCCGTCGGCGCGATCTACTTCCAGAAGGCGACAGAGCAGGACATCCGGTCGAAATTCGACTACGCGCGGCGCGCGGGTGTTTCGGTCATCGTGGCCGGCGATCCCACCCGGCAGAACCTTCCCGACATCCAGCGCTTCGCACAGCAGTACGACATCAGGATCGCGATCCACAACCATGGCCCGGAGGACAAGCTCTGGCCGTCACCGCTGGATATTCTGACCGACATCAACGGCATGGATGAGCGCATTGGATGCTGCATCGATGTGGGGCACACCGTGCGCGCAGGCACCGACGTGGTCAAGGCGATCCATGCCGTTGGACCGCGCCTCTTTGATGTCCATATGAAGGACCTCACCGACTTCCACGACAAGGAGAGCCAGGTCGCCGTCGGCGAGGGCAAAATGCCGGTGGAGCAGATCTTCGAGGCGCTGCGTGCGATCCGCTACCCAGGCTTCGTCGATCTCGAATATGAGGTGCACGCCGACGATCCCATGCCGGGAGTCACGAAGAGCTTTGCGACCATGCGCGACGTGATCGCGAAAATGGCGCAGCCCACCAGTCCACACTAGCCGCAGCCAGGCCGCCGCGGCCGTCGTGCCTGTCTGCCTTATCCCAGGTCGCGTTGCCCCGTCATATACGGCGGCAAGTCGCGCCGGCCGAGAGAGGCATAGCTCGGCCGTTCATGCGCGCGGTCCGTTTTCGACGGCGATCCGCTCATCACTTCGTGGAAGGCTGTCTGGAACTTGTCCATCTCGCTGCGCGTCCCCACGGTGATGCGCACGTAGGTGGGCCAGACGGGCCACACGCGTCCAATGAAGACGTTGCGCTGCGCCATGGCTTCCATGACATCGTGGCCGGGGCGGCCGGTGTCGAGCATAAAGCAGTTCGTCTGCGATGGGATGAACTTGTAGTTATTTGCCGTCAGCCACGAGAACACCTCGTTGCGCGTATCGGTGTTGATCTTGCGCCGTTCGGCGACGAGCGTCGGCGTCTGCAGGCTGCTGGTTGCCGCGGCCATCGCCAGGTTGGGCATGAAGTTCATGCCGTAGACGCGAATTTTCGCCAGAAGGTCCGGGCGGCCGATGGCGAATCCGCAGCGCAGCCCGGCCATGCCGTAAACCTTGGAGAACGTGCGCAGCACGATCAGATCCTTGTCGGCCTTGACCAGATCGAGCGACGGCGTCGCGTCGGAGAATTGGATATAGGCTTCGTCGATGAGCAGGACGGAGCCTTTCGGCTTGTTGGCCAGCGCGTATTCGATGTCCGCGCGGCTGGTGATCGTGCCCGTTGGGTTGTTCGGATTGCAGATGTAGAAGACGCCGGCGTTCGGGTCGGCGGCGATCATGGCGCGCAGGTCGTGGGAGTAATCGGTGGCGAGCGGGACCTTGACGACTTTCACGCCGGCGCCCTGCGCGATGTACATGCCGGCCTCGTAGCTGGGATCGGCCACGACAAAGCTGCGCTGCGGCGACGTGAAGGCCAGCACGGTGTAGAACAGGGGCTCGCTCGACCCGGCATAGAGCGCGACGTACTCGGGCTTGAGGCCCTCCTGATCGGCGAACAGCTTCACCAGCTTCGGGCCCATCTCGAAGTCGTAGCGTCCGCCCTCGGGAATCATGCTGGAGATGACGGCGCAGGCTCCGCTGCATGGGCCGAGCGGATTCTCGTTGGCGTCAATGCGCACCGCGCCCGGCGGAATCTCGCGGAAGACACGGGGGCGCTGCGCCATCGCCAGCTGCGGTTCGGTGAAGATCGGAACGGCGGCGGCCGCCGAGGCAGCGGCGGCCATGCGGAAGAATGTGCGGCGGGAGAAATCGGTGTTCATGCGCGCCTCCTGAGGATGCGTGAGCGCTCATCCTGCAGCCTGCTCTTAACCGGCTGCCTGCAACCTGATTCATGGGCCGGCCGAGCGGGGGCGGTAGGGCCGGCGGCCGAGTTGTTCATTTGTAGCAGAAAAGTGCGATTTCCCGCTTCCAAAAAATGCCCGTGGCCGGAGACAGGTGCCACGGGCTTCAGGGAGGCAAGCCAAACCTGGGCGCAGGGATGCGCCGTGGCCACGCGCAGGGCGGACGCGAGGCCGCTGGAAACTCTTCGGGATCTTCGACAGGGAAGGCGCCGCGGAACCTGTGCCCTTCAAACGCAGAGGGCACCTACGGCTCTTCATCTCACGCAGAGACAAAGGAGGTTCTTCATTGTTGCCATAGCGTTCTGCAAATGGCAAGGGAGGCACGGGCTTTTTATGGGGCGCATCACGCGCGGTGATTACGCGCGCGAGGGTGCCGGCGCGTGGGGCTTCTCGAGGCCGGAGATGCGTTTGATCCACCGCTGCGCCGGGCGCTCAATCCAGATCATCACCAGCACCGATGCCGTAACGAGCAGAGCATAGCTGAGCCACGGATCGAAGCGCGCCAGTCCTGCACGCTGCAGCAGGTGCGAGTCGTGGATCAGGTTCCAGAGATTGAAATGCAGGATGTAGAGGCAGTAGCTGGCCTGGCCCACGGCGACGAACGGGAAGAATCCGAAGAAGCGGGCGATGATGTTGTGCCCGGCAAGGCCGAGGACGGCCAGCGCAAACAGCGGCATCATCAGGCCATCGTGCATCATCGGGTAAGGGAAGTGATCGCCGTAGTAAAGGACGGCGTAGATGCCGCTCATCCCAAGCAGGCCAAAGAGAAAGCGGTTGCGCGCGGCGCGGGGAATGAGCGCGTCGAGATCGGCGAGCACGATCCCAAACAGGAACGCCGGAACGTGGGGCGGCGGCGAGAATTTCAGGGCACGCATCCAGAAGCCGTCGGTGTAGCGGCCGGGGTGGAGATCGCCGTCCGGATGGAAGTGCATGTAAAGGCTGGGCAGCAACATCCCCAGGCACCACAGGCCCAGCAGGATCCCGACCAGCTTGCCGATGTTCTTCGGCCGGCGCCAGAGCACGACGAACGGGAAGATGAGATAGAAGAACGCCTCCGTGCACATGGTCCACGCGGGCGTGTTCCAGAAGGTCGAAAGCGTCGGGCTCCAGCCCTGCATCAGCAGCGGGGTCAGCACGATCCCCCAGGCGAACTGCTTGTGCGACCGGACATGCCACTCCTGCATGAGCATGCCGAGGGAGATGAGCAGCGCGAAAACATAAACCGGATAGAGCCGCGAGACACGAGCGATCCAGAAATTGCGCGCCTTGAGCTGGCCTCGCTGGGCGCGGTCGCTGTAGTTGTAGGCCAGAACAAAGCCAGAAAGCAGCAGGAAGAAGCTGACCGACGTGTATCCGTGATTGACGACCGGCGCGAACGGTCCAAACCACTTCGGATTGGAGAAGTGGAAGAAAACAATATTCAGCGCGGCAAACGCACGGAGTCCGCTGAGCGCGGGCAGGCGCTCCTTGCTGCCGGTTTTCGCGGGAGACTTGCCTGCGGCTGGGGGGAAAGCGGCGACTTCGCCGGGGAGGGCTGCGGGCGGGGGGACGATTTGGAGCTGAGCGCTCAGGCTGTGACCAGACTGCCGACCTTCTCGCCCGAAATCACACGGCGGATATTGCCCGGCTGGTTGAGATTGAAGATGATCATCGGCAGATTGTTGTCCTTGCAGAGACTCACCGCCGTGGTATCCATCACCTTCAACCCCAGCCGCAGGATTTCCATGTAGGTAATCTGCTCGAATTTCACCGCATCTTGTCTGATGACCGGATCGGCGTCATAGATACCTTCAACTTTGGTGGCTTTCAGCAGCACATCCGCCTTGATTTCCATGGCACGCAGCGAGGCCGCGGTATCGGTGGAAAAATAAGGATTTCCGATGCCGGCGGCGAAAATGACGACCCGCCCTTTTTCCAGGTGACGGATGGCCCTGCGGCGAATATAGGGCTCGCAAACCTGATTCATTTCGATAGCCGACATCACGCGGCAGTGCACGTCGCGCTTCTCCAGCGAATCCTGAATCGCCAGGGCGTTGATCACGGTCGCGAGCATGCCCATGTTATCCGCGGAAACGCGGTCCATCTCCCGCGCCTGTTCCGCGACCCCGCGAAAGAAATTGCCGCCGCCCACCACGATGGCCACGTCGACGCCCATGGCACGAACATCGGCAATCTCGGCTCCGATCTCGTGAATCCGGACGGGATCCACACCGAACCCACGGCCCGCGGCGAGCGCTTCGCCGGACAGCTTCAGAACGACTCGTTTGTACATAGGACATAAAAAGTATCGCATGCCGGGTTGCGGCACGAAGCATTTGCCCTGGTTTTTCGGCCGCGCAGGTCACTTGCAGCGGCCTTTCCGACAACTACAAGGGAACACTCCGATGGACGATCACCGTGCCGGCTCCTGTCGCCAGTTCAGCGCAACCGTAACCGTCGACGTCTCCGAAGTATTCGGGGTGATGATCAGGAAGCGGTTGCCATCGGGCGCCAGGTCCCAGCTGATCGGTCCGGTGCGGATTCCGGTGTCCACGATGTCGGACTGAAACAGCGGGTGTGGCGTCCCCGATTGAAATGTGGGACGCGTAGAGACGTCGACCGCCATCATCTGAGAGTCAGCCGAAATATAGAAGAGCTTTTTGCCGTCGCGGCGCCATCTTGGCTGCGCGCCGCCGCCTCGAGAGACCAGCCATTGCGCGCCGGGCGAAGGCGGGAAGGGAATCACATAGACCTCCGCCTGGCCGGACTGGTTTGAGGTGTACGCCAGCCAATGCCCATCGGGCGAGAATTGGCCCTGGTCCTCAGTCGCGCTGGTTTGGACAACGGGAAATGGCTTCCTGTCGGTCGCCTCGATGGCCATCAAATCCGCACCGGTGCCGGGGTTGATCTGCGCATAGACGAGGAACTTTCCGTCGGGCGACCAGCTTTTCGGCACGGCCAGGCGAGCCTCCTTCACCAGCAGTTCTTCATCCTTCGCTCCGCTGGCAAGTTTTCGATAGATCCCGTCGCCGACCTTGTCATAAACGATGTAGCGCCCATCCGCCGACCAGACCGGATTGAATCCGCCGCCAAAGGTCAGCCGCGTCGCCGTTCCCGCCGCCAGGTCCAGCACCCAGAGGCCGCCGTCGAAGCGGTCGCCCACGAGCTTCTTTCCATCCGGCGAGATCATGGCGACGGTGCCGGCATTCGGATACGAACGCACTTGCCTGCCTTCGCGATCGCGCAGGACATACTGCCAGCCGGCTCGCGCGCCCGAGACCCAGGCCAGCACTCCCGCACTGGACGCTGCCGCGAGCCGCGACATGCCCGGACCGCCAGCGACCTCAGGCGCGATGGCGAAAGCATCGCCCGCCGGCTCCAGCCGCTTCACGTCGAACGGCAAAGCGAACAGCGCGCTGCCTCGCGCAAAGATGACCGCGCCGATTCGTCCCCCCGCTGGAGGCGCCATGAACTGGGCGTTCGACACATCGGGGACGATCTGCCGTTTCCCGGGCGAACGCATCGCACCCAGCCAAATGCCATCCTGCCGCGTCGCGAGGTAATGGTCGCCGTCGGGCAGGAAATAGGGATAGCTGCCGCGAACCCCCGCGTTTTCGGGAAGGCGCGACGGAG
>DATEPN010000561.1:0-2632 GCA_035273225.1 Acidobacteriaceae bacterium | reverse complement strand
ATCGCTTATCTCTGGTACCGGGTGCCGCTCGGGGAGAAGGTCCACCCCGTGCAGCTGTACGATGCGGCTGCCTCGCTGCTCATCTTTGCGCTGCTGCTCGCGATGCCGCGCCGCCGCGCCGGCGAAGTGGCTGGAGCCTGGCTGTTCCTCTACGGAGTCGCTCGCTTCTTCGTCGAGTTCTTCCGCGGAGACGAGGCTCCGGTGCTCGCCGGCCTAACCCTGCCGCAGATGCTCGCCATTCTTGCTGTGCTTGCCGGCGGAGCGCTGTGGCTGCGCCGTCCCCTGGCATCGCCACTGCCCGCCACGAACGCCTGAGTTGCGGGGCTGCTTAGGTCATGTCCTGCAGCCAGTTTTCGCCCTCGCCCGCCGCCAGTTCGTCGTGCAGAAAATCGTCCTGAAACCGGCAATACGCTTCCAGCCATGAATCAAAAGGATCGGTCCGGCTCACGGGACGGGACTCGACTGTGGAACTCGCTACGAGCTGCAGAGGGAGTTTGCTTTTCGGGAATGAGAGCGGAAGAGGATGTACGGCAGCTTGCATGATTGCACCTCACATGCATGAATCCTGGAGAGGGCCAGAGTATACCCACAAATTGGGGGCTGTGCATCTGTGATGGCCGTCACAATTTCTCCGCGCGGCACGACATGACGCATATTCGTTCACCGGCACGAACAGTTCGTCTGAAATCCTGGCAGTCCGGAGGCGCTCGCGTTCCTGCATGGCAGCGCCTGAATATAATCGCCGCATGAAGATTTGGGCGCTGGCTTTGCTTCTTGCCCTCGGTTCTGCTCCCCCAATGACAGCACAACAGCCGACCGCACAACAGCCCCTTCCTCCCGGAATTCCTCAGCCCGTCTATCTCTGGCCGCAAGGCGCGCCCGGTGCGCTGGGCAACGGCGAGATCGACAAGCCTCGCCTGTATCCCTTGCTGCCGCAGAAGCGCTCCACCAGCACCGCCGTCCTGGTCATTCCCGGCGGCGGATACGAACACGTCGCCATCGGCCACGAGGGCTTCCAGATCGCCGGCTGGCTCAACACCCAGGGCATCGCGGCGTTCGTGCTCGACTACCGCGTGAAGCCGTATCACTACCCGGCACCCATTCTGGACGGGCAGCGCGCCATGCGCCTCATTCGCGCGCACGCCGCCGACTATGGCATCGACGCCAACCGCCTCGGCGTCTGGGGATTCTCCGCCGGCGGGCACCTCGCCTCGACGCTGGGCACGCACTGCGACAGCGATACGGCCCCGCTCCAGTCCACTGATCCGGTCGACCAGCAAAGCTGCAAGCCGGCTTTCATGATCCTGTCCTATCCGGTGATCAGCATGACGCTGCCCGAAGCGCATGCCGGCTCGCGCAGGAATCTGCTCGGGCCCGATGTCGATCCCGCGATGGAGAAGCGTTACTCCAACCAGTTCGCCATCTCCGATGACACGCCGCCCACCTTCATGTTCGCGACCGAGAAAGATCCCACGGTTCCCATCGCGAACACGCTCGACTTCTACCGCGCCCTGGTCGAGCATCACGTCCCCGCCGAACTCCACGTCTACGACTACTCCAACCACGGCTGCGGACTCTGCGGATCCATCGTGCCTCTCTCCACCTGGCCAACGCTGCTGCGCAACTGGCTCGTGCAGCGCGGATGGATTCCGCCCGACGCGCCTCCGCCGCCTCCGCCCCAGCCCAATCTGCCCTCGTGGATTCCCGGGTTGACCGGACCAGGCATCTACGCGGGACATTCGTAACCGTGATCCGCACAATACTGGTTCCCGCCGAAGCCGCCGGCCAGCGGCTGGACGCCTGGCTCACAGGGCAGATGGAGGGCGTGAGCCGCGAGCGTGTCCAGCTGCTCCTCGAGCAGGAAAAGATCCGCCTGAACGGCAAGTCCCCGCGTGCCTCGTATCGGCTGCGCGGCGGAGAAACCATCGAAGTCCTCGGCGACCCCGTACGCCCCCCGCTCAAAGCCTTCGCCGAAGACATTCCCCTGCAGGTGGTCTATGAAGACGAGGCCCTCTCCGTCATCGACAAGCCCGCCGGCATCATGGTCCACGCCGGTGCAGGCGCGACCGAAGCCGGCACCCTGGTCAATGCCCTCCTGCATCGGTACGAAACGCTCTCCTCGACCGGCGGCGAGCTGCGCCCCGGCATCGTCCATCGCCTCGACAAGCAGACCAGCGGCCTGATCATCGTCGCGCGCAACGATGCCGTCCACGCCCGCCTCGCGGAGATGTTCTCGCGCCGCGAGATGCGCAAGACCTACATCGCGCTGGTGCACGGTCACCTCAAGCAGGACTCCGGCACCATCAGCGCGTCCATCGCGCGCGACATGCTGCGCCGCACGCGCATGACCACGCGCCGCGAGGAAGGCGCCCGCTCCGCCGTCTCTCATTACACCGTGGAGCGGCGCATCAGCTCGCGGTGGGGCAAGTTCACGCTCGTCCGCGTGCGCATCGAGACTGGCCGCACCCATCAGATTCGCGTGCACATGGCCTCCATCGGTCACCCCGTCGTCGGCGACACGCTCTACGGCGCGCCAAAACAGATCATTCCGATGGACCGGAAAAGCGCGCTGCCGCCACTCGAGCTGCGCCGTAACTTTCTGCATGCGGCGAGCTTGGCGTTCGACCATCCG
>DATEPN010000560.1:0-11090 GCA_035273225.1 Acidobacteriaceae bacterium | reverse complement strand
CTCGTCAAGGCCCGCGCCGAACGCGGCCTGTGGCTGGAGGATGTTCCCGAACCGGAATACGGCATCAACGATGTGCTCATCCGCGTGCGCCGCACCGGCATCTGCGGCACCGACGTTCATATCTATCAGTGGGACGAGTGGGCGCAGCAGACCATTCCGGTGCCGATGGTCATCGGGCACGAGTTTGTCGGCGAGATCGCTGCCGTCGGATCCAACGTGTCGGACTTCCATGTCGGCGACCTGGTCAGCGGTGAGGGGCATGTGGTCTGCGGACGCTGCCGGAACTGCCTCGCCGGCCGGCGCCATCTGTGCGCGCACACCTCCGGCGTCGGCGTGAACCGCCCCGGCGCCTTCGCCGAATACATCGCGCTGCCCATGACGAATATCTGGCGCCATCATCACGGCGTGCCCGAGGAGATCGCGGCCATCTTCGACCCCTTCGGCAACGCGGTCCACACCGCGCTCGCCTTCCCGGTGCTGGGCGAAGACGTGCTCATTTGCGGCGCCGGGCCGATCGGCCTCATGGCCATTCCCATCGTGCGCCATGCCGGGGCGCGCTACGTGGTCGTCACCGACCTGAACCCCTTCCGGCTCGACCTCGCCCGCCGCATGGGCGCCACCATCGCCGCCGATCCCCGCGAGCTGCCCGTCGCCCAGATCCAGAAGCAGCTCGGCATGCAGGAGGGCTTCGACGTGGGCCTCGAGATGTCCGGCAGCCATGCCGCCTTCCGCGAGATGATCGACAACATGGCCCACGGCGGCCGCATCGCCGTGCTCGGCCTCCCCTCGAAGCCCATGGAGACCGACTGGCACAAGATCATCTTCAACATGCTCACCCTGCGCGGCATCTACGGCCGCGAAATGTACGAGACCTGGTACAAGATGTCCGTGCTGGTCACCAGCGGCGTCGACATCTCGCCGGTCATCACGCACCGCTTCAGTTACAAGGACTACGAAAAGGGATTCGCGGCGATGATCGGCGGCGAAACCGGCAAGGTGATTCTGGACTGGACGCAGATTTGACGGAGCACGAACCCAGGCAGTCCCTGATCTGCCACCAGGAATGGGTCGAACGGGCCTGTTGATCCCGCCAACAGCCGTTTCTCTCTCGCATTGCTGCGCTCGCACGGACGGCAGTAAGATTCTCGCTCGTTCTCCGCAATGGTTCCCCCTGCTCTTCCGTTCCGGACATTGATCCTCCCCCCCAACTCGGCCCGCTAACCGCGATTTCGTGGAGGTTTCATCATGAAGGGACTTCGGCTCCTTGCAGCCGTCACTTGTCTTGCAGCGTGTCCCGCCCTCGCCGCTGCCGCTACTCTCTGTGTCAACCCAGCCGGTACGAACGGTTGCTACAAGACCATCAGCGCCGCCGTGGCCGCCGCCGCGGCAGGCGATGTCATTCAGGTGTGGGACGGCACCTATGCCGAGGAGGTCACGATCACGAAGACGCTTTCCGTGATTGCCGCTCCCGGAGCACATCCGGTCATCGACGCGACGAATCTGCCCGTCGGCATCTTCATCAACGGCATGGCGGCAGCCCCCAGCGTCGGCGTCACCGGCGTCCTGATCGCCGGGTTGACGGTGCGCAACGCGAACTTTGAGGGCATTCTCATCGCGAATGCCGCTGACGTCACCATCGCCGGCAACCATGTCTCGCACAATGATCGGTCGCTCGACCCCGCCAACCAGGCCTGTCCGGGCATCGATGCCTTCGAGACCAACGAGGGCTTCGACTGCGGGGAAGGCGTTCACCTCATCGCGACCGTCAACAGCACCATCATCAACAACGACATCGGCCGAAACGCGGGAGGCATCCTGCTTTCCGACGAGACCGGCCCAACCCAGGACAACGTCATCAAGGCCAACTACGTGCACGATAACCCGTTCGACTGCGGCATCACCCTCGCCTCGCACGGACCGGCCACTTCGGTCATCCCGACCGCGAGGCTTCCCTACGGAATCCTGCACAACACCATCACCCAGAACCTTTCCGCGCGGAATGGGCTGGCGCTGTTCGGCGCCGGCGCGGGCGTCGGCATCTTCGCTCCGTTCCCTGGCACCACGAACGCCGGCAACGTCGTCATCGGCAATCAGCTGATCGGCAACGGGCTGCCCGGGGTCGCCATGCACAACCATGCCGCCGCTCCCGCTCCTGCGCCGGCGGTGAACATGAACGAGAACGCGATTATCAATAATCACTTCGTCGGCAACGGCGCCGATACGGAGGACACCGCCACTCCCGGCCCGACCGGCATTAACATCGCCAGCCAGGCGCCCGTCTTCGGCACCGTGATCACCGGGAACACCTTCGACCACGAACAGGTCGACATCGCCTTCAATGCGCCGGGAGGCCTGGTCGCTGCCCACTTCAACAACTTCAGCAAGGGAATTGGCGTCGACAATCTGCTGAGCGGAGTCGTGGACGCAACCGAAAACTGGTGGCATTGTCCCTTCGGACCGGGCGGCGGCGCAGCCTGCGCCACCTCCTCAGGAACCGTGTGGACGACGCCGTGGCTGACCAGCCCGTACGATACGGATGCCATATCGTCCGGCTCTGACCAGGACGACGACTAAGCCCGCCGGCCCCGTGCGATGCGCCCACCCAGGGGGCCGGAAGACCGGCCCCCTTTTGTTGGCCGCCGGCATCGCTGCCGATTTGACAGCCCTGGAGCGAGCCGGTTTACGATGCTGTCCTCGCACGTGCGACCAGCGCGTCCGCTCCAGATCCCTCCCCCGGGGACCGGCCGCTGTCGCAAACAATCCATCGGAGGTTTCACATGAAGGGACTTCGGCTCCTTACAGCCGTCGCTTGTCTGGGCACGTTCACCGGCATGGCGGCTGCGGCTACGCTCTGCGTCAACCCCTCAGGCCACATGGGCTGCTACACCACCATCAGCGCCGCCGTCGCAGCGGCTTCGGCCGGCGACACCATTCAGGTGCAGGACGGCACGTACCACGAAGCGGTCACCATCATGCAGCCGCTCTCGTTGATGGCCGCCGCCGGGGCGCATCCGGTCATCGACGCGACCAACCTTCCGCACGGAATCTGGGTCAACGGCATGAGCACCGCGCCGGCGCCGGGTGTCAGCAACGTCGTCATCTCCGGCCTGAAGGTCCAGTATGCCGATTTCGAAGGCATCCTGCTGACGAATGCGACCAATGTCGCCGTAGTCGATAACGAAGTGACGGAGAACGATCAGTCCCTGAACCCCACGAACGACACCTGCCCGGGGCTCCCGACCTCGTACGAGACCAACGAGGGCGGCGATTGCGGCGAGGGCATTCACCTGATGGCCGTTGACCACTCCACCATCCTGCGGAATGAGGTCGCCCATAACGCCGGCGGCATCCTCGTCACCGACGAAACCGGACCCAACGCCCACAATCTGATCAGCGGCAATTTCGTTCACGACAACGTGTACGACTGCGGAATCACCCTGGCCTCCCACGCGCCGGCCAGGGCGATCATTCCCACCGCGACACTCTCCTTCGGCGTCTGGTACAACACCATCTCCCACAACGTTTCCCTGCGGAACGGAACCCAGTCGCCGGGCGCCGGCGTCGGCATCTTCGCGCCATCGCCGGGCACCACCGACACCGGCAATGTGGTGATCAACAACATCATTCGCGATAACGGAGCCACCGGCGTCGCCATGCACAACCATGCCGCGCCTCCCGCTCCCGCACCGCCGGTGAACTTCAACGACAACGCGATCATCGGCAACTTCTTCTCCGGAAACGGACCCGACAACCCCGGCGCGCCGACACCGGGACCGACGGCGATCAACATCTTCAGCAAAGCTGTCATCACCGGTACGGTGGTCTCGCAGAATACCTTCGAGAATGAGGCCATCGACGTCGGTTTCAGCGCGCCGGCCGGCCAGTTGAATGTCCAGTTCAACAACTTCTCCCGCGGCATCGGCGTCGACAACCTGAGCACCGGCACGGTCAACGCCAGCGAGAACTGGTGGCATTGCCCCTTCGGCGCCAATGGCGGCGCAGCCTGCGCCACCACCAACGGGACCGTCTGGACGACGCCCTGGCTCACCCGGCCCTTCGAGTCGGATCGAAGCACGGACGCCGACCGCGGCGACCACGACTAACCAGCGTCCGGTGCTCAGCGCAGACCGCTGAGCACCGGCCCCCTCCCTTTGCCGATCGGCAGAGCGCTCTCCAGCGCCCGCGTGACGAACTCCTTCGCTCCACGCACCGCCTCCGCCGCCGTACCGCCGGCCAGCAACTGGCAGAGCAGCGCGGACGAGAAGACGCAGCCCGTCCCGTGCGTCGACGTCGTGTTGACCCGCAGTCCCGGAAACCAGACCTCCTCGCCGGCAGAGGTCCGCAGCAAATCATCCGGCGGGTCGAGATGGCCTCCCGTCACCACGACGTTCAGCCCGGCTGCCAGCCCCGCCAATCGCGCCGCCTGCTCCGCAACGTCATCCCTTCTGCTGACCCGTTCCCCCGTCAGCGCGGCCAGCTCGTCGCTGTTCGGAGTCACCCAGCCCACCAGAGGCAGCAATTCTTCCCGCAGCAGCCGGATACCCTCCTGATCGAGGAGCGCCGCCCCCGAACTGGACGCCAGCACCGGGTCGAGCACGATCCGCTCCCGGGGAATTCCAGCATCTCGCAGAAAACGCGTGAGTTCCGTTACGATCCCCGCCGCCCCGAGCATGCCGATCTTGACCCCCGCGATGGGCATGTCCTCAAACAGGCACTCCAGGGTGTGCCCAAAGATTTCCGGATCGGCTGAGTGTACTTCCCGGACACCCTGGGTTGACTGAACCGTTATTGCCGTGATCGCCGATACGCCGTAAAGCCCATGAGCCGTAAAGACTTTCAGGTCGGCCAAAATCCCCGCCCCGGCCGATGGGTCGAATCCGGCGGCGGATAGAACCACCGTAGGGCACCGCGTGGCACTGTTTGGTGCCTTGACACTCCCGGTTCCTTCGTTCAATCCTCTACTCCTCCTCCACGATCAGGCAGCACGCGCTGCTGATCGGACATCGTACCCAACAGGTCCGCGGTCTCGCAGTTGGGCGGTTGGGGCTCAGGGAATTCCTGGTCGTTGAGTATCCCTTTTCCTGCCGTCAGAGGGCTATCACAGAATATGGGCTTTTGGCAAGCCCTGAAGAGAAATAAATCTAATTGTTTGTTTGACTTAGCTGCCTCTCATTTCTAGAATCTGAGGAGTATGTCTATGGATGCTAAGGAACGCGCTGAAGGCGCGAGTCGACCTCGACGTTGGCTCACCACAGCTGGCGCTCTGATGGCCATCGTGGTGGGCGTTGCCGGCGCACAGGCAGTTTCTCCGGGCGAGCATTTCAGCCCAAGTCTCAACGCGAATGCGGCCCCTGCGGCTCATGCCGAGAGCCGGCCTGTGAAGCGGCACCACTGGTACCAGAAAGGCATTGCCTCCTGGTACGGCAAGTTCTTCCAGGGCAAGCCGACCGCCAGCGGGCAGCCCTATAACGAAGACGCCATGACCTGCGCGCACCGGACACTGCCGCTTGGGTCGCTGCTCCGCGTCACCAACCTCCGGAACCACCGCTCGGTGGTCGTCCGCGTGAACGACCGCGGGCCCGTTCCCGAGGACCGCGTCATCGATGTTTCCAAAGCCGCCGCCGAATCCCTGGGATTCGAGCAGCGCGGCATCGCCCCGGTTCGGGTTGAGCTGATTGCGCCCCCTCAAGTCGCGCAGCTCGAGAACTCCGACTCGGCGGCTCGTTAATCCTCTCTAACCGGATCCCGGCACCTGCGCCTCAGGCGCGGCAATTGATTTGGCTTTTGCCGGGATCCGGGGGCGGGACGCCACCCATTTGTGGATCATCGCAATGCGCTGGCCGATTGCCTGGCATCCTCAACCGCTTGCCGTTGGATATAGGGCGCGGTTGCATGTGAATCTGCGTCTGCAACCACGTCCACGGTCGCCGCTTCATTCTCCAGTGCCTCGCGCAATTTACCGGTGCCCGCCACGGCGTCACTCAGATCCGAATCCACGATGAAGACCCGGTACCTGCCCGCAGGCAGGAAAGGAAACTGTGCAACTCCCCCAGAAAGAGGGCTGCTGAATTGTGAGTGGAGAGTGAGAAACTCGTCATCTGGCGCCAGCACTGCTGTGAGAGGTCTTCCTGGCCCGCCCTCCACCTGAATGGTGAGCGCCCCTTCTTCCATACTGAGGACAATTCGAAAGGGCCCGGCGCTTTTGGGCGTGACCTCGAAGTCGGCGGGTGAGATTTCTTTACCACCAATGGTGAATGTTTTCAGGCGCGACGGTACGCCCAACTCGAGCCGGTAATGGCCAGGGTGAACGTTTTTCATCTCAAATCGTCCGCTCTGATCAGGCTGCGCTCGATACATAGCATAGGTTGTCGGAGAGTAAATCGCGACGCCGAGGGCACTGACCGGCGTGGTGTCGGGCGTGGTGTCGATGAGTTCGAGCGAACCTTTGAGATTGACAGTCGGTGGGGCTTGCGCCAGGGCTGGGATTACCCCACCGATCAAACACAGCCAACAAAGCCGGTTCATACCCGCACATATTAAACGAAGCTGCCTTTGTGAAGACTGCTTGGTCCCCAAACAGGCGTAAGCCCCGCTATCCAGGCGGGGCTCATGTCCGAATCGGGCTGGTTGGCCGGGTTCTTAACCGTTGGGCAGGAAGTACGCCTCGATGGCCTGATTGAGGGATTCGCGGTCGAGGATGGGCTGGCGGTCGGCGTACCGAGCCGCCCAGCATACCTGGTTGATCAGATCGCGGGGCTGGCAGCCGCGGAGTTCCTGGCCGAGCTGCACCCGAATGGTTTTGGCCAGATCCTGAGCTACTTTGGCGTCGACGGCGAGCTGCCGCGATCGGGCGAACCGCAGGAAAATCTCGACAAACTGCTCTTCCGTCGCCACGTTGATCTTGATTTTCGTCTGCATGCGGCGCAGGAACGCTGCGTCGACCAGTTCGTCCGGCTCGAGGTTCGTCGCGAAGACGACCAGCATCTCGAAGGGAATTTCGATCTTCTTGCCGCCGACCTGGGTCAGGAAGTCGATGCGGCGATCCATGGGAACGACCCAGCGGTTCAGCAGCTCGTCCGGACGGATGCGCTGGCGGCCGAAGTCGTCGACGATCAGCACACCGTTATTGGCCTTCATCTGGACGGGGCCGGTGTAGAAGCCGGCGGTCGAGTTGTACTGCAGGTCGAGCATTTCGATCGTCAACTCGCCGCCCACCAGAACCGAAGGCCGCTGGCAGCGGACCCAGCGATCGTCGCCCGTGCCCTCCGACCGCTCCACCTGCTTGTGCAGAATCGGGTCGAAGACGGAGATGATTTCGCCGTCGGCCTCAACCGCCCACGGCAGCCAGACGTCATCGGCAGCGAGCACGCGGCACATGGTCTCCGCAATCGCCGACTTGCCCACGCCGGCCGGGCCGTGCAGGAAGATGGACGCGCCCGAGTTCAGCGCGATACCGATCTGCCAGAGGGTTTTGTTGTCGAGCACCATGCCCTCAAAGGCGCGCTCGATGTCTTCCCGATGCACCACCGCGTGGCGCACGCTCTGCTTCCGCACCTGCTCGACGTAGGCCGGCAGGGAGATCGGCGCCGGACCGGTGTACTGGCTGGCCGCCAGCAGCTCCAGTGCGCGGCTGCGGCCCTGGCTGGTGATGGCAATCTCGGCGACGTTGCCCTTCATGCCCGTCACCTGGCAGAGCAGAGCGGCGCGCATTTTGGTGAAGACTTCATTGGCCACGTCGTAGCTGACCCGCATCTTGCGGCCCAGATCGAAGACCGAGAACGGCCCGGCGGTGTAGAGAATCTTCAGCGCCAGATCTTCGATGATGCCGCTGCGCACGCCCAGCTCTTTCGTCGAGCGCGGCCGGTGCTCCGGCCCCAGCGGCGCCGCGTCGGAGGCGAAATCCAGATTCGAAAGGAATAAGCCCTTGTCTTCTTCCGGTTCTCCGCCTTTTTCCGGCGGCCGAACCCCCGACGAGCTCTTGCGCAAACGACCGTAGCGTTCCGCTGTAAATTCTGTAGGCACGAGAGACAACTCCCCTGAGACTGTTCACTATATCGGAGGATCGAAGCCTAAAGTAACCAACCGAAAGAGCCAGAGGAATCCCTCTCCCGTGTTAGTGGGGCAAAGCTGCTATCGCTTTTGCTTTTCCCCTGGTCCGAAGTTGTGACAGTATGGCAGGAATGGATCCCAGGCTCATCATCGCGCTCGATTTCCCCGAAGCCGGCCCGGCGCTCGCTTTGGCCGAGCGCGTCGAAGACTACTGCCGCTTCTTCAAGGTAGGGCTCGAACTGTACCTCGCCGAAGGCAACGCCCTGGTCCATGAGCTGCGCCATCGCGGTTATTCGGTCTTCCTCGACCTCAAGCTGCACGACATCCCGAACACCGTGGCCTCGGCGATCCAGACCGCGGCGGAGACCGGCGCCACCATGCTCACCCTCCACGCCATGGGCGGTCCGAGCATGATGGAGGCAGCTGTGGACGCCGTCGAGAAGATCGAGCGCGCCCCGCTCCTGCTCGCCGTCACCGTGCTCACCAGCATGGATCCTGACCAGCTCGCCGCCATCGGCATCGACCGCTCTCCCGCCCAGCAGGTCCAGCAACTGGCAGCCACGGCCTATGCCGCCGGCATTCGGGGATTCGTCTCCAGCGCCCAGGAAGCGGCGCACCTGCGGAGCTATTTCCCCTCGGCTACGCTGGTCGTCCCTGGCATTCGCCCCACCGGCGCGCAAGTCGGCGATCAGAAGCGCGTCGCCAGCCCCGCCGGAGCCATTGCCGCCGGCGCCGACTATCTCGTCATCGGACGGCCCATCACCCGTGCCGCGGACCCGGTCCAGGCCGCTCGCGCCATCATCACCGAAATGCACGAGACCATTCCCGTTCCGGACGGCGACTAGCTCATCCCCGCACGCACGGACCTCGCGGCATTACAATCCCGAGCATGTTGCGCCACGCCGCTCTGCTCGTCCTCGTCGGCTCGCTCTGCGCCTCGACTCTGCACAGTCAAACCGCACCCGCGCCGGACGCGGCCTCCTGTCCCGCCACGCCAACGCTGGACAAGCTCATCACCGCCCTCGATGACGCCGTCAGCGGACCCGCCGGCAAGGACCGCACCTGCATGCGTCAGCTGCTCCGCCCCGAGGCGCGCCTCATCCCGGTCAGCGCAACCGGCGTGGTCCGCGTGCTCACCATCGACGACTGGATCGCCGCCGTCGCCAAACGCGGAGGCGCATTCTATGAAGTGCAGATCAAGCATCCGGCGCAGAGCTACGGCCACATCGCCCAGCTGTGGAGCACCTACGAAGTTCGCCCCACCCACGACGGCAAAGCCGAAGTGCGCGGCATCAACAGCATCCAGGCCGTCTACGACGGACAGAACTGGAAGGTGCTGCAGATTGTCTGGCAAGCCGAAACGCCGGCGCTGCCGATTCCGGCGGAATACCTGCCCTGAGTCCTATTCCGCCCGCAACGTTTGCATCGGATCCACGGACGCTGCCCGCCGTGCCGGGAACGCTGTGGCGAGCGCGGCCGCACACGTCAGGGTTACAGCGGCCAGGGCGAGAATCGCGGGATTCGCTGGATTCACTCCATACAGGAACATCCGGATCGCGCGGCCCGCCAGCAAGGCCAGCGCACCGCCGGCAACAATTCCAACGGCCAGCAGAACCGCAACCTGCCGCAGCACCAGCAGCACAATGCCGGAACGTGTCGCTCCCAGCGCCATGCGGACCCCGATCTCAGAGGTCCGCCGCGCTACCCACGACGCCGCCAGGCCGTAGACGCCAATCCCGCTCAGCAGCAGCGCCAGCGCAGCGAAAAATCCGGAGAGCGCGGAGAGGAGGTTCTCGCGTGCGATCGAGTCCTCGAATTGCTGCGAGAGCAGAATCGGATCGGATTCGGGGCTCTGCGGCGCCAGTTCCTTCAGCGCATCGCGAGCCGCGGCTACCGCTTCCCCCGCCCTGTGAGCCCGGATGAGAAGGGTCATCCCGTCCAGATGGTCCCCGGCTGGCGACAGCGGCGAATACACCATCGGCGGCGGGGCAGCACGAAGGCTTGTGAAGGGGCTGTCCGCGACCACCCCCACCACGCGGCAATCCCGCGTGGACGAGGTGCCGGTGCTCATCGAGCTGAGATACTGCCGGATGGTGTGCCCGACCGCCGATTGCGTCGGGAAGAAGGCCCTGGCCGCAGCTTCATTCAGAATGCAGGTACCGGTGTCCGCATCGGACCCGCTGAAGTCGCGTCCGGCAACAATCTTCGTCCCCAGAACGGCAAAGTACCCGGCGGCCACCTCGTTCAGTTCGTATTGATAGGCAGCATCGGAAGCCTTCCCGCCGGTGAATGCGCCCAGGTTGCTGCGTCCGCTCAGCGGCGTGTTCCATGCCACGCTGACATCCTCGACACCGGGTGCACGGCCGATCTGCGCCTGCATGCGCCGGTAAAGACGCACGAGCGCCTCGCCCTTTTGCGGTAGCCGCCCAAAGTTCGTGGGCAGGAGCACGACGTTGTCCTGACGCAGGCCCGCTCCCTTGTCGCGCAGATGGATCACGGTCGCCCCGAGCATCGCCGCCACGGAAACCAGCCCCAGCGTCAGTGCCAGTTGTGCGGGTACAAAGAGGCGCGGCGTCCGCTGATTTCGCTGCGACCCGTGACCCTGATTTTTGCCGCTGGTCCGCAGCGCCGGCTCCAGCGGGAAATGGCTGGCCATCCACGCCGGGAGCAGCCCGAAGAGCAACGCGCAGGCCAGGGCGCACGCTCCCGTGATCGCCAGAAGCGCAGCATCGGGCCTCGTGGCCATGGCTTCGGCGGCTTCACGATTCGCGAGGAACCGCAGCAGGAACTGGTCCGTAGCCCACGAGAACGCAATCGCCAGTGTGCCTCCGGCTCCGGCGAGGAGCAGCGACTCGACCAGCATCTGCTGCATGAGGCGCGGACGACCGGCTCCCAGTGCCGCGCGAATCGCAAATTCATGCTCGCGCATGGCGGCTCGCGCCAGGCTCAACCCCGCCAGATTGACGCAGCACACCAGCAGCACGACCCCAACCAGGATCTGCAGCAGCAGCAGCGGCTGCGTGTAGCGGGGTCGCAGATCG
>DATEPN010000559.1:0-4220 GCA_035273225.1 Acidobacteriaceae bacterium | reverse complement strand
GAGAGAGGGACTGCCCATTCTATACCTCCTCACAGGGTAATCTCAGAGCTTTCCGCCGGCGCTCAATCCGGATGCCGGGAATGCCGGTCACGCCGTAAATATCCAGCTTCGCGACCGCCACGCGCACGCGCAGCACCCGCGGATCGCCCAGGCACAGGCCGGCGATCCGTTCGGCCAGCACCTCCAGCAGATTGATGTGCTCGCCGGCGGCGATCCGCCTCAGATCGTTCATGATGCCGTCGTACGAAACCACGTTGCCGATATCGTCGGTCAGCGTCGCGCGGTCCTGACGGACGTCGAGATCCAGGTCGATGCGCACGCGCTGCGGCGCCTTGTGTTCGGACGGGTAGACGCCGATGCGGAAGGGCATGACGACGTCCCTCAGGAAGATCTCGTAGATCCCCGGTTCATCCTGCCCCGGATCGGTCCCCAGGTGATGGTGGGCCGGGGTCGTATCGAGCATGTGGACTGATCTCCGTGATGGCTGATCATGCGTTGTTTAAGCGCCCCCGGCGATGGCGGCATTCGCATTTGCGACACGCGCCGCCGCAGCCGGATCATTTCAGCCGGCCGCCTTCGTGTCCTTCCCGCAGCAGGGCGCATGGCGGATCCGTTCTGAGCAAACGGCCCCCCGCTTCAAGCCACCTTTCAGGGGATCGGGCATCTTTGCAGGACATAGCTTACGGGAGAGCGACATGGATGTTCGCGCCGCGGTGGCGTTCAAGGCTAGTGAACCGCTGAGCATCGAAACCGTCCAGCTGGACGGCCCGAGGGCGGGAGAGGTGCTGGTCGAAATCAAGGCGACCGGCATCTGCCATACCGACGCCTACACCCTGTCCGGACTGGATAGCGAAGGGCGGTTTCCCTGCATTCTCGGCCATGAGGGCGCCGGCATCGTGGTCGATGTCGGGCCGGGCGTCACCAGCGTCAAAAAGGGCGATCACGTCATTCCGCTCTACACGCCGGAATGCCGCCAGTGCGAATACTGCCTGAGCCAGAAGACGAACCTGTGCCAAGCAATCCGCGCCACCCAGGGCCAGGGCCTGATGCCCGACGGCACCAGCCGGTTCAGCATCAACGGCGAGCCGATCTGGCACTACATGGGCACCTCGACCTTCGCCAATTACACGGTGCTGCCGGAAATCGCCGTGGCCAAGATCCGTGAGGACGCGCCGTTCGAAAAGGTCTGCTACATCGGTTGCGGCGTGACGACGGGCGTTGGCGCGGTGATCTACACGGCGCGGGTCGAGCCGGGAGCCAATGTCGTGGTGTTCGGCCTCGGCGGGATCGGGCTGAACGTGATCCAGGCCGCCCGCATGGTTGGCGCCAACATGATCGTCGGCGTCGACATCAACCCGTCCCGGCGCGCGATGGCCGAGAAGTTCGGCATGACCCACTTCGTCAACCCGAAGGAGGTCGAGGGCGATCTGGTTCCGTACCTCGTCAACCTGACCAAAGGGGGCGCCGATTACAGCTTCGAGTGCATCGGCAACCCCACGACCATGCGTCAGGCGCTGGAATGCTGCCACAAGGGCTGGGGCGTGTCGGTCGTCATCGGTGTGGCGCCGTCGGGTGCGGAAATCGCCACGCGCCCGTTCCAGCTGGTCACCGGACGGGTTTGGACGGGTTCGGCCTTCGGCGGGGCGCGCGGGCGCACCGACGTGCCGAAAATCGTCGACTGGTACATGGACGGCAAGCTCAACATCGACGACCTGATCACGCATGTCGTTCCGCTGGACCGGATCAACGAGACGTTCGATCTGATGCATGCCGGCAAGTCGATCCGCTCTGTCGTCACCTTCTGACGCCGGGCGGCTGCAGCCCTGGCGGCGGGACCGGCAACCGGACCCCGCCGCCAGGGCCGTTCAGGACACCGGGACGGTCGGCTCGGACGTCGGATCGTCGAAAAGCCGGCGGTCGGGCGGCAGTTCGAAATCCGAGGAAGAGGCCATGGTTGCCGGCTCGACGTTCGGATTGTTGCGCCGCGTGGCGGATGGGCTGACGCCGTACAAGTCGCGGAACTGCCGCGAGAAGTGGGCGCAGTCGGCGAAACCGGTTTCCAGCGCGATCATCGTGATCGACCGCTCGGTATTGTGCAGCAGCCACAGCCCATAGCGCAGCCGCAGGTTCCGATAGAAGCCGGTCGGGCTCATGCCGGTGGACAGACGGAACAGGCGCTCGAACTGCCGTGTGCTGATGCTCAGCCGCCGGGCGATCTCCTCCACCGTCAGCCGGTCGCTCAGATGCTGCTCCATCAGCAGCAGGGCGCGGCGGACGCGATCGTTCGCAACCATGTTGGACGAGGGTGGCTGCGGCTGCGACTGGCTGGCCGGACGGGCCTTGTCGATCAGCATGATGTGCATCGTCTTCTGGGCGCACGCGCGTCCGAGATGCCGCTCGATCAGATATGCGGCCAGATCGGCCACGCCGGCCCCGCCCGAACAGGTGATGCGGTCGCGGTCGACGACATAGAGCTGATCGACAACCGGTTCGAGATCCGGGAATTCCTCGACGAAATCGCGGTAATGATACCAGCTGACGCAGCAGCGCCGCCCCTTCATCAACCCGATGCGACTCAACACGAAGCTGCCGGTGCACACTCCAATCAAGGTGACGCCATGGGATGCGGCGGCGCGCAGATAAGCCAGCGTCTCGTCATCGACCTGGGGGCCGGTGTGCAGCAGGCCGCCGACGATGACGATGTAGTCGAAGCGTCGCGGATCGGTCAGCGGTTCCCAGCGCGCGATCTCGACGCCGCAGCTGGCCCGGACCGGCTTGGGTCGTGCCCCCATGATGGTCCACCGGCAGCGGATCTGCCGGCTGCCATCGCCATCGTCGGCGGCAAGCCGCAGCCCGTCGATGAAAGGGGACAAGGCGGTCAGGGTGAAATTGTTGGTGAGGATGAAGCCAACCGATAGAGCTGCCCGTTCCACCCGCGGTGCCGGTTTCGTGCTGCCGCCGAACCGCTGGTATTCCCGTATTCCTTCCGCCCTCACCCATGCCTCCCTGTTTCCTGGATTTTGTCAGTTGTTGTTCATCCGGCAGTCTGCGCGCCGACACGCCGCATCGACTTTACTTTTTCTCCGCTCCCCGTTGCCGCTCCGCCCCTGGCGCCGCAAACGGCCCCGTGCGACGGGATTGCTGGTCGCTGCGCGGCGACACGCCGAAATAGTCGTGGTAAGATTTGCTGAAATGCGTCGCCGATACAAAGCCGCAGCTGATCGCGACTTCCATCACCGACATCTTCGTCTGGCATAAAAGCTGGCGCGCGCGCTTCAATCTCAGTCCCAGGTAATAACGCGCCGGCGAGCAGTTGAGATGTTTGCGGAACAGCCGTTCCACATTGCGGCGTGACTGGTTCAGCCGGTTGGACAGGGTCAGCAAATCGAGCGGCTCCTCGATGTTGTCCTGCATCAGCACGATGGCGGCGAGGAGTTCTCCCTGTTCGATGCCCGGATCGGGCTGAACAGCGGTGCGCTGCAGGACCGACCCTGCCCGGATCTTGTCGTGCAGCATCTGCTCCGCCACCTCGACCGCCAGCCTTTCACCGTGGGTAGCGGCGATCCGGTGCAGCATCAGGTCCACTGCCGCCGTGCCGCCGGCGCAGGTGAAGCGGTTGCGGTCGATTGTAAAGAGTTCCCCGGTCGCCTCGATCTCCTGAAACGTTTCCGAAAATCCCGCCAGATTTTCCCAGTGTGTCGTGCAGCGATACCCCTGCAGCAGCCCGGCGCGCGCCAGAATGTGGCTGGCCGTGCAGACCGAGCCGATGGTGCCCCCCTTGGCCGCCATCCGCCGCAGCCACGCCATCACTTGCCGGTCATCGTACCAGTGCCCGTCAACCCCGCTGCACACGACGACGGTCGGCAGCGCCGGTGCATCGGCGAGGGCGTGATCGATGCGGACGTCAATGCCGTTGCTGGCTTTCTCCAAGCCACCATCCCGCGAGATGAGGACCCAGCGGTACAGTTCCTGTCCGCTGAGATAGTTGGCGAGCCGCAAGGGTTCGATGGCCGCGGAGAAGGCGATCATGGAGAAGTGCGGGATCATCAGGAACCCGATCATCTCGGGTTCGGTAGACTTTGGCGTCGTCACCTCCGTGGCTCCCCATGGAATTTTATTCTTTTAGGAGTGACCTTGGCGCTCGCTTCCCAGAGATAGGGATTGAAAGTCCTTCATCATCCGGGCCGCTCAAAGATTTCGTTGAGCCGGACCGACAGGGA
>DATEPN010000558.1:0-3022 GCA_035273225.1 Acidobacteriaceae bacterium | reverse complement strand
ATCGCTTCCACCTCGACTCGCCGATCCCGTTCACGCAATCCTTCGGGGCCGGCATCGAGCACGGGCACGCCAACGTCCGCTCCGACAACTTCTACTCCGTCGCCTACTGGTATCAGACCGAGCCCCATGCGCCGTTCCCGCCGCTGCCTTCGGTCGAGGAGCGCATTCCGGCGCTGCAAACGACAGGCGGTCCCGGCAACGCCAGCCGGAGCCAGCCCGCACAATGAATTTTCAGCCCGCACGGGCCTGAGGGGTACCCCCCGGGGGGTATGGTTTGCGCAGGCATTTGATTCTGCGGATGTTGCGAGGTAATACCTTCCGGGTATTACCCTCCCGCGAGGATCGCAAAGCGAAAAGCCTGGCATGCGCCAGGCTTTTGCGTTTTCTCTACCTATATTCAGAATACCAAGCCGGACCGGGGAATCGTCCCAACTTTCTTCGCTCCGGATGAGTGTTTCGGTCAGTGTTTCGGCCGCGCGTCCGCCGTCTGTTGCTCAGCGCTCCGCACGTAGGCCAGAATCTGCCAGCGCTCGGCCTCCGGCAGGCTGCTCCACGAGGGCATCCCGTGCCGCAGATCGCCATTCTTCAGCAGCCAAAACAGCTCGCCGTCGCTGGCATTCTCCACGACCTGGGTTCGCAGACTCGGCTTGCCGCGCGTTCCCTGGAGATCCGCCCCGTGGCATCGCGCGCAATAGTCCTCATAGAGCCGCCCACCGGCCGCGACGTCTCGCTGGCTCGCGCGATACGGGTTCACCCGCTCCCGCTCCGCCGCCGGAACCCGTTTGAGCCACTCCTGATTGACCTCGGCGCCGCACACCACCGCGGCCAAACCCAGCATCGCCGTCGCCATCCAAATCCGCCGCATCGCTACCTCACCTGCTCGTGACGAAACCGGCTGAAGAACTGCTGAAACTCGTAGCTCACGCCGACGCGGTACAGCACGCCGACGCTGTTGCCGTTCAGCCCGAAGCCGGGCGAAAACGTGATCCGCGGCCCGCGCGGAGTCTCATACGCCACCACCGGTGCCAGGTAATGCGAGGTATCCCGCAGCCCGACACTGTCCGTCGTTCCCAGCCCGCCGTACAACTCCGCGCCCGCCGCAAACCGCTCCCGGCAGAGCACGCATTCCCGCGCCCCGGCCCGCAGCGTCAGCGGACGGCTCGCGCCCAGCGCGTACCCGAACTCCCACGGCTCCGAACCCATCATGTTTTTCTCGCTGATGAAGTTCTCGCTGAAGTTCCAGCCCCGCGCATTGCTCGACAGGATCAGCTTCAGCTCCATCTCGCGCTCGACTTCGCTGCGCGCCTCGGCGTTCGAGTCCTTCACGTCCTCGACGCCATCGTTGCCGACCACCTCGAGCAGGCTCCGGTCCGCCGCGTTCACGTCTTCATATTCGACGTACAGGACCGGGTTCACCCGATGCTCCTCCATGAGCGGCCGGAAGCGGTTCTCCCAGCGAAAGCCGGTGAAGATCGCGCTGTCATGGGCCGTCTTCTGCCCATCCAGATACAGTTCCGTGGTCCACCACGCCTTCGCGCCATACTCGTACTCCACGGTGCCGCCGCCAAACGCATGCGCGCCGCTCGGCGAAGCCTGGCTGCCTTTGAACTCCACTTCCAGATTGCCGGGCTCTTCCATGGCATGCGAGTAGGTAACGAAATACGGCGGCTCCTGCGCCTGCGCTCGATGGGCGACGCAGAAGACCATCGATGCGGCGCTCATCATCAGAACCGCTCGCAAACCAATCTTCACCACGATCTCCTTGCACACGATCCCGCGAACGCGCACAGCAACAGGCTGCGCCGCCGCGCCGGACGTGCTGATGTGTTGGAGAACCGCGGAATCCTGGGGAATGCGCTACAGTGGAGGGGCATCCGCGGCCCTCGGGCTTCGGTTGTTCGGCCCTCGCGCCCTCTGCCAGGAGAACCCGCGGGGGCCTTCGTTCAGCTCAAATCCACTTAGAACCAGCGAAAAATGAACCGGCCGTAATCTTCAAATCGAATATACGACAACTTTGGTCGTAATTCAAAAGCTCGAAACTGTGAATTTCCAGTACAAAGGTAATGTCCCCCACAGGCTCCCTCTGCGGCTGTGACATTTCTCACACTGCAGACCGCTGTGCCGGCCCTCTTCAGCGGCCCTGTTACCCTGGTATGGCTTGAGATTTCGCGTCCTTCTCCTGCTCGTCGCTCTGCCGGCCCTGCCCGCATGGCCGCAGCAATCCCAGCAGCCCGCCATTCCGCAGGTGCAGTCCACCGTGGTCGTCGTCGGCGTGCCTGAGCCGGTCACCCTGGGTGAATCCCCGCGTTCCTCTGTCGTCCTCGACACGCAGGAACACCCACTCGCCTTCGAAACCCCCGAAGACTATCTCCGCACCGACCCCTCCACCTTCGTCGAGCAGCGTGGCGCGGGTGGAGCGCAGGCCGACATCTCCATTCGCGGCTCCTCGTTCGAGCAGACGCTGGTGCTGCTCAACGGACTACGCATCGACGACCCGGAGACCGGTCATCTCAATCTCGACCTGCCGGTCCCGCTCGAGGCGATGAGCAAGATCGAAGTCCTCCACGGCGCCGGATCGACGCTCTACGGCTCCGATGCCCTCGGGGGTGTCGTGGACTTTCTCACCGCCGTCCCCACGATCACCAGTCTTCGCCTCCGCGCCGGAGTCGGCAGCTTCGGCGAGAACGAGCAGTCGATCCTCGCCGGCCTGGCTCGCCCGCGCTGGAGCGAAAGCTTCACGGCGACCCGCAATTTCTCCACCGGATTCCTGCCCGATCGCGACTACCGCAACGAATCCGCCAGCTCCGAAACGCGCGGTCACACGCAACTGGGCGAGTCCGATGTTCTGCTCGCCGGAAGCGATCGCGCCTATGGAGCCGATGGCTTCTACGGCCCTTTCAACGCCTGGGAACGCACGAAGGGCTGGTTCGCTTCAGCCCGCCAGCAATTCGGCGCGAATACCGAGGCCGCCTTCGGCTATCGCCGCCACGCCGACAACTTCGTCCTGCTGCGCAACGACCCG
>DATEPN010000557.1:0-3548 GCA_035273225.1 Acidobacteriaceae bacterium | reverse complement strand
TGACGGCGGCGGGACGGCGGCGGCTCGACTCCGAGACAAAGAAGTGGGCGGAGTTTGCCGACGTGGTCGGCGCGATTCTGAAGACGGCGCCGGAGCAGGGATGAGCACGGAGGAAGGATGAGCCTGAGCAGCCGGATGCGGACGTGGTGGCGCGCCGTACGCCATGAATACGCCGTCGATGCGCAGATCGATCACGAGCTGCGTTTCCACATCGAGAGCTGCGCCGAAGACCTGATGCGCGGCGGCGTACCGCGCGAGGAGGCGATGCGGCGGGCGAAGGCGCAGCTGGGCAGTCTTGCGGCGGCTCGCGAGAATTCGCGGCAGGCGTGGGGGACGCGCTGGGTCGACGACCTGCGCGGCGATCTGCGCTACGCGGTGCGCATGCTGGCGAAGAGTCCGGGATTCGCGCTGATCGCCGTCGGTTCGCTGGCGCTGGGTATTGGAGCGAATACGGTCATCTTCACTGCTGCGCAACACGCATTGCTGGACCGGCTCGATGTGCCGCATCCGGAGCAGTTGCGGCTGCTGGAGTGGGCAGAGCCGAAAGACGGCGTGGTCAGCGAGATGTGGGGATTTTGGGACGATCTGGCGGGGGGCGGCGAGGTGTCGACCTCGTTTTCCTATCCCGTTTACCAGCAGCTACGGCAAGAAAACCGTTCCCTCGCCGATATCTTCGCTTTTAAGAACATCGGGCCCATGACGGCAACGATTGATGGCCAGGCGGAGGTGGTCCAGGCTGAGATGGTCTCGGGCAACTATTACTCAACGCTGGAGGTGCAGCCTCAACTCGGTCGTGTTATTCAGGAGTCCGACGATGGCGAAGTGGGCAGCGGCCCGGTGGTCGTCATCAGCGATGCGTACTGGGCAAAGCGCTTCGGGCGCTCGCCGGACATCGCCGGCAAACGCATTGTGGTGAACGCGACGCCGATGACCATCGTGGGCGTGAATCCTCCAGGGTTCACCGGCGCCTATTCGGCGCAGGAGAGCCCGGATATCTTTGTGCCTTTCAGCATGCAGCCCATTGTGGCCCCAAAACAGCTGGGATCGGATCGAGCCGAGTCGCTGCTGCAGAACAAGACGCTGTGGTGGGTGCTGATGATGGGGCGCATCAAGCCCGGTGTGCCGATAGCGACGGCGCAGGCGGCGCTGAACGTGCAGCTGAGCGCGGCCGTGCGCGGCACGATGCCGGTGAAAAACGATAAGCAGATTCCGCGGCTCATGCTCACGGACGGGAGCCGGGGACAAAATCCAAATGCCGAGGGCCTCACCAAACCGCTGGAGGTGCTGCTGGGCCTCGCCGGATTCGTCCTGCTCCTGGCCTGCGCCAATCTCGCCACGCTGCTGCTGGCGCGTGCCGGAGCGCGGCAGCGCGAGATGTGCGTTCGCCTGGCACTCGGAGCGGGCCAGGTGCGCATTTTGCGCCAGGTGATGACCGAAAGCCTGCTGCTCTCGTTGATGGGCGGCGGTACAGGGCTGCTGTTCGCGGCCGGCGTGAACCAGGCCGTTCCGCGGCTGATGTCGAGCGCGTGGACACCACCCGCCTTCCGAGCCAGTCTGAACTGGCACATCTTCGGATTCGCCGCGGCGATGTCGGTTGTGACCGCGCTGATCTTCGGCGTGTTACCGGCGCTGCACGCGACACGTGTTCACGTGAGCAGCGGTCTGAAGGATGCCGCGCAGACAGTAACGCATCGCCGGCGTGGGCTGGCGGGGCGGAGTATCGTCGTCCTCCAGGTCGCCTTGTCCATGTTGCTGGTTGTCGGCGCTGGGCTGTTCGTGCAGACGCTGATGCGGCTGGAACAGACGCCGCTCGGATTCCGTAGCCGTAACCTGCTGCTCTTCGATGTGGATCTGCCGCCCGCGCGCTATCCGGGAACAGCGGCCCTGCCTGTTCTGCAGCAGATCGAGGCAAAAGTGGCCGCATTACCCGGCGTTGACGCAGAGACGCTCACGCGCATTCCGCTCATCTCCGGGAACGCTGCGGGCTATACGGTAGTTCCCGAAGGACACCTGCGCCGGGCGAACAGCGATCCATCGTCGCTCATGAATGATGTGGGGCAGGATTTCTTCTCGACCTTTCGTATCCCCATTCTCGAGGGCCGTCCTTTCAACGCCGGCGATACGACCACGTCGCAACGCGTGGCGGTGGTGAATGAATCCTTCGCGAGGAAATTCTTTCCGGATCTGAATCCCCTCGGGCGGACTTTTCTCGCCGGACGGAATCATCCCGTATCGATGCGCATTGTCGGCGTCTGCGGCGATGCAAAGTACTACACGATGCGCCGGGCTCCGCAACCGACCTTCTACGAACCGTACGAGCAGCAAACCGCTGACGTCATATCCCACGCGACCTTTGCCGTGGCCACGCGGGTCAGCGGAAGCTCGCTGCTTCCGTCGATTCGCGATGCCGTGCAGTCGGTGGACCGCAACCTGCCCATCCTCAACGTGCGCACACAGGATGAACAGGTCGCGGACAATCTGCGCCAGGAGCGTATCTTTGCCGACCTGACCGGCGCGTTTGGCGTGCTGGCGCTGGTGCTGGCGTGCATCGGGATCTACGGGATCACGGCTTATTCCGTTTCGCAACGGACGAATGAGATTGGCATCCGCATGGCGCTGGGCGCGGAGCCGGGACGCGTGCTGCGCATGGTGCTGCGCGAGGCTTCGTGGCTGGGGCTGCTGGGCGTGGTCGCGGGACTAGCGGGCGCGCTGGCGCTCGGGCGTGTAATTGGCGCGATGCTCTACGGGCTCAAGCCATGGGATCCGGCGACGCTGGGTGCGTCGGCCGTGCTGCTGCTGGTCGTGGCACTGGCTGCAGGATGGGTTCCGGCGCGACGCGCCGCGGGCGTCGATCCGATGCGGGCGCTGAGGCATGAGTAGAGATCAGACAACAGAGATCAGCGATCAGGGATCAGGGATCAGAGGCGCGGGAGTGAAGACGATGAGCATGAGCAGCCGATTGCGGACGTGGTGGCGGGCGATGCGGAGCGGCAGGGCCGTCGATGCGCAGATCGATGACGAACTGCGGTTCCATGTCGAGAGCCGTGCCGAGGACCTGATGCGCGGCGGCGTTGCGCGTGAGGAGGCGCTGCGCCGGGCGAAAGCCGAACTGGGCAGCGCGGCCGCGGCCCGGGAGAATACGCGCCAGGCGTGGGGGACGAGGAGCTTCGACGATCTGCGCGCGGATCTGCGGTATGCCCTGCGCATGCTGCGCAGGAGCCCTGGCTTTACCGCAATTGCGGTGGGATCGTTGGCGCTCGGGATCGGAGCCAACACGGCCATCTTCTCCGTGGTGAATGCGGTGCTGCTGCGGCCGTTGCCGTATCCGCATCCCACGGAACTGGTGGCGGTGACGGAGGCGAGTACCGAGCAGGGCGGCATCGACACTGGGCTTTCGTATCAGGACTTCGACGCCTGGCGGCAGCAGAGCCACACGCTGAGCGATCTGGCTGGATTTCAGTTTCATGACCTGACGCTGACCGGCAACGGCGATCCGGTGGCGCTCGACACGGTGATTGCGACGCCGAACCTGTTTTCGCTGCTGGAGG
>DATEPN010000556.1:0-2649 GCA_035273225.1 Acidobacteriaceae bacterium | reverse complement strand
GGCTCCCTGGATGAATAAGCTTTCTCGCGCAGTTGATCGATTTGAAGGGACAGCACCTTTGCATCCTTCATTCCGATGGTGGAACGGGGGATGACTGGACCGGCGCGGTCAAGCCCGCAGCCGCCGCGACAGCGGCGGTGGTCCGCAGGGCCAGGCTTGAGGGCGCCGGTCCAGTCAGCCATCATCGTTCACGGAATGAGGGTGCTGCAGGCCGTTGCCGGTCGAGGTCGTCCCGGCCGGGTTCTCCGCGTCTCCTGACGGCGCGCTGTGAACCGACTGTGCGTTTTCCAGGTCCGGACCACAAGCCCACGTTCATCATGCGACCCGGTCGGCCGCATCACCTCACATCCGGTGGGTGGATGCCACCCGCACCACAATTCCTCCTGCACGAGGACGAGGGGCTCGCAAGGGCGGGGCCATTCTGTTAGACGGCGTTTTGCAGCCAAGGCCCTAGACGGCCACCGCCCGCTCAGACCCGCGAAACCGGCCCGGTCCGCGGATTTGGTGTGATCTCAAGCCTTCAGGACGGCGCCCTCCGGAACGACACCCTGGGTCACGTAGCGCCACAGCGCGACCAGCAGCTTGCGGGCCACGGCGACGATGGCGATCCGGCGCACCCGCCCGCGTGCCGTTCCGACGCGCTGGGCGAACCAGTGACTGATCGCTGATCCCGGCTGGTGCCGGATCCACAGCCAGGCGAGCTGGATCATCGTCTTGCGCAGGCGCGGATTGCCTGCCTTGGCGATGCCCTGATCGCGGTCGATGCCACCGCTCTGCCAGGGCACCGGGGCGAGCCCGGCATAGGCCGCGACCTGGCGCCGGTTGCCGAAGCTGCGGAACAGCGCTTCGAACCAGAGCACCGCGGCGAACTTCGGCCCAATGCCTTTCAGCTTTATCAGCAGCGCCGCCGGCTCAGCCGGTGCCGTCTTGGACGTCGCATCGGCAGGCGCCATCTCCGAGGCTGCACAGGATGCGGCTTCTTCAGGCGCCACCGCAGGTCCGGTTCCTTGAGCCACTGGAGCGGTGACCGTCTCAGCCTCAACGGCGGGCTCAGCTCCCTCCTCTGGGTTCTGCGCGGACCGATCCATCGCGTGGAGGCCAACCAAGCCATTGCGCTCGGCTTCGACCGTGGCGAGGTCGCGCACCACCGCGTCGAGCCGCCCGAGCTGACGGCGGATCTCAGCCAGCAGACACGGCGGCAGGGGCCGGCCGTCACCGGTCCTCAGCTCATCCAGACGCTCGCGGTGCTTCGGCCGCAGCGGGTCAAAGTCAAGAATGCCCTGACCGGCGAGCAGGCCCTTGATCCGGTTGGTGTGCCGGATCCGCTCGGTCACCAGCGCCTCACGCTCGCGGCACAGCCGCCGGCGATCCTCGTCCGCCGGGCTTGGCGGCCGAACCATCGAGCAGACCCGGCGCTCGCCGCGCATCCAGGCCATCAGCGCGCGCAGCAAGCCTTCGGCATCGATCGCGTCGGTCTTGCGGCGCCGCTTGCGCCGGTCGACGGCGATCGAGGCGGGATCGACGACATGGCTCTCGATGCCGTTGGCCTCCAGCAAGCGGTGCAGCCAAAAGCCGTCAAGCCCCGCTTCCTGGATCACAACCACCCTCACCGCCCGGCCCAGCCGCCGCTCCGCCGTCTCTCGTAGCTTCTCGAGCAGCGTCAGCAGTCCAGGCCCGTCACCCGCCGTCACCACTCGCTTCGAAATCCGCTCCTCGCCGGGTGAGCTGGTCGCAACCAGCCAGGACTTGCGGCTGAGTTCCAGCGCCGCAAACACGATGTTACCCTCCGACCGGGTCGTCGTCGGAACCGGATGGCCAAGATCGGTGCAAGACATCGGTCGCCTCCATGAATGCGATTGGGCAACCGTATTTTACCAAACCGGCTGCCGCCCACACCGTCATGGAATCTGTTGACATTCGAGTCCGATAAGGGGTTCGCAACCCTGCTGAAATCTGATTCAAGGCTCCCGAAAGGAAGGTGGTTATGGATCGGATGGCATTGCGCGATGATCAGTGGGAGCGGATCGCCCTGCTTGTTCCGGGAAAGGTCGGAGATCCAGGTCGCTCAGGGGCCAACAACCGACGTTTTGTCGAAGCGGTTCTCTGGATTGCTCGTGTTGGAGCACCATGGCGCGATCTTCCCGAGGGTTACGGGAACTGGAACTCGGTCTTTCAGCGCTTTCGGCGATGGGCCAAGGGCGGCGTGTTCGAGAAGATCTTCGACGCCTTATCGGCTGATGCCGACTTCGAGTACGTGATCGTTGATGGAACCATCGTCCGGGTGCATCAGCACGGCACCGGCGCAAAAGGGGGACCCAGAATCAGGCCATCGGGCGTTCGCGCGGTGGCTTGACGACCAAGATCGTCGCTCTGGTCGATGCGCTGGGCAATCTCGTACGCTTCGTCCTGCTGCCGGGGCAGCGGCACGATAGCGTGGGTGTCGCACCGCTTCTGAAGGATCTCGACTTCGCCGCCCTGCTGGCGGACAAGGCTTTCGATGGCGACGCTCTGCGCGCCGATCTGAACGACCGTGGCGCGGTGGCAGTGATCCCGCCAAAGAGCAACCGGGCCACCGACATTCCCTGCGACTTCGAGATGTACAAGTGGCGCCATCTGGTCGAGAACTTCTTCTGCAAAATCAAGGGATTT
>DATEPN010000555.1:0-3031 GCA_035273225.1 Acidobacteriaceae bacterium | reverse complement strand
TGGAAGTCCTTGCCGCCCGACTTGCTGAAAGCTTCGAAGATCACCGGGCCATACGCATACGACGCGTCATAGCTGCCGGAGAGCGTCTTGACTTCCTGCACCATGTCCTGGTTGATGTTGGCGATCTGCGTTCCGGCGTTGCCCGGATCGACCAGGTTCGCGCCGTCCAGCATGAAGGCCATCGCGCCGTTGGGCTGCGTGCCGTTCACCGAATAGGCGCCCACAGGACCGCTGTTGGTCCCGGTCACCTTGGGATTGAAGCTCGATCCCTGAGTGAGGCCGTTCGCGAACGCCGTTCCTGGCATCATCTTCAGCAGCTCGCCTGCATCGCGGCCGCCGAGAGACATGTCCTGGATCTGCTGGGCGTTCATCGTCGTGCTGACTTCCGGCGTATCCAGCGGAACTTCGACGTTCTTGTCTGCAACGACTTCAACTGTCGTGCTCGCCGCGCCGGCTTTCAGCGCGATGCCAGGCACCGTGCGCGTATCGCCCAGGTGCATGACGATGCCGTGCAGCTGCCAGCTCGTGAATCCCTGCGCGCCGATAGCAATCGAGTAGGTGGCGGGCTGTACCGCCGAAAAGCTGAAGTAGCCTTCGCCGTTGGTCGTGGTGGTGCGAACGTCGCCGCTCGCTTCGTTGGTCAGTTTGACTGTCGCGCCGGGGACTACAGCTCCGGTGGTGTCATAGACCGTTGCGCTCAGGGTTCCGGTCAACTGCTGGGCATGCGCTGGAATGGCAGTAAACAACACCATTGCAGCGATGAACAGGCCGGAAAGTATGAGCAACGAGCCCGGCAGGCGTAAACGCACTGACGCCAGGCGTCTGGTGGAAATCATACCCGTGCCTCCTGTGAAGCGTACCGACAACAGCTAAGCTGCTGCTGCCATGTTATTTAGCCGATCTTCTGGCCTATCACGTCGTCGGAGCCTGATGGCTCTCTGAAACCTTCTCCTCGCATCCAGCCAGGGCCAGCGTTGGAGCAGGCATTGCCCTGAAAACAGGGCGATCAAACGCTTTACTCCATTACTGACGAGTTTTTGTACGCTTTGTATTTAACGATTGTCAATAAAAAATTAAGAGGCGCTGCAAGAGCATGGAAGCATTGCAGTTAAACGTTTAGGCACATCACCGGCCAGGACATTTTCTCCACCTTTTGGCTGATGCCGCAGTGCATCTTCGGGCGCTGTTTGGCCTCCACCTGGAGCCCTTTCACCCCTCCTGCCGCCGCGTGTTACCATCACCGAGCATTCCCGCACATCCCAGCGGATTCCTCAGGGGGCAAGTGGTCGTCTTGGCAGCGTCGCGCATTCTGTTCCTGCGGCACCGCCGGATCCTGCCCGCTCTGGCCCTCCTCCTGCTGACCGCGGCCGCCGCCGCGCAAAACGCCGCTCCGGACGCCGACCCGCTGGCCGCCCAAGCCGCTGCCGCACGGCAAAGCGGGGACATTCCTCGCGCCATCGACCTCTACACCCAGGCGGTAAAGAAGAACCCTGCCTGGCCGGACGGGTGGTGGTACCTGGGACAGATGCACTACGCGGCCAACAACTACGCCGAGGCCGTCGACGCCTTCACGCACTACCTGAAGCTGATGCCGAATGCCGGACCGGCCACCGCCCTGCGCGGGCTCTGCGAATTCGCGCTGGGCGACTACGATGCCTCGCTCCGCGACGTGCAGCGAGCGCTCGCGCTGGGCGCCGCCGACGATCCGCGCAACGGACAAATTCTGCGCTACCACGAGGTGCTGCTGCTCACGCGCGCCAGCCGCTTCGAGGAAGCGCTCGCCGCCGGCCAGTATTTCGCAAAGCAAAACCTCTCCAGCCCCGATCTCTACGTCGCGCTCGGACTGGCAGCGTTGCGCATTCCGCAACTGCCCGCAGGTATCGACGACCTCCAGCGTGCGAAGTGCGCCGCGGCCGGTCATGCCGTCTTCCTCCTCCAGTCCGGAGATGCGGAGGCCGCGAACTCGGCCCTGCAGCAGTTCTTCGCCCAATATCCCGCGACGCCGAATCTGCACTACACGTGGGGATACCTGCTCTATCCGACAGATCCGGACGCAGCGATGGCCGAATTCGGCCGCGAACTCGCCGTCGACCCGCAGAACTCCATCGCGCACACCATGCTGGCGTGGTCGCTGCTGATGGAAAACGACGCCTCCGCTGCGCTGCCGGAGGCAAAGAAGGCCGTCGAGGAAACACCGAACCTGCCGCTGGCGCGCCTGGCGCTGGGCCGGGCGCTCCTCGAGACGGGAGACGTTCCGGGATCGCTGTCGGTGCTGGAGTCCGTCGTCGCTGCCGATCCGAATAACCTCGAAGTCCACCTCGCGCTGGCTCGCGCCTATTCTCAGGCGGGTCACGCCGACCAGGCGCGCAAAGAACGGCTCACCTGCCTGCAGATGACAGCGGCGAAGGCGAAGCAGACGCCCGCCATGGGCCAGCAGGAGGAGCCTCCTGCGCAGTAAATTGCCAACACTGCTTCGCCGTGCGTGCGCTGTTCTGCTCTGCCTGGGCCTGCACGCCGCCTTCGCACAGAGCCACCCCGCGACGCCGGCACCGGATGAAAACACCGGCTGCGCAGGCTGCCACAGGAATAGCGCCATGCAGCCGGAAACACCGATGGGCCAGGCGCTCGAGGTGGGCAGCGATAATCGGGTGCTCGCCGCGCATCCCAGGCTCACCTTCCGCATGGGCGCTTACACCTGGACCGTCGAGACGAAGAACGGCGTCAGCACCTACAGCGTGACCGACGGCCGCCAGACGCTGACGCTTCCGATTCGCTGGGGCTTCGGCGCCGGTGCGCAGACCTGGGTCTTCGAGCGCGAGGGCAAGTTCTACGAGAGCCTCGTCAGCTATTACCCCGTCGAGAACGCGCTGGGCATCACCACCGGCGACGAGCACCTCACACCGCAAACCCTGGAGCAGGCCATGGGTCGCGAACTGACCACGATGGACACGAAGCTTTGCTTCGGCTGCCACTCCACCGACGCGATCGCGGGGCATCGGCTCGCGCTGAGTTCCCTGCACCCGGGCATCAC
>DATEPN010000554.1:0-11510 GCA_035273225.1 Acidobacteriaceae bacterium | reverse complement strand
CGGCGGTTGAGCGACTCCGCGGTACAACTTTTGTGGTGGTCGTGCCATTGGGCGAAGCGCGTGTGCCTGGACGGCTAGTCCTACTGAAGCGGCAGGGGGTGGGGTTCGCCGTCGGGGTGGGTGGTGGGGCGGGAGGTGAATTCGCGTTCGAGGCGTTCGTTGATGCCGGCTTGCGCGAATTCGGACGCCACGCGGATGCCGTTCATGATGGCGCGATCGTTGGACGATCCGTGTCCGATGATGCTGACGCCGCGGACGCCGAGGAGGGGGGCGCCTCCGTACTCGGAGGGGTCGAGGCGGCGGCGGAACGCGTTAAAAGCCCGGCGGGAGAGCAGGGCTCCGACCTGGGCGGTGACGGTCTGGGTGAGGGAGGCTTTGAGCATCTCGCGGACGAGGCGGCTCAGGCCTTCCGAGGTCTTGAGGGCGACGTTGCCGACGAATCCGTCGCAGACGATGACGTCGCAGTTGCCGCTGTAGATGTCGCGGCCTTCGGCGTTGCCGACGAAATTGATGGGAAGCTTCTGGATCAGGGTCGTGGCGTCGCGGGTGAGGTCGTTGCCCTTGGACTCTTCTTCGCCGACGGAGAGGATGCCGACGCGGGGGCGGGGGATGCGGAGGACGGAGCGGGCGTAGAGCTCGCCCATGACGGCGAACTGCTCGAGGTTCTGCGGCTTGCAGTCGACGTTGGCGCCGACGTCGAGGAGGACGCAGGGGGATCCGGAGAGGGTGGGCATGACGACGGCGAGGGCGGGGCGATCGACGCCGGGGAGGGCTCCGAGGACCATTTTGGCGGTGGCCATGGCGGCGCCGGTGTTGCCGGCGGTGAAGAATCCCTGGGCGCGCTTTTCTTTGACGAGCTTGAGGCCGACGCGCATGGAGCTGTTCTTTTTGGCGCGGACGGCGTGGGCGGCCTTCTCGTCCATGGTGATGTATTCGTCGGCGTGGACGATTTCGATGGGGAGGCGGGCGCTGAAGGGGTGCTGGGCGAGAGCCTGCTGGAGGCGGGGGCGGAGGAGGGCTTCGGGTCCGATGAGGTGGACGCGGACGCTGAGCTGGCGGCAGGCGAGGATGGCGCCGCGGATTTCCGGGTCGGGGGCCTTGTCCGAGCCCATGGCGTCGAGGGCGATGTCAGTCAGCATGGGAGGCAGCGGATAGCGGATAGCGGATAGCGAGGAGGCGGTCAGCGGGGGCCCACGCTGTCGCTGCCAAGGCGGGAGCGAGGAGGGTGGGGCACCCGGAGATCGTTGGCACTATTTGGCCTCTTTGACTTCGAGGACTTCGCGACCTTTATAGGTTCCGCATTTGGGGCAGGCGTGGTGGGGACGCTTGCGCTCATGGCAGTTGGGGCACTCGGAGAGGGCGGCTCCGCTGATGGCGTCGTGGGCGCGGCGGGTGGAGGTGCGCCGTTTGGAGTGGCGGCGCTTTGGGTTCGGCATGGCTGATTCCTTTCGCGGTTCCGGACGCGCTGGCCTCGACAAGTATGGCAGAGGCGGCGTGAAGGTCCGGAGAAAACCTGGTGTTTATTGTGTAACTCCGCAGATTCCTCATTCCAAGGCTGCGGTGCGGCGGTTTCAGGACCGGGGAAAACATCCCTCAGGGGCTAAAGCCCGCCTCGTTGGTACGACAAACGGCACGGCTGAAGCCGTGCCCTTTCAAAGCAGCAAACCAATGGGACGGACGTTTTATCCGCGCCCAAGTATCTATTCGTTACTGGGACTGAGCCGGCTGCGCAGATCGGACAGAGCGGACCAGCGCGGGTCGGAGGAGTGATCCTCGCAGACGCAGGGTTCGTTGTTCAGATTGCGGCCGCAGCGCGGGCAGAGTCCTTTGCAGTCCTGGCGGCAAAGGGTCCGGGCGGGGAGGGAGAGGAGCACCTGCTCCCGCAGAACGTCTTCGAGTACCAGTCCTTCTCCCTGATAATAACCGATTTCGGTGTCAGGCGCGCCGAGGGCGCGGTCGGCGGGGCCGGCGTCGGCACCGAGGGGGCGGAAGAGGAGGTCGAAGTCGCCGCCGAGGGGGTGACGGACGGCTTCGAGGCAGCGGGCGCAGGGGACTTCGAAGTCGCTGTGCCAGTGGGCCTGGGTGCGGATATCCTCAATGATTTCTTTGGAACTGCGGTGCTCGCGGAGGATTTCGGCCTTGCCGTTGACGTCGAGTGGGGAGACCTGGTGGGCTTCGCCGCCGAAGTCGATGACGCCAGGCTGGATGCTGGTGTCGAAGGCAACGGGCTCGCGTTGGAGATCGAGCAGCGAGATCAGCATAGGGCGGCGCTCCTTTGTGGGGATGGATCTATTTTAGCGGATAGGGGCGTAGCGGACAGCGGATAGCAGATAGCGGATAGCAGATAGCGGATAGCGGATAGCAGGCAGCAGGCGGCGGATAGCGGGTAGCGGGTAGTCGGTGGTCTGTTGCGGGCGGGGCGGGTGTGGGCGAAAAGCCGGCTGAAAATTTGTTGGGTGGAATTGGGGGGAGTCGGGGTAGAATCCCTTCAACCTTATGCTTCATTCTGGTGTTTTTTGGCCGCAGTTGATCGCGGAGACGCATGTCGACTTCCAGTTTGACTGGACGCGGCTGGCGACGACGTTGATCCTGTTTGGTGCGCTGGCGGGTTTTGCGCTGTATCTGGAAATGCGCGGCGCGCAGAAGAACAAGAAGAAGTAGCCGGCGGAAGCCGACCCGCGGCGGCGTGCGCGAGCGCAGCGGGGCGATTTTCGCGGGTGAAAGCCCGTCCGTACGGTTGTGCGATGGTCGTTGACGAGGGACGGCGCGGCTCCTATGATCAGGGCCTAACTCCCGCATGCCTGCGCTGCCTACCATCGATACGAAGGTTCTGCACTACTACCTCACCGAGCGTCTGGGGAGCGGCGAGGCGGCTGGCGTGTTTCGCGCGGAAGACACGGCCCAGGGGCGGTGGGTGGTGCTGCGGTTCCTGCCTGAGGAGTTGAAGGCCAGCCGGGTGGCGATGGAACGGCTGCGGCGCGAGGTGGCGACGCTGGCGACGCTGAATCATCCGAACATCTGCACGGTCTACGAGGTGGACGAAGCGGCCGATCGGGTGTTCCTGGTGATGGAGTTCCTGGAGGGCACGTCGCTCGAGGAGCTGATGGCGAGTGGGCCGCTGGCGATGGAGCGGGTGGTGCATGTGGGCGCGGATGTGGCCAATGCGCTGGCGTCGGCGCACTCGCGGGGCATCGTGCATCGGGAGATCAAGCCGTCGAATGTCTTCATCACGCGGCGGGGATTCGCGAAGGTGCTGAATTTCGGCATGCCGCGGACACCGGGAGTCGCTGCCGGCGGCGATGGGCACGGGGCGGAGCGCACGGCGGCAGTTCCGGGGGTGCTGGCGGGGACGGCGTATATGTCTCCGGAGCAGGTGCGCGGCGAGGAACTGGACGCGCGCTCGGATCTGTTTTCGCTGGGCGCGATGCTGTACGAGATGGCGAGCGGGCAGCTGCCGTTTCCGGGGGCGAATCCGGAAGAGATTTGCAGGGCGATTCTCTACGATGAGCCGGCGCCGGTGTGGACGCTGAATGCGGCGGTTCCGATGGAGATGCATCCGGTGCTGATGAAGGCGCTCGAGAAGAAGCCCGATGCGCGGTATCAGCTGGCGTCGCAGATGAGCACGGATTTGCAGCGGCTGCACCGCGACTCGACGGGACGGCTGGCGGAGCTAAGGACGGACATGGCGGCCGCGCCGGCTCCGGCGCCGCAGAAGAAGTCGTGGCTGAAAACGCTGCGGAACAAGAACGGCGCCTGAAAGAAGTGCGCGCGGCGGGGTGGTGGCCGCGGTTGGTGTAAGGCTTTTCCATTGACATGCAAGGGACCGTACGGCTTCCGACCGCGGTAGTGATGGTGCTGGCTGCTGTGGCCGCATCGCTGTGCGTGCGCTCGGACGCAGCGCTCCCGGTGCACGCGTTGCCGCGAATGGCGGGGTCGCCGCGGATGGCCGGGTTGCCGCGCCTGACGCTGTGGGCCTGGGAGCGGCGGGAAGACCTGCGCGGCATTGATCCCAGCGCGGTCGCGGTGGCGACGCTCGACCAGACGGTGACGATTGGGCTGACGGTGGAGAGCACGCCGCGGCGGAATCCGGTGTGGCTGCCCGCGGGGGTGACACGGATCGCGGTGGTGCGCATCGAGGCCGGGAGCCAAGGGGCGGCGCGCGGCGCGGTGCTGAATCAGGCGAATCGCGATGCGGCAGCTGCGGCGATTCTGACGAGCGCAGAAGAACCGGGGAGCGGAAACGGGAAAATCGGGGCTCTGCAAATTGACTTCGATGCGACGCAGAGCCAGCGGCCGTTCTACCGCAGTCTGCTGGAGCAGGTGCGGGCGCGGATGCCGGCGGGTCTTCCGCTTTCGATCACGGCGCTGGCCTCGTGGTGCTCGCAGGATCGCTGGCTCGGGGAACTGCCGATCGATGAGGCGGTGCCGATGATGTTCCGCATGGAGCCGCACAAAGGACCGGCGGAAGACTTCAGGATTCGCGAGCCGCTGTGCGCGGGCGCGGTGGGGGTTTCAACGACGGAGCCGTGGCCGGCGGAGATGGCGGGGCGGCGCGTGTATGTGTTCAGCGACAAGGGGTGGGGAGTGGATTCGCCAGAGGACGTGGTGGGTGGGGTTCGGCGCGGTGGTGGCGGGTGTGGTGGTGGCGGTGGCGCTGGCGGCCTGGGAGGGCGTGGAGGCGTGCGGGCCGGACTGGGAGCCGGATGTTTTCATCAACGCGAAGTTGCCGGACAACGCGGCGGGCTTTGCGAAGGGCGATCTGGGATTGCTCGAGGCGGGGCTCGATTCGAATGATTACGCGGTGGCGTATCGGTATCTGAACGGCGGGCGCTTGTCGGCGGAGGAGCAGAAGGCGTATGCGCCGGCGGTGCCGCGGGAGGAAGACTGGAGCAAGCTGACGCCGGAGCAGCTGGCTGCGGCGCAGGAGGCGCAGCGTGCGGCACGGGCTGCGGGCAATGCGCCGACGCAGTGGGTGCGCGCGCGGGCGCAGTTCGTTCCGGGAGCGAATGCCAAGGCTTCTCTGCCGGGACTGCCGGTGAATCAGGACGGGATGGTGGAGTTTGCCAGCGATACGGTGAATTGCCCCGACGCGGCTTTTCATACGGCGGTGCTGACGCTGCACGCCCGGGCGCGGGCCTGGGGCTATACCAGCGCAACGCTGGCGGACTGGATTCGCGGACAGGACGCGGTGTTTGCGAATTGCCGGCACGGAATGCCTCCCATCCAGATTTGGGCCAACGGTTCAGGGACGACGGTCCCTTCTCCGCCGACCACCGTGCCGGAGGCGGCTGCGGCGGGCAGTCCGGAGTTGCTGCGGCAGGATCGCGGGTATCAGACGGCGGCGGCGGAATTTTACGCGCAGCAATTCGACGATGCGGCGAAGGCGTTTGCGGCGATCGCGCAGGACAGGGCTTCGCCGTGGAGCGGGTGGGGCGCGTATCTGGAGGCGCGGGCGCTGGTGCGGAAGGCGTTTGCGATGGGCAAGGCGACGGATCCGTACAGCGCGGATCTGGCGACGTTTGATACGACGACGATGCAGCAGGCGCAGCAGCTGCTGGAGAAGTTGCTGGCGGAGAGCGATCCGAAGCCGTCGCGCGAGGCGGTGCAGCTGGAGCTGAATTTTGTGCGCATTCGCACGGAACCGCAGAAGCGGCTGGCGGAGATTTGCGCGGCGCTGGCGGGGCCGGAGACGGATGCCAACTTTGCGAACGATCTGGCGGATCTGAATTTTGTGCTGGTGAAGCACGTCGATCCGGCGCCGCGTCCGCCGCTGCTGGACTGGATCGAGGACTGGCGCAACACGGATAAGAACGATGCTCTCGATTATTGGCATCGAACGCACGGGCTGCCCTGGCTGGTGCTGGCGCTGTACAAGGCAGGTGCGCAGGATGCGGCGGCCTCGGAGTTGGTCGCTGCGGCGGAGAAGGTGGCGGCGACGAGTCCTGCGTACGACACGGTGTTCTTTCAGCGGGTGCGATTGCTGGCCGGGATGAAGCGCGGGGATGAGGCGCGGAAGCTGCTGGAGGCGCGGCTGCCGGAGGTGATCCGGCGCGGGCCGAGTTCGAACCAGAATGCGCTGCTTGGGCAGCGGATGGCGTTGGCGCGGAGCTTCGATGAGTTTCTGGAGTATGCGCCGCGGGTGGACATGAGCGGCGAGGCGTTTTCGTCCACCGACAAGCCGAAGACGAGCTGGCCGTGTCCGGCGAACGCGGAGTGGATGCAGGTGCTGGGGCGCTGTCCCAGTGACGATCATCCTGCGCAGTTCGACGAGGACGCGGCGAAGGCGCTCAATCATGATGTGCCGCTGCGGCTGTGGGTGGAGGCGGCCAAGTCGGAACGGCTGCCGCCGAATCTGCGGCAGGATGTGGCGCTGGCGGCGTGGACGCGGAGCGTGGCGCTGGAAGATGCGGCGAGCGCGGCGCAGTTGCAGCCGCTGCTGCCGGCGGCGTTGCGCGGGGTGGCGGGCGTGGGGTTTGCGGCGGAGGTGGCGATCCTGAAAAATCCGGGGCTGCGGCCGTATCTGGAATCGGGCACGACACGGCTGGAGGCGATTGGAGAACTCGATCCGTACCGCGACAACTGGTGGGACGCGGAGTGGAGGGGGCGGTTTACGAGCGAGTCGCCGCAACTGGATGTGCCGGATGCGTCGGCGTTTCTGAGCGCGGTGGATGTGGCGGCGGGGCGGGCGGAGGCGCAGCGCCTGACCGCGACAAAGGACGGCGTGGTGCTGCTTGGGAATCGGGTGATCGCGTATGCGAACGCGCATCCGGAGGAGGCGGGCGTTCCCGAGGCGCTGGCGCTGACGGTGCGGGCGACGCGCTACGGGGCGTCGGACTGGCAGGATAAGGCGAGCGCAGAGCAGATGCACGCGGTGAGCAAGGCGGCGTTTTCGGCGCTGCATGGGAAGTATCCGCAGTCGCCGTGGACGGCGAGGACGAAGTATTACTACTGAAGCTGGCAGCTTGCAGCTGGCAGCTTGCAGCTAACTGCTAACTGCTAACTGCTAACTGCTAACTGCTAACTGCTAACTGCTAACTGCTAACTGCTAACTGCTAACTGCTAACTGCTAACTGCTAACTGCTAACTGTAGCTGCTGACTGCTAACTGCTAACTGTAGCTGCTGACTGCTGACTGCTGACTGCTGACTGCTGACTGCTGACTGCTACTGCCAGCACTCATTCGTAGCGAATGGCTTTGACGGGGTCGAGGGAGCTGGCTCGCCGAGCGGGGAGCCAGCAGGCGAAGACGCCCACCAGGGCCAGCGTTGCGGCGACACAGAGAAAGACCTGGGGATTGGAGGAGGAGCCGCCGACGACCTTCGAGGTGAGGAGGCGGGCGAGGGGCCAGGCCGCGGCCATGCCGAGGGCGAGTCCGGCAGTGATCTGCCAGAGGCCGCGTTTCATGACCAGCAGGAGGATGTTGCGCATGGTGGCGCCGAGCGCGATGCGGACGCCGATCTCCTGGGTGCGGCTCGATGCTGCGTGCGCGATGACGGCATAGAGGCCGACGGATGCCATGAGGAGCCCGATGAGCGCGAAGCTGATGAAGATATTGCCAAAGACGCGGATGAGCCAGAGCTGGTGGTCGATGGCATCGTTGAGACGCCATGGCTCGCTCAGCGGCAAATCGGGGTCGAGGCTCTGCACGGCTCTGCGCATGGCGGGCAGCGGGTCGGCGCTGGATTCGACGATCAGCGCAACGTTGTCCCAGCTTTCGAGGCGATACGGAACGAAGAGCAGCGGCTTGGGATCGGTGTCATGCAGGTCCTGCTCCATATCGGCGGAGATGCCGACGACGGAGATCCAGGCGGTCGGTTTGTTCTGCTGATCGTAGAGGCGGAAGCGATGGCCGATGGGATTCTGGTTGGGCCAGAGGTGATTGGCGGCATCGCGGCTGAGAATGGCGGATTCGTGATCGGCGCTGCCGTCGATGTCGTTGAAGGCGCGACCCTGGAGCAGCGGCAGATGGATGGTTTGGAGGTAGCCAGGGGAGGCGGCGACGAGGTCAATCCACGGGCGCTGCGAGGGGTTCTGCGCGGGGGCGTGCTCGATTTCGACCTGACGCCATGGCGCGCCGAGTGCCGGCGGGTTCGACGTGATGGCAGCATGCGTGACGCCGGGGATGGCGCGCAGGCGGGGGAGAAGCTGCTCGAAGAAACGGCGGCGCGCATCGGCATCCTTGTATTGCTGGTCGGGCAACTGGAGACGCGCGGTGGTTAATTGCGTGGCGGGGATGAAGGGGTTGACGGAGAGGCTGTGCAGGAGGCTGCGGACGAAGATGCCGGCTCCGGTGAGCAGGACGAGGGTGAGGGCGAACTGAGCGACGACGAGGCCGCTGGAGAGCCATCCGCCACGGTGACGGCTGATGCTGTGCGCGCCTTCCTTGAGGATGCCGATGAGGTCGGGCCGGGAGCTGCGCAGGGCGGGGGCGACGCCAAAGATCAGGCCGCTGAGAATGCAGAGCGCCGCGAAATAGCCGAAGACCGCGAAGTTCATCGTGAAGAGAATCCAGTAGGGGCGAATCTCTTTGGTGGAGAGATCGAACCAGTGCACGCCGCCGGAGGCGAGGACGAGGCCGAGAACGCCGCCCATGGTGCTGAGCAGCACGCTTTCGATCAACAACTGGCGCACGAGGCGCCAGCGCGAAGCGCCGAGGGCGGTGCGGATGGACATCTCGCGCTGGCGGCCGAGGGAGCGGCTGAGCATCATGTTGGCGACGTCGGCGCAGGCGATGAGCAGAACGAAGCCGACGGCTCCGAGCATGAGCAGGAAGATGATGCGAATCTCTCCGCCGTTGAATCGCTGCTGGAAGGTGAGGAGGCTGACGCCGAGGTCCTTGTCGGCGGGAAACTGCCTGGCGAGCCGCGCGGCGATGCCGTCCAGCTCAACGCTGGCCTGGCTGATGGAGACGCCGGGCTTCAGGATGGCGTAGGCGCGGAGCGTCCGGTTATCACGTTTGGCGAGGTCCGGTGTGGGGATGAGGGGCTTCCAAAGGTCCACATTGGCCGGGAAGTGGAAACCGCTGGGCATGACGCCGACGATCATGGCGGGCTGCCCGTTGACATGGACCTGGCGACCGACGACGCGCGGATTGGCTCCGTAGCGCTCCTGCCAGACGTTGTAGCTGATGACGAGGACGGGTGCTGCGCCGGGAGTGGCGTCGGCGGGGAGGAAGGCGCGGCCGAGCAGCGGCTTTCCCTGGACCATCGAGAAGATGCCGGCGGTTGCGCCGGAGAGGTGATACTGCTGGGGCGCGATGCCGGCTTCGCTGAGAATGCCGGGCTGATCGGTGGTGGCCTCGAAGGATGCGAAGGACGAGGCCTGCGCGTGGTAGTCCTGAAAGTCGGGCCAGGACATGGGCTGGTTGGGGCCGCCGGCGGCGTTGCGGCCCATGATGGAGACGAGGCGTTCGCCATTCGGAACCGGCACCGGTTTGAACAGCACCGCGTTCACCAGGGTGAAGACCATGGTGTTCAGTCCTATGCCGAGCGCGAGCGTGACGATGATGGCCGCGGAGAACCAGCGGTGCGCGAGGATGCCGCGGCAGGCGTAGCGGACGTCCTGGGAGATGGCGCCGATCCACCAGCCGGGACGCTGCTCTTCGCATTGCTCGCGGGTCGCCTGGACGCCGCCAAACTCGACGAGCGCCCGACGGCGCGCTTCGGCAGCGGAGAGGCCCTGCGCGATTTTTGCGGCGATGGACTGCTCGAGATGAAACTGGAGTTCGGCATCGACTTCACTGCGCCGTTTGCGGAAGAAGAAGAAACGCAGGCGGGTGAGGAATTCCGTGATCATCGCGAGACCTCCGATGCGCGGCCGAGGACGAGCTGAATCGCGGCGGAAAGCCGATCCCAGGTTTCGAGTTCACTTTGTAGTTGCCGGCGGCCCGCGGCGGTGAGGCGGTAGAACCTGGCGCGGCGATTGTTTTCGGAATTGCCCCACTCCGATTTGATCCAGCCCTTGTATTCGAGGCGGTAGAGAGCGGGGTAGAGGGAGCCCTGTCCGATTTGCAGGGCGTCTTTGGAGACTTGCTGGATGCGCTGGGCGACTCCCCAGCCGTGCATGGGCTCGAGCGAGAGCGTTTGCAGGATGAGAAGGTCCAGGGTTCCCTGGAGAAGGTCGGTCGATGCCGGCATTGTGGTCCCCTCGATACTCGACAGGAGGGTAGGCCGGGGTCCTGTCGGATGTCAAGGGGTACGAGGGCGGGGCTGGTTTGGTTCCGGGGGAGATGGAATTTTTTTGTTTGCGCATCGCCTGCGCCGGGCGGGGGCCGGTGAGTGAGCAGGTGCGCTTTACGGCTGCGCTTCAGCCAGGCCGATCTTGTGGACCAAAGCGCGGTAGCGCGGGTCGGCGCGGAGGAAGTCAAAGGCCGGTTCGGTCTGGATGTAGAGTATGTCGGGGGAATGCTGGTTAAAGCCTTCGTTGAGGAGAGCCAGGGCCGGCTCCCGCTCGCCGAGCAGCGCGTGGTAGGAGGCGAGTTCTACAGGAGAAACGTAGGCGCTCTTCGACTGCATTTCGCGTCGCGCAAGCTGCCAGCGGACAGTTCCGTGCAGCCCGCCTTGTTCATAGGCCCGCCGCAGGGCAGCCGCAGACTGCGGCTTTCCGGGGGCTTTATCCAGTCGCGATGCAAAACCGATGCTCAACCCGCCGCAGGAGAAGGAGAAGGTCGCGATGTCGCCGGGGCCTGTGGGTGTGGCAGTTCCAGCCCCTGGATACATGTTCCTGCAGCGGTAGCCGTCGGTTATCAGCGACAGGAGGGTCGGATTGGTGGGAAAGTCCTTCAGGCGCAGCTCTCCCTCCTGAATAGCGTCGTCATAACGCCGCGCGGACAAATAGGAATACATCAGCTCCCAGGGCTTCTCGAAAGGGTTGATCTCCATGCCCTGCTTCTCGCTGTCGATCGCCTCCGTGGAACGGTTCAGGATGATGAGAATTTTGGAGCGCAGGTGATAAAGCTCGGCATTGTGGGGATCGAGGCGAATGGCACGCAGGATCTCCTGGTCGGCCGATACGAATTCCCAGCGGTGGAAGGCCAGCGCGGCCGCCATGGCCTGGTGCGCCTCCGCCAGATTCGGATCGAGCTGCATGGCCTTGCTCGCGCCCTCTTCCATACGGTCCATGCCGAGGCGCGGATCCAGAACTCCGGCTACAGTGGCGCCCCCGGAGTACATTGACAGCCATGCCCAGCCCATGGCGTAGTCAGGCTGGATTTCGATTGCTTTCTGAAAGTACTTCCCCGATTCGGGAGCGGCACTGCTGAACCATAAGTACTTGCCCTGGAGATACGCGTCGTGCGCCGCGGGATTGACATATCGGGTGGGCGTAATCAGAGAAACAGCGCTGTTCAGCCGTCTGGCGATCGCCTGAGCAGCCTCGTCCGGCAGGGCAAGGTCGTCCGCGTCGCGGTCATAGCTGTCCGCCCAAAGGTGCGAATCCGAGTCCGCCTGAATCAGCTGTAGCGTCATGTGCACGCGGCCGGCGGAACGGGCGACCGAGCCCTCCACAATGCCA
>DATEPN010000553.1:0-6964 GCA_035273225.1 Acidobacteriaceae bacterium | reverse complement strand
AGAGCCGCCGCCGTGCAAAGCGCACAGGATCGCCGCCGCCGTGGCTTGCCCGCTCGAGACCGCCCCGTGAATCCCTTCTCCGGTGAGTGGGTCGGCGAATCCTCCCGCATCCCCCACCAGGAAAACCCTTCCCGAGCTAGGCGGCGCGTTCTCCGCCCCGAAGCCGAGGTACTGGCCGGCCATATGGTCGACCCTGGCGCCGTCGTATCGCTCGCTGATCCACGCGCTGAGCCGGGCCCGGTCAATCTTCTCCGACGCCGACTCGGTGTAGAGCCCCACATTGAGGTGATCGCGCTTGGGGAAAACCCATCCATACCCCTGCCGGATCGGCGCAAAGTCAAAGATCAGGTCGGAGTCGGGGCCATGCGAAGGGCAGACGGCAGCTTCCAGAGCAAATCCGCGACGGAACCAGCCGGGATGATCGCCATAAACAAGCTGGCGAACGCGGCTGTGCACACCGTCGGCGCCGACCAGGAACCGCGCCGTGTGCGCGGAATCAGCAGTGCGAACCGTGACAGTTTCGTCAGAACTTTCGATGGACTGAATCGGGCCCATCCGCGCAAACTGCGCTCCGCGAGCAAGCGTCTGCCGCAGGCAGAAGTCGTCCAGCTCCTGCCGAACCGTCATCGCGCAAACCGGACTGCGGCTGGCGAGGGTCGCCGTCTCGCTCCGGCTCTTTTCAATCGTCACAGCGGAAATCGTGGCTCGCGTCACCGGCGCGACCGAGAAGCGCAGCGCGCGCAGCGTCTTCCGGGTCAGTCCGCCGGCGCAGGCTTTGTGGCGCGGAAACTCAGCGCGATCGAAGAGCAGGACGGCGCATCCGGCAGCCGCCAGATCGTAGGCGGCAGCGCATCCGGCCGGCCCCGCGCCCACGATGACGGCGTCCCACACTCTGCCCGTCCCCTGCATGAGGAGATACTACGGCGAGAGCCCGTGAATTGCAGCGAATTTGATGCAGCGCTGCTACGCCGCCTCGGGCGACAGCAGCCAGAGACCGGGGCCCAGCGAGGACGACGCCGGAACGGTGTAGATCCTGAGATCGACGTGCACGAGATCCTCGTGCGTCAGGGGCTGCATCTCCCGCGTGCACTGGCAAAGCGACGCCAGCATCTGATGCGACTGCGCGCTCAGCTGCAGGCCCGCTGTCACGATCACGCTGTACATCTCGTCGCACGCAGCGCGGGCGAACTGAAACTCGATGGCAGCCGCTCGCCCCGCGTCCAGACCCCGGCTGATCAGGCCTCCGCCACAGGCCATCACCGCCCCGGTTAGAAAACGTACGGCGCGCGGTGCATCCTCGCAGAAAGCGCAGAGGTGCAGATCCCATTCGTTCGGTGTGCATGAAGAGAGACCGTTAGCGTCCACACTGGCTTCATCGGATTTTCGCTCCGACGCCTTAACGCGGAAGTGTTACCGCAGGCTCTAAAGAACTGGCGCTGTGCTACTGTGGCGACATGCTGGTGGGCACAGGCATCGATCTGGTCGAAGTAGAGCGGATCGCGCATTCCATCGAGCGCTTCGGCGAGCGATTCCTGCGGCGTATCTTCACCGACGACGAGATCGCCTATTGCCGCGCCAGAGCCGCCGCTGCGGAGAGCTTTGCCGCTCGTTTCGCCGCCAAAGAAGCCGGCGCGAAGGCCCTCGGCACCGGGATCCAGCACGGCGTTTCGTGGAAGGAACTGGAGGTGCGGCGCCTCCCGGGGCAGCGTCCCACCCTGCACCTGAGTGGGCGTGCCCGTACCATTGCCGGACAGCTCGGGGTGCGGCATGTTTCACTTTCGCTCACGCACACAAAAGCCCTGGCCATGGCCACCGTGCATCTCGAGAGCTAATCTTCCACAAAATCCGGACGATTCCCTTCCGACTGAGCAGGTACGGACGCGGATGCTGTCTGCGCCAGCTTCCTGAACGCCGAGTACACGAACGAGCCCAGCCACCAGCCGTCCATGAATTTGTAGGGCGTCTCGCCGGTCGTGTAGTGCCCGCAGGGCAGCACCTTCGACACGAAGTCGATGCCATGGGCCGCAAAAGCCGCCAGCACCTGCTCGGAGAACTCCGGCAGGAAGGTCAGATCGTAGCGCGCGTGGACGACCAGCACCTTCTTCGCGTGCGCGGCGAACTTCTCCATATAGCTGACCGGGCTGATGCCCGTCCACAGCCGGTACAACTGATCCTGCGTCATGCCGGCCTGCTCGAAGGCGGCGCGGATGTGCCGCGTGCTCTGCCCCGTCCAGACCACATCGCCAAAGGCCATCGACGCATGATTAAAGGCGTTCACCGCAATCCGCGGATCATGCGCGCTCGCGATGAAGGCATAGCAGGATCCGAGGCTGGTGCCCAGAATCCCGAACTGCTCGTATCCCTGCGTGGCGAGCCAGTCCACACAACAGCGGACGTCCACCACCGCCTGTCGGCACGCAGCGATCGTGCGGCCAATGTTCGAGCTCACCGCGTAATCCGACCGCTCAAGCTCCGCCGGGCGGCGAATATCGTGAAACGGCTTGCTCAAACGCAGCGCCGATACCCCACAGCGGGTGAACGCCGAGCAGAGAATGTTGTGGCTGAAGGCGTCTGCGTTCCACTGCGGCATCACAATCATCGCCTGCCGCGGCTTGCCCTGCTGCTTCTCCGTGGGCGCAGGATACCAGCGCGCGTTCACCAGGTCGTTTTCCGGATAAGGCGTGCGCACCGGCGACGTGAACCGCAGGAATTCCGCGTGCTTCAGCTTCCCGTCTTCCGCACGCTGCTTCAGTTGCGCGTCCCGGCGGAGCGTCTCCGGGCGAACATTCGTCGGAAAAAGCTGCGGCGCGCGCCTCTCCAGGCGGAAATCCGACGGCATGCGATAGTCGAAAAACGCATCGCTGTTCCGCACGATGGCCTCGTTCACCGCGAGCATCGCGGATTCGGCAGCAGCCGGGTCACGTTCGGCGCGAGCGACCTCCGCGCTGAGACCGGCGGCGGCAATGAAGTCCTCCAGCCACTCAAAGCCCCACTCCACCGGACGAACGACGCGATTCTCGTCGCGCGTCGTGAGGGCCGTCTCCCACGCAATCATCCAGCGCCGATAGAGATTACCGAACATCAGTCCGCCATCACCCGCGGCACCCGCGCAGCAATCGCGCAGAGCACCTCGTAGGAAATCGTGCCGGTGAGCTTCGCCATCTCAGCGGCAGTCATGGTTTCGCTCGCCTGCGTCCCGATGAGGACCGCTTCGTCGCCCACGGCGACGCGCCGTATGTCGGTGACATCGACCATCGTCTGATCCATGGAGATGCGCCCGGCAATGGGCGCCCGTTGCCCGCCGATGAGCACCGCGCCGCGATTCGAAAGCGCGCGGCTCAGGCCGTCCGCATAGCCGACCGGCAGCAGAGCCAGCCGCGTGAACCGCTCGGCCCGAAACGTCGCTCCGTATCCGGCCGTCGTTCCCGCCTCGATTTCCCGCAACGAAAGAACCTTCGTCTTCCACGAAAGAACCGGCTGCAGTCCATGACCGTTCCCGCCGGACGGCGCGTATCCGTAGAGCGCCAACCCGGTGCGGAACATGCGCCGCGCGCCGCACTGCGCGGCCAGTTCGGTCACCTCAGGAGAATCTTGATCCAGCACGTCGGCCGAGCTGCCCGCACTCAAAAATTTCAGCCGGATTCCCTGCTGCGTCAGAACCTGCACCGCAGTCGTCAATGCCTTGATTTGCGACAGGGTCGCGGCGCGATCCTCCGGCGAGTGGAAATGCGTCATGGCGGCTTCGATGCGCAGCGGCGACTCGGGTCCAAACCACTCCAGCAGGGCCAGCAGATTCCTGAGCTGAACGCCCTGCCGCGACATGCCCGTGTCGATTTCCAGATGCACGCGGATCGAACCCGCTGCCGCGCCGCGGCGATCCGCCGCTTCAATCAGCAGATCGCAATGCGCTGGATCCCAGACCACCGGCGTGAGATTGTGCTCGAGCACAGCCTCGGCTTCTCCACGACTCAGTCCGGACATCACCAGGATCCGCGCCGCGGGAGCGATCGACCGCAGGCAAACGGCCTCTTCGACGCTCGTCACCCCAAAACACTTCACATCGGCCGTACCCAGTGCGCGCGCGCAGCCTTCCAGCCCATGGCCGTACGCATTGGCCTTGATCACGGCCAGCAGGGCCGCATCCGGCCCGGCCAGATGCTCGAGGAGCCGGTAATTGTGCAGGAGACGGCGGCGCGAAACTTCAGCCCAGATCGGTCGCGTGTGCGGAGCGGGTTTGTAGATCATGGCCTCCGGGCTGGCGGTTTGCACTACTGCTTCGGCTCAATCGGAGCGTTGGCCTGCGCTGTCGATTGCGCGGGTTCCGCATCCTTGTGCAACAGCGGAAAATGGAATGGCGACGCTTCGCTCTTCTGCTGGCTCTTCCGCCCCCTGCCCGGCGTCAGGTCCACAACCGCCGTACGCTGCGCGTTCACACAGGCCCAGTGATTGCGGGCGCGCTCGTACACATGGGTAAAGATGCCGCGTTCCTCGCGCGTCTTGCCACTGTCGTGAAGCTTCATGATGTAGGTGCCGCTGACCAGCGCCGTATCGCCGAAGGTCCGCACGCTGACGACGCGCTGCTCCATGCTGACCAGCTGCGGACCACCTTTGTCGAACATCGCTGCGATCTGCTGGTTGCGCGTGGTCACGTCACCGTTGGCGGCGATGTCGATGTAGACGGGCGACAGCAGGTATTCGAGCTGATACTGGTCGGCTTTGACGGCCGCCGCGCTCCACTGATCCTCGAGCGCCTGAAATTCCTTCACCTCCGGCGGTTGCTGCTGGCCGGGGCTTACCGATTCGGCCTGCTGTGCGCGCACCATTCCCCATCCGCACACCAGGAGAAGCACAAGAAACAACGACTTTCGCATAGAAGACACCATGTTGGGGGACACCCTTATGATAGACGCCCGGGGCCGCGGAAGGCCATCAGGAACCGCCCCGGTAACGCCCCGATATTCACACCGGAGTACCAATTCTTCGCAATATTCACATGGGGGTTTTCGGCAGCCATTCTCCTAAACTCGAAGCAGGTCATGGCCACTACCCCCGATATTGAATTCGAGCGCGGCCTCCCCGCCTCGCTCGACGCCGAGCGCACCATCCTCGGCGCTGTCCTGCTCGACAACCACGCCTATAACGATGCCTCGGCGATGATTCGCCCCGAGGACTTCGCCCTCACCGCCCACCAGCGCGTCTTTGCGCGCATGGGCGAGCTCATCGATACCGGCCACGTCGTCGACATCGTCACCCTCAGCGAGGAGCTGGCCAGGCGCAAGGAAATCGAATCCGTCGGCGGCGTGGCGTGGCTCGCGTCCCTCACCGAAGGCCTGCCGCGGCGGCTCTCCATCGAAGAGTACGTCCGCATCGTCAAGGACAAGTCCCTCCTCCGCCAGCTGATCAACATCTGCTCGACCGCCATCACCCGCGCCGCCGACCAGAGCGAAGGCGCCATCGATGTTCTGAACGACGCCGAAAGCGCGCTGCTCGAAGTCACCGAAAAAGGCATCAGCCGCGGCTTCGCCAGCGTGCACGAAATCGTTGCCGGATCCTTCAAAACCATCGACAACCTCTACAAAGAAGGGCGCGAGGTCACCGGCCTCGCCACGCACTTTGACGAACTGGACCGCATGACCAGCGGCCTCCAGAACTCCGAACTCGTCATCATCGCCGCCCGCCCCTCCATGGGCAAAACCGCCTTCGCCATCAACATCGCGCAGAACGCAGCCATCCACGGCGGCAAAGTCGTCGCGGTCTTCTCCCTCGAAATGTCGAAGGAGTCCCTCCTCCGACGCATGCTTGCCTCCGAGGCCCTCGTCGACTCGCAGAAGATCCAGAAAGGCTTCCTCCTCCGCGAAGACCAGCAGAAGCTAACCAACGCCCTCGAGCGTCTCGTCGAAGCCAAGGTCTTCATCGACGACACCCCAGGCATATCGCTGACCGAAATGCGCGCCAAGGCGCGCCGCCTCCGCCAATCCATCGGCGGCCTCGACCTGATCGTCGTCGACTATTTGCAGCTGATGACCGCCGGCACCATGGGCCCCGGCGCAAAACGCTACGAGAACCGCACCCAGGAAGTCTCGGCCATCTCGCGCGGCCTGAAAGCGCTCGCCAAAGAACTCAGCATCCCCGTCATCGCGCTGTCGCAGCTGTCGCGTGGATCGGAACAGCGCACGGACAAGAAGCCGCTCCTCTCCGACCTGCGCGAATCCGGCTCCATCGAGCAGGACGCCGACGTCGTCGCCTTCATCCACCGCGAGAGCTACTACAACCGCGGCGAGAACGGCGAGCCCGATCCCGAGCTGGACAACAAGGCCGAGATCATCATCGCCAAGCAGCGTAACGGCCCGACGGGCACCGTCGAACTCGCCTGGATCGGCCGCTGCACCCGCTTCGACAACCTGGCCTACGGCGGCGACGGCGGCTACGAGCAGTAGCGGCTAGGCGTTCGCGGCCTGCCGCCGCGCCTGAATCTCGATGTACACATTCACCAGGCTCAGCGCCGCCGGCGTCACGCCCGGAATCCGGCTCGCCTGCCCCAGCGTCGCCGGCCGCACGCGCGTCAGCTTCTCCTGCATCTCGCGCGAAAGCCCGCTCACCTGCGTGTAATCAAACCACTCCGGAATGCCGCGCTCCTCGGCGTTTTTCAGCTTCTCAATCGACTTCTTCTGCTGGTCGAGATAGCCCGCATACTTGATCTCCGTCTCGACCGTCTTCAGTTCGTTGCGCACATGCGCCGAGAGGTGCCCGTCCTGTGTCGGTTCATGCCACGGGCCAAACACCGTATCCTGCAACTGCTCGCGCAGCATCGGCCAGATCGTCTCGATTGTCACCTCCGGCCGCTTCAGCACCTGCGCCCACGTCTGTCCCGCAGGCCACTCGCCTCCCTGCGCCTTCGCCGTGGCTAGATGCTTTTCGAGCGCAACCCCTCGCGCCTGCTTCGCTTCGTACTCCGCCAACGCAG